>JBFEKH010000068.1:0-10930 GCA_041552775.1 Allopontixanthobacter sp.
ACAAAACCACGATAAGCCGACAGTCTGCTTTTGCTGAAATGCAAAGCGCTACTGAACGGCAAGAACTGGGTGTATTTTGTTGAAAAAGTCGGTCTTTTAGAAGACCTAATAATTTCCTTCGAATTACCACTCCCGTTACGACACATCGCTTCTCCGCTCTGCGAAAGTTGATTAAATTTAAGCAGCCATACGCAGTAAAATTACGCACCATGAGTTTTTCAATAGAATAGGGTGGAGAGCAAACGGTCCGCTCTTGGAACGATAATTCGCGAAAGCCGACATTCAAACACCATTGCTTCGCATAACAGCCATGCGTGCAAATTCGTCACCTTAGCAATCTGCAAGCGAGGACTATCCGCCGTAGAGATTGCGGTCGTATTAGCCCCCATTAGCGCTGGTTGCTTGGTGGGCCCCCTCTGTGTCATAATCCGTCCTAAGGAGGGTACGCTAAATGCTGCGATTACCATTTCGAAAATCCCTAGCCTGGGCGTCCTTGGCTTTTGGCGCCCTGGCCAGCGCTCCCCTTTATGCAGAGACACTAGAGGAACTCGATTCGCTGTCTAATCTTTCGGCTGATGAAGCGCCGGGCATTGCCGCCGCGCGCGAGCAAGCTGGTCGAGGCGAATATCTCGAGGCACTCGCCACACTAGAACGTGTTCTGGCAGCCCACCCAAAGTCGGGTGAGGCGCGCCTGATCCACGCGATCTACTTGTGCAAGATTGATGATAGGCGCGGTGGACTCGTCGAGATCGGAAAGCTCAAGACCAAGAATTATGAAAAACAGCTCCTGACTGACGCCCGCGCCATGTGCGAACGCACCGAGGAGGATTGAAAAAATGCGCAAACCTGACGGCCTGTTCGCCTCGCTGACCGCTGGCAGCATCGTCTTATCGTCATTGGTTGCGAGCCCTTCTGCAGCCCAGCAGGTCGAAGTTGGCAATGCAGCGACTGTCGTTGGCGACGTCAAAATAAGTAATGCCAAGATTACCAAGCCGCGCAAGATAGAGCGGCGACAGCGCATCGCATGGGGCGATCTGATCGACACGGGCAAGCACTCGCAGATGCAAATTTTGCTACTCGATCGTTCGACCTTTGGCATTGGCGCCCGGTCGCAACTCAGGATTGATCGGTTTGTTTATGACCCCGGCAAGGAACGCTCGTTCCTCGGTACTTTTTTCAAGGGTGCCATGCGTTTCTTCTCGGGGAGGCAGGACGGTGTAAATAGCGCCCAAATCGAAACTCCCGCCGGGCGTATCGGCATCCGCGGCACTGCTCTAGATCTACTGGTCGGTAAAGAGGCTGAAAAGATTGCCAAGGACGAGGAATTTGTCGGCAAAGTGAAGAGCGACCAAGATGAGGCGACGCTGGTGGTATTGCGCGGGCCAGGTGCAGGAACCGAAGGTGGTTTGAAGCCCGGACTCGTCGAAGTCGAGGGCGGCGAAAAGACCGTCGTGCTCGATCAGCCTGGCCTTGCAGCCTATATCCCACGTGCAGGCGCACAGCCAATCGGACCCTTCTTCATTTCAAATGAGGGGCTTTCAAAGGTCCAGGACCAACTTGCACCCGAAGTTGCCCGCGCGGCGGACGGCGGCGGGTTGCTCGGGAAATTGATTCCTGCGGCTATCGGCGCGGTGGCCCTTGGTGTCTTGCTGAGCGGCGATGACGACGACGATGCTGCAAGGCAACCCACGGCGGACACTAACGATAACAACGGCACAGTCGGCGGTCCGAATAACCCGATCCCCTGATACTGATCAGCGCCGTTATTTCTGCCCCGCTATTTCTGCTTAGCCTGAAAAACGCCGTCCCAGCTTTCGCCTGGCTGGTTGTGGCGAAGCGCGGCGATGCGTTGGCTGAAGACATCGTGCAGCCCACATATCCCAAAGGCCGCATATTCCGAATAGCCTTTGGCCAGTGCAGCATCGGCCTTGTCCCATTGCTGCGCCCGATAGGCCTCGAGCATGGCGGCATGGGAACCGGCCAGTCGGGCAAAATCATTCTGGGAGAGCAATCCTTCATCGCCGAGCAGCGCAAATATCTTCTCGCTAGCATCGCGCCCCACCACGCGCACTCGGTCTATTTCTAGTATCGCAAATCCTTCAAGCCTTTCGGCAAGGGCGTTCCCGACGATGATCGGTACGCCATAGGTCTTGGTCAACCCTTCAAGCCGGGCGGCCACATTCACCGTGTCGCCGATCAGTGAATAGGACAGGCGTTGTTTGGAGCCCATGTTGCCGACGCAGCATAGGCCCGAATTGAGGCCGACCCCGATCTTCACCTCGCCAGGCCAGACGACGCCTGCGCGATCGGGCATGGTCCGGTTGAGCTGCTCAGTCTTTGCGATCATTGTCAGCGCCGCACGTGCAGCGTTGCGGTGATGGTCGGGATCATCGAGCGGAGCGTTCCAGAATGCCAGAATTGCGTCGCCGATATATTTGTCCAGTGTGGCCCTCCGCTCGAGAAGGATTTCGCTCATCGGGGTGAGAAAACCGATCAGGAAATTGATCACTTGCTGCGGGCTATAGCGTTCCGAAATACGCGAGAATCCGCGAATATCGCACATCATTACGCTCATGTCCCGCTCTTCGCCGCCAAGCTCGAGCATTCCCGGATCGGCGGCAATCTGCCGGACGATTTCAGGTGAAAGATATCGGTCGAACGCGGCGTGGATGTAACTGCGCTGGCGTTCCTCGCGGTAGAACACCGCCACAGTCTGCACCCCATAGATCATCGCGAGTGCAAGCGCGGGGTAGGTCGGGTCGAGCAAGTAATTTGCCTGCGTAAATGCGAACCAGCTTCCTGCCGCAACCGCTCCTACGCCGATCAGAGCCGCCAGCGCTCCCTTCGCTGCGCCAAGCCGCGGGAGTAGCAGCGCTAGAATTCCGCCTAAGATCACAACGAGCATCAATTCGAGCCCAAAAGCCCAGTCGGGTCGTTCAATGAATTGGCCGGAGAGGATTTGTTCTGCCGCTGCGGCGTGCACTGTAACGCCGGCAATCCGATCGCTGACCGGCGTGGAAACCAGATCCTGCAAGCCCACCGCGCTACCGCCGACAAATACGATCCGGCCATCCACCGCACGAGCCAGAGTATCATCGGCCATTGTGCCAGTTATGATCTGCCAGGCAGGGAGCATCTGACGTGAGCCCTGCTTGGGGAAATGCACCCACATCTCGCCTGCATTATTTACCGGGATTTCCTTGCCGTCCAATCGCACCGCTACCGCCGCGCCTGGAGCCGACGACGTCTCACCGCTGCCATCGCTCGCCACAAGGTTTGGCGACCCTGCTCCGCGTGCGACCCGCACCGCTTCCAGCGATAATCCAGGGACCAATGTCCCCCTGTGTATCGCTACCAGCGGGACGCGGCGCACAATGCCGTCAGGATCGCTTTCGAGGCTGAGGGAGCCATTGCCGGTAGCCGCCGCCTCGAGTTCTGGCAGCGGCTGCAGGGATCCTGCATAGCTTCTGACATTCTGCATCGGCAGCGAGCCGTGCAATGTGAAGTTCGCTTTGGGTTCGACGGCACGTCCACGTTTGCTAGCTTCCACGAAGAACCCGGTGACAACTGGCACTTTGCTGAAACTCTCGGCGAGGAGCGCGTCGTGGCTCGGCAACCGGGCAAACGCTGCGCCCAGTGCTCCGCTCAATTCCCCGCCGCGCCCCATTTTCTCGTAGCGCGCAGCGATCTTGTCGGGCGAGGTGCGGTCGGACTCGGAAAAGACGATATCGTAGACAACCGCTGCCGCTCCGGCCTCGCCCAGACGGCGGGTCAGCTCGGCAAGATCAGTGCGCGGCCATGGCCACTGGCCAAGCCGCTCAATCGACTCTTCGTCGACATCGACGACCGCAACCCATTCCTCGCCCGCGCCCGCGTCCGCGCGCGGCGCAGCGACCTGATAGGCATCAAAAACCTGCATCCGAACACGCTCGAGCGCCGCTGGGTTGGCAAGCTGCAGCATTATGACCAGAGCGAGCGACACGAACCCGGCCAAAGCCGGACCCAACTTTCCTAGCCATTGAATAATTGCCGCCATTGACCCCCTCCGGTGCAAAGACAGACTATCGTCGAATGCGGGCAGAAACAAAACCCAGGAATAGATAGTCAGAGCAAAGTGCTATCAAGTGTCGAGCAATAACCCATTGATTGAGACCCTAGGGGCTCGCAAACAAACGGATTAGGCGCGACTATCACTCAATTGCCTTCCGATCCGACTGCATGTCGCGATTGCTGGGCCATAAGCCGAGGTTCCTCAAGTGGCTCAATTTGAGCCCCTAAGTTCAGTCCGATCGAATGGCAGCTGCTTTGGAGTAACGAATTCAGTGCCGAGAATGTCGCTAACTTGGTCGCTTCCTGTCGGTCTGTTTTTATCAGAAATCCACGATTAGCCGACGGGCTGCTTTTGGTGAAATCCAAAACGCTGCTGAACGGCAAAAACTGGGTGGGAAATGCTCGTTCGGCTTCGATCCAAAAAACCTATGCGTGCGAATGGAGGCTGAAGCTGAGGACAAGCCGTGAAGCACCAGAAGCAAATCATCAGGAATTCATCGGTCTGCCATCATTTGCTTTGCTCACGATGCAAATAAGAATTGAGGTCCCTCAAGCTAGGAGTCCATAAAGATGAAAAAGCTAATATTGTTGATGGCTATAGGTTCTGTCTTTTCGTCCCAGGCTATCGCTCACCCCATCGGCATCCAATACTCAAGTCGCGGAGAGTGCGAATCAGCATATGCTGAGTTCAGCAAACTAGATCGCGAGAGGCTGAGCGGTCTTGGCTTCACACCGGGCGAAGCGCAGAAAACCTTCCGCGATCTATTCGCATGCCAGTATGATGCAAACTCCAAAAAGTGGTATATTGTAATGATCGGGGAGTTTTGATCAGGAGCATAACTCGGTGGCGCCCGGGCGCACTTTGGTGTGCCCGGGGCCTTAGATGATTTTTTCGGTTTCGTTTCCGCAAGCGACCAGCCTAAAAATAGGGGGTGACGACCAATCCTTTCGGCCCGTCGAAAATATCGGTAAAAGCCTATGATCTGGGAGCCGTAATGGATTTCGTGTCCAGAGTATTTGATACCATTATTGGCCCATGCAATTAAACCTGCTTCTTCGGCCCCAGCGGTCCCTGTTTTTGACGAGCATTGCAAACTCTAGCTGCCGACCCTTACCGGGGTTGTTCATTGCGCTCCTCAGATACGATCGCGCCTTGCAGGCATGGTCGGCGACCTCAATGTGCGATTTTGGGTGGTCAGCTTTTGGGCGACAAACTATGCTAAACGGACATTAAGGCGAGCGATTCCAGTGGGATCTGTGCGCCCCGATTGTGGAAAGCCAAAGCCACGTCCAAATCCACAGAAAGCGATCGTTAGGTACGATCTTGATCGCTTCGCCACCGATATGCACCAAAACCGCGCAGGGCTTCGATTTGATCAAAGAGGGGGTTGTGGGTCGTTAGCGGCGGGTCTGCTTTTATATGAAAAGTGGGATAAGCCGACATTCCGCTTTTGGTGAAATGCAGGAACCTGCTGAATGGCCGAAACTGGGTGTATTCTGTTGAAAAAGCCGGTCTTTTAGAAGACCTAATAATTTCCTTCGAATTACCACGCCCGTTACGACACATCGCTTCTCCGCCCTGCGAAAGTTTATTCAATTTAAGCCGCCATACGCAGTAAAATTACACACCGTGAGTTTTTCAACAGAATAGAGTGGATAGCGGACTGTTGGCTGCTTTCTCTTTAGGCAGGCGAACCACCAATTGGCGCATGTCCAGACGCAATTGATATTATTGAACTGGACTAAGGGCGTACAGTTATCAGCCTCGATTCCAGGATCCGGCCTTCGTAGCAATGCAGAAACCTTTTACTGACCTCGTTTCGCCACGAAGGCGCCGCTGACCCATTTGCTTTCGCCATTGTAGGAGTATGGGAATGACCAGAGTCCCATGGACTCCTCTGCGGCCGGCCCTGTGAAAATACCGTTTATGAAGTTATGCGGACCGGCCGCGAGATCGAAGCTCCCCTCGAAACCGTTGCGGGTCAAAAGCGCAGTGAAGCTGTAATCGTTAAATCGAGGTGCTTCGCAATCGCAGTCTGTGAGCGGGTCAAGCAGTCCCGAGAGGGTGCCACGTCCGAAGTCGACGGTAAATGAGATGGAGCCCGCGATCGGTGCATAAGGTGGATCACCCCAGCCGCTGCTCGCGGGGAATATCGCCTCGCCGGAAATAGGCCCCTTGAAATTGCCTGTTCCCGACTTCGGGATGGCTTCCTCGGGAGTGGGATGTCCGAAGGTGAGAGAGTGCTTGCGATAGTCGGGCGTCATGTACGATGCTAGCGCCGTATAACTGAGCCCCTCGCCATAACTGACATTGCGCACCGAAGCCCCCCATTCGGGCGCGCTCGGTGGGAAGATAGTGTACCAGTAAGGACTTTCCCTGTTGCTGGTCACAGGATAGAAGTTCCCGTCCTCGACCTTCACCTGATAGGTCTTGGTATCGGGATCGTATGTTATCTCTCTCAATTCGCCGGTCGCGAACCGAGCGAAATTGCCTGTCCCAGGTTTCGCCATGAAAGTGACATCTTGCGGAGTCGGTGTCGGCGTTGGAGATGGCACGGGAGAAGTAGGTGGCGGGGGAGCGCTGGCAATCCGCTCTGTCCCTGACCCGCCACAGGACGCAAGGGCAGGACTCAATAACGTCGTTGCTAGCACGAGAAGATGTCTCTTCATATCTGTGTCCTTCAAAATAAGCTCGGTGATTCTGAGTTTGCCTAGTTAGCCTTCACTTCGACCTCGTCTTTCGACTAAGACAGCCTCACTCGCTGCCGCCCGGGAACTCGATTGTCTTCGGTCCTCTCAAGCGGGGCCGCTCGGCCATCCAGATATCGGGCGCAGCCCCCATTCGCCGACCGGCGACAAGCCGAATGCCACGCCTGGCGCACCCAATGCGACCAAACAAACCGGCCCCAAGACAAGCGAGATAGTCAACCGACGTGCCATGATGCAGAACTCCTTTGCCAAATCCTCGCAAAACTGAACCTGCCGATGATGCGCTTGAATAATTGCGGTGCCCATGAAGGGTTGCCGATCTTTGACGATGATTGGCCGATGATTTCATGATGACTGTGCTAATTCGTTGAGCTCGAAGGCTCAAACAGGGTAAAAGTGCGTCATGTTCAAACGCGTACGTAATTTCTGGATATCAGGCATCGCTGCGGCATTCCTTGCCGGGCCTGCATTGGCGCAAGAGGAGACACCAGGCAGTTCATCTATCATCGTTACCGGAGAGCGCTTGAGCAGGGCCGTGGATGAGACTGCATCAAGCGTATCTGTCACCACCGATGAACAAATAGGTAGGCACCCGGATACCGATAGACTCGACCGCATTCTTGAAGTTACGCCCAATGTAACGATAGGCTCGGGCGGATTGGGCCCAACAATAAGGGGGCAGGACACGACCGGTGTTCTGCGGGACTTACCGGCATTCCTTGGTGGAAACCGCCCGAGGACAACACTCATCATCGATGGACGACCGTCTTCCTACTATGAGTTCGTATTTGGCGCCCAGGCACTGTGGGATGTTGAAAGGGTGGAAGTCTTTCGTAGCCCCCAGACGACCACCCAGGGGCGAAACTCCATCTCGGGAGCGATTTTTGTCGAGACGAAAGTGCCGGAGTTCGATTGGAACACCAGCCTGCGAGCTATCGTGGCAGATCGTGATACAAGCCAATTTTCCGGAATGCTGACCGGGCCCCTGTTGAAGAACCAAGCCGCCTTCCGGGTTGCGGTCGATCGGCGCCGTGAAGATCCAGTGAGCCGGCTTAGCGGCGGAGACCAGGCAGTCGATCCGAACCGAGACTTCTACGATATGGTACGAGCAAAGTTGCTTCTTACCCCCACTTTCATTTCACCGCTAACAGTAGAAACGACATACTCTCACGTGTTGTCGCAGGCTCCTCAGGTTGCCGGAATTCGCGAACCTTTTCGCGTTCGAAGCGATACGAGAGCTCGCTACGGCGTGTTCCGGAACAAGATCGACAGCCTCACCGTGCGGCCTCGCTGGGAAATCGGAACCAATATCAGCATGGATATAATCGCCTCCTTCGGCTGGACGGAGATAGAACGGTTCGCGCCGCCCGGCCTCGGTGAAACACGCATCGACCAGAATGACAGGACACTCGAAGCCGTAGTGAGGTACGACAGGAGCGAAGCTGGCTTCGTTGCCGGTCTGAGCCACGGCCGGATATCGCTTTCGCAGTTTATAGACGTGACGACAGTTGGAATTGGCATTGGGAATTTCGCCGATCGGCAGACCAGTTTCGGATTATTCGGTGAATTCTGGGTCAAGCCAGTCGTTTCTCTCTCCCTCACGATTGGGGGTCGCTATCAATCCGACCGGCAGCGCCGCACTGGAGCACTTGTAGCCGGAAACGACTCCAAACCGCTCGATTACGATGGCAAGACTTCGCGGTTTCTCCCGAAATTCTCTGTCGCCTATGATCTCGCGAGCGAGACCACTGTCGGGGTACTGATCCAACGTGCGGCAAATCCGGGTGGGACAACTTTGCTCGCAGACACTGGTGGAATGGATATATTCGCGCCTGAGACCCTCTGGGATTTCGAATTGTTTCTGCGCGGCAAGTCCGCTTCCGGTGATTTGCGATATGAGGCAAATTTCTTCTACTATGACATGGATAACGCCCAGCGTTCTGTCACGCGATCGATCGAAACGCCGGGGGGCTCATTCTCTCTTGTTGAAATCGGCAATGCCACCAAGGCGTGGAGCAAGGGGGCGGAACTGCGGGTGGCGTGGCAGGCACTGAGCAAGCTGGAGTTTGTCGCTTCAATCGGACTTCTGGACACCAAGATAGTCACAACCCCCGACCCGGACGACCCGCTGATCGGCAAGCAATTTCAGCGTTCGCCGCACTTTACCGGAGCGCTTGGTGCCTATTGGCGTCCTCTTCCTGCGATTTCTCTTAGCCTCAGCTACTTTCGAAGGTCCGGCTATTTCGACGACGACCTTAATACGTCATCGAGGCGGATTGGCGGGGCGGATCACATCAGCACACGAGCCGAGTGGAGCCCGGGCAACTGGAAGGTCTTCGCTTTCGCGCGTAACCTCTTCAATCATTTCTATCTGACAAGTCTCGACGCAAGTGGACTAGCGACGGCGGGAGATCCGCGCGAATTGGGAGCGGGTCTCGAAGTTATGTTCTGATTCTTGGCGAGGGAGGATTTCTGACTGTTTGGGAGCGCCTTGTTCTAGTACGAAAGCCTTGGCTGTTGTATGGCTTTGCCAGCGCGAACATCGAAAGATATTGAGTGACTGAGCTTATGGATTTGGCCCGCAGGGTCGAAATCTCGTTCGGAGATACTGTGGTGCGGCCGTCTCTTCGCACTGTGGTTGGTCCGACGGGCACCTCGACAATTGAACCACGGGTGATGCAGGTCTTGTTGACGCTCTACGACGCTGAGGGCGCTGTCCTGAGCCGGGACCACCTGCTTGAGCAATGTTGGGGAGGGGTCGTCGTTGGAGACGACGCGATCAACCGGACAATCTCGGAGATACGCCGCGTTGTAAGAGAAACCGGTGCGGAATTCGAGATCGAGACGGTTCCGCGCGTGGGCTACAGGTTTTGCGAATTGGTCGGCGGAGCAAATCCCTCTGCTAGAACCCCCAATTTCCTCCGCAGGATGGACCGCAGGCAGATGGTCGTCGGCGGCATTTGCGTCGCGGCCGTTTCGGCTGGCGGAGCGACCTTAGCTGCGCGCTTGTCGCGCACCTCAAAGGTCGATGCGTTAATTGAGCGAGGCCGCCTTGCCCAAGCAACGGGCGGCCTCAATGCACATAGCGAGGCAGAGCCCTTCTTCCGTTCGGCAATTGAAATCGATAGCGCAAGGGCTGACGCTTGGGGCTGGCTCGCAAGAGTGACGGAGGATCCGAATAAAGCGCGAGAATCAGCACTCAAAGCACTTAGCCTCGACTCTCGTGAGCCGAATGCCAATGTTGCACTCATCAAGCAAAGGCAGGATCTCGGCGATTGGGCTGAATGGGAGGACTCTCTTCTAGAAGTACTTGATTACGCACCGGACAACACCCTGGCGTTAGCTATATTGTCTCATTTTTACCAAGGTGTCGGCCGTTGCAAAGACAATTGGGAAGTAGGGGAACGAGCCTTCAAGCTCGAACCGTTCAGCCCTTTGAGTCAGCATCGGAGGGCATATCGCCACTGGATCTTCGGCAAGCTCGCTGAAGCAGACAAGATAATCGATCAAGGTTTGCGTTTATGGCCGCGCCATCCTTATGTCTGGAATGCGCGATTATTGATTTATGCCTTCACTGATCGGGCACAGGCTGCCTTGTCGCTGATCGAAGATGTCGAAAGTCGGCCAGCGGACCTTACGGCGCCCAGTATCGAATCCTGGCGCGCTGCATTACTCGCAATCGACACGCGGTCGTCTGCTGACATAATGAATGCGGTCGAAGTATGTACGTCGGCAGCCAGCCTGGCCCCGGGGCTAGCGGTGAACGCGATTATGGCATTCTCTTACTTGGGCGAACTCGATAGCGCATATCGCGTTGCAGACGGGCTGTTCGTTGGCCGCGGTACAGTTGTGCAGCAGCTGCGTGGAGAAGGCATAAGAGACACCTATTCGGAGCCCGGTTGGGGCCGCACCCAAGCCCTTTTCATTCCAGCAACTGCCGCATTCAGGTCGGACGAGCGGTTCTTCGGATTGTGCGAGCGGATGGGTCATGTGGCCTACTGGCGAAAGCGCGGCATCTGGCCCGATCCCTTCGTCAGGGGGTCGTTAAAGCTCAAATAATTGGGGCTTAGAACGCACGCACGAAACCTAACTCCGCGCGCCATTTCTGGTAGTCGTAGATTTCGATCGGGCTCCAGTTGCGCTCCCGGACCAGCTTGGCTTGAGGAGCCCA
>JBFEKH010000069.1:0-10927 GCA_041552775.1 Allopontixanthobacter sp.
AACGCCCTCGCAATATCCTCACCGCCTTGCGGCATGGCGAGTTGCACATGATCGATCCCGAGAATGGTCACAGGCTCAGATCCGTTCCACCTGCGCCACCGCATCGCTGGCGCGCAGCGCGCTGATGATCCGGGTCAGATGTGCCAGATCCTGTACGTCCAGATCAATTTCGTAGGTATGGAACGGGTTGTCGCGCTGGGTCTGTTCCAGCGTCACCACATTGGCAAGGTTCTTGGCAAATATGCCCGCCATTTCCGCGAGAGTTCCGGGCCGATCATAAAGGGTTGCGCGCAAGCGCCCGACCGCTCCCAGTGAATGTTTGCCCCACGAAAGGTCGAGCCAGTCGGCGTCGATCCCACTGGCCAGTGTCAGGCAGGAAATGGAGTGCACTTCCACCCCTTCGCCCATCCTGCGCAGGCCTACGATCCGGTCGCCCGGCACCGGATGGCAGCATTCGGCGAGATGAAAGCCAACACCGGGGGTCAGGCCGCGCACCGAAATTGCGTTTTCCTGCCTTGGCCAGGCATCTTCTTCGGGCAATGCCGAAGTGCTGCCCGGGATCAGGGCTTCCATGACCTCACGGTCGCCCAGCTTGGCCGCGCCGATGGCGTACATCAGCGCTTCCTCATCCTCCAGATCGAGCCGCTTGACTGCCTCTCGAATTGCCTTCTTGCCGATTTTTGCAGGGAGGCGGGCAGCGATTTCATCGAACAGCTTCCCGCCGATCAGCGCAACTTCGGACCGTTCCTTGAGCCGGACCGATCGCCGGATTGCCGCGCGCGCCTTGCCAGTCACGACAAAGCCCAACCACGACATTTGAGGCTCTGCCGTCTTACCCTTGATCAGTTCCACCACATCGCCATTTTCCAGCGGCGTACGCAGCGGCATATGCCGTCCGTTGATCTTTGCGCCAACCGTCTGGGCGCCCAGATCGGTATGCACAGCGAACGCGAAATCGACCGGCGTCGACCCCTTGGGCAATTGATGCAGCGCGCCCTTGGGGGTAAAGGCGAAAATTCGGTCCTGGTATATCGCCAGGCGGGTATGCTCGAGCAGTTCCTCCGGATCATGGCTCGCATCGACAATCTCGATCAGGTCGCGCAGCCAGCCAACCGCACCATCTGGCCGTTCGCCTTGCTTGTACGCCCAGTGGGCAGCCAGCCCGAATTCATTGGTCCGGTGCATTTCGCGGGTGCGTATTTGCACCTCCACCCGCATCGAATTTTCGTAGATCAGCGATGTATGCAGGGACTTGTACCCATTGTTCTTCGGCGTGGAGATGTAATCCTTGAATTTACCCGGGATGCATTGCCAGGTCGTGTGGAGCACGCCCATCGCCCGGTAACATTCCGCTTCGTTATCCACGATCACCCGGAACGCCATGATGTCCGTCACCTGTTCGAAGCTGACATGGCGTTCGGCCATCTTCTTCCAGATCGAATAGGGATGCTTTTCGCGGCCCCAGACCTTCACCGACAGCCCTGCCTCGGCCAGCGCCTGCTTCATACCCAGCGCAATCGCATCCACTTGCCCGCCGTCCTGCTTGCGGATCTGTTCCAGCCGGCCGGTAATGGTCTGATACGCTTCCGGCTCGACCTGCTCGAAGGCGAGCAGCTGCATCTCGCGCATATATTCATACATGCCCACCCTCTCTGCCAGCGGAGCGTAGATATCCATCGTTTCGCGGGCGATGCGGGCGCGTTTTTCCGGTGATTTGATGAAATGCAGCGTGCGCATATTATGCAGCCGGTCAGCCAGCTTGACCAGCAGCACGCGGATGTCTTCCGACATGGCAAGCAGGAACTTGCGCAGGTTCTCTGCCGCCCGCTCGTCCTCGGGCATGGCCTCGATCTTGCTTAGCTTGGTGACACCGTCCACCAGCCGCGCGACTTCGGGCCCGAAATTCTCTTCGATATCCTCGATCGTCGCCAGCGTATCTTCCACCGTATCGTGGAGCAGCGCGGTCATGATCGTTTCCTGATCCAGCTTCAGGTCGGTCATCAGGCCCGCCACCTCTACCGGATGGCTGAAATAGGGATCGCCCGACGCGCGTTTCTGCGAGCCATGTTTCTGGACCGTATAGACATAGGCACGGTTAAGCAGCGCCTCGTCAGCGTTCGGGTCATAGGCCTTGACCCGTTCCACAAGTTCATACTGGCGTAGCATAGCCTGCTAGATGTGCGGTGTGCCCACGCTAAGGGCAAGCGGAAAGCTTGCTCCGCCTGCTTTTCCGGCCATCACTTCACCAATTTATCAACCGTGCCCTGGGTTACCGCGTGATAGGTCGGACGGGTTTTCGCATAGATGCGTTTCGCGATTGGTTGGCCCCAACTGCCCTGCTCCATCAATGCCTCGAACAGAGGCGCGACGAATTTGCGGCGGCCGACCGTGGACAGGAACTTCTCTGCGCCAGGAACGGCCGGATCGTAACGATTTTTCATCGCCAACTCGAGCCACAGGAATAGGACCTCATTATTCCCGGAAGCGGATAAGTTCAGGCTTTCCTCCAGCGCGGCAAGCGATCCCGCCTCCAGTTTCTGCGGCAGTTTGGTGAGGTAACGCTGGCGTTCGGCGGAGGTCCATTTTTTCCAGCCAGCCGAATCGATGCTGCGTTCATCGGCAAACAGCTTTGCCGCCGCATCCACTTCGGCGAAAGCTGCGGGATCAGGGCGTACGGCATTGCCGGGCAGGCCGGGCTGATAGACCCACTGGTCCAGCATCAGCTCCTTTTCCATCTCGGCATCGCCCTTGACCAGGTTTTCGCGCATATCGGCCAGGAACATGGCCGATGTTGCGGGTTCAAACGCGTGGCGGTCAAACCAGCTTTCCAGCCAGGCATCGAATTTCTCGCGCCCGACAATCGTTTCGACCGTACGCAGGAACACTGCGCCCTTGTCATAGATAATACCGGTCGCGCCGCCATCGGGGATCGCCAGATCAGCTGGCAAATGCAGCTGGGTGATCGGATTGGCCATCCCTTCCTCCGCCAGCGCCTCTTCCATATCGGCAAAGCTCAGTGCGGCTTCCTGTTGCGCCCGTTTTGTGCCGTATAATTCCTCGATAATCCGGTTTTCGAAATAGCTGGTGGTGCCTTCGTTCAGCCAGCTGTCCGCCCAATTGGCATTGGTCACCAGATTGCCTGACCAGCTATGCGCCAGTTCATGCGCAACCAGCCCCGTCAGGCTCTTGTCGCCCGCGATGAAAGTCGGTGTCAGGAAGGTCATGACCGGGTTTTCCATGCCGCCATAGGGGAAGCTGGGCGGCAGCACGATCATGTCATACCGGCCCCAGCGATAGGGACCGTACAGCTTCTCAGCCGCGTCGATCATTTTTTCAGTGTCGGAAAGTTCGGCCGCGGCGCGGTCCAGCATGGCCGGTTCGGTCCACACGCCGGACCGGGGGCCCAGTTCCTTGAACACGATATCGCCTGCTGCGATCGCGATCAGATAGGGCGCGACCGGCTTGTCCATTTTGAAGGTGAATGCGCGTTTCCCTTCCCCGGCGGCTTCGGGCCCACCCACGATCAGGCCGGACATCACCACTGTCAGCGGCTCAGGGGCGACGATCCGGGCTTCCCACGTCTGGCGGATGCCGGGGCTATCCTGCGTCGGAATCCACGTACGGTTGAGCGTCGGCTGCCCCTGGCTAAGCAGATACGGGTGTTCGCCGCCTGCCGTCTGTTCCGGCGCGAGCCATTGCAGCGCCTCTGCGTTTTTCGCGGAATAGACAACCGTGATCTGGCGCGTGTCGCCAATGATCACTGTCACGGGAGCGCCCTTGCCTTCAACCACGTTACCAACCTTGAACGACAGCGGCGCCCCACCTTCATCGGTGACACCGGAAATTTCGAGCCCATTGCTGTCGAGGATTACCGTATCCGCATCATCCGCCGCCTGAATATCCAGCGTTGCAGAACCCGCCACCGTCTGAGTGTCGAAATCAAGCGCCAAGTTTAGCGCGACATGGGTCACCCGCGCCACTTCCGGCTCGGCAAAGGTGAACGGATCCTTCGCGTCCTCGGTGGTCAGAACCGGGGAAACCATCGTGACCGTTTCAGGCGCTTTGACTGTGGGCGAACACGCACCTGCAAGCAGCAGCAGGATTGGGGCAAGGAAACGCATCGGTATCTCCGGAGGTGATGTGCATTGATTGCGGGCACGGATCGCGGTGGTTGCTCCGCCAACATCATGTTGGTTCGGCAATTGCAGTATCGCCGGTCGCTCCGCAAGTGGACTTTTCGCACGCTCGCTACCGTTTGCACTCAATCCGGCCCGAAGAAACAGGCCAGTTCCCGCGCAATCGCCCCGTGGTGGCCGAGCAGAAGGTGGCCGCCGGCGTCGAAGGCAGTCAGCCGCGCATTGGGAAGCCCTTGTTCCAGCATTCCGGCAATGGCGAAGGGATTCATCGCGTCGTCGCGGGCATGGAACACCAGCACGGGCGCAGTGATCGCAGCCAGATCGTACTTGGCAGCAGCGTCCACGGCGGCGCTTTCGTTGGCCATGCCAGCCAGGCGCACTGACCCGGGCAGGAACCCGTCAATGAGATCATCTACAAAGCCCACTTCCTCCACAGCCAGATTTTCGCGGAATTCCGGGCGGGCATCGAATGCCGCCATCAATTGATTGCGCGCAACCTTAGTCAGCAGCCAGTAGACCGCATCGGTGCCAAGTAATCTCGAATAAATCCAGCTTGGCAGCGGCCGATTCTCCACCTCTCCGCGAAACGGGGTGAAGGGAGCGGAGGACAATAACGCCATTTTGTCGGTTCGCTCCGGATAAAGCTCGGCAAACTTCAATGCCGGCGGCACTCCGCCCGACATCGCCAATATGCTAACCCGCTTAAGCCCGAGCGCATGCACCAGATCGGATATTGTTTCTGCCTGCGCCCTGGTCGAGGTATCTTCCGGCAGGTCGCTGCCCAGATAGCCGAAACGCGAAATGGCAATCCAGCGCAGGCCTTTGCCGCCGACGGCTTGCGCCAGCAATCGTCCCTGGTCGAAACCTCCCCCCGCCCCGTGCAGAACGATCACCGGCGGACCTGCGCCCCATGCTGCATATTGAAGCGTTCCGTGCCGGGTTTCGACCTGCTGGCTGACCGAGGCAAGGCTGGCTTTGCGTTCGGTAACTGCCCGCTCCGCGGCAATTGCTATCAATGCCGTCAGCGCAGCAGCGCCGATGCCAGCCGCGCCAATCCATCTGCCAAGCCTCATCGCGCCGCGCCATGCCAGTCAAAGCATGGACGCCCCAGCATCCTTTACTCGGCCATTGTCGGAGGGGGGCTGGCGTTGTCCGAGGGGGTAGCAGGGCCTGCCGGAGCACCTGTCTCTATTGGTTTACTGGTCATCGGTGTTTCCGGCAGTCTCACCGGCACACCGCCTTCCGGCGCGGTTGTGAATTCATCACTGGGCAAAGTCGTTTCCGGTTCCTCGGGAACAGCCACTTCGCCAATCGGATCATAGAACCAGTAAGCCAGGATCGCGAATAGGACCCCGATCACGATGATCCAGAACCAGTTGCCCCGTTCCGGAGGGTTATCTCGAAGATCGGTCATGGTAATTCCCCTTGAACTTTTCCGCTTTCCGCGCGGCAAAGCAAGGATTTAAGCCAAGACGCCTCAGCACGTGATCCGTAGAATTCCGTAATTGGTCGTGAAGCACAGCAAGCTGCCCTTAGCCGAGGTTTTGATTGTAGCTGAATTCGGCATCCTTAGCCGTACCGGTTTAATCCGGCTGGACAATAATCCCGGATATCAGGTCCACACCGCTTCCGGCGGCAGGCTCATCAGGATCGCATCGATATTTCCGCCGGTCTTGAGACCGAACAGCGTTCCGCGGTCATACACCAGGTTGAATTCGGCATAACGTCCGCGCCATTCGAGCTGCTGCAATTTGTCGGCATCGGTGAATTCGGCATTCATCCGTCGGCGAACCAGCTTCGGATAGATATCCAGGAAAGTCTGGCCCACATCCCTGGTAAACGCAAAATTGCGGTCGAAGGCGCCGGATTCATCCACTTCCATATGGTCATAGAAAATGCCGCCTACGCCGCGGTGGCATTGCCGGTGGGGAATGTAGAAATATTCATCGGCCCATTTTTTGAACCGGTCATAATACGTGGGGTTGTGCCGGGCGCAGGTTGCGCGGAAGGCGGCGTGGAATTCAGCTGTATCCTCTTCATAGGGGATCGGGGGATTAAGGTCGGCACCGCCGCCGAACCATGCCTTGCCAGTGGTCAGGAACCGCGTGTTCATGTGCACCGCTGGCACATGCGGATTGGCCAGATGCGCCACCAGACTGATCCCGGTAGCAGAAAATCCGGGATTGTCGGCGCTTGCCCCGTTGACGCTGGCAGCAAACTCGGGCGAGAAATTGCCCCTGACCGTGGAGACATTGACGCCGACCTTCTCAAACACCTTGCCCTTCATCAGGCCCTGCACACCGCCGCCAGGATCGGCATTGCCTTCTTCTTCGCGGTCCCACGGCGTGAACTGGAAGGAGGCATCGCTGCCTGCTTCCCGCTCGATCGCCTCGAATTCATCGCAAATGCGGGTACGGAGATCCTCGAACCACTCTTTGGCAAGAGCGGTGCGATCGGCGGAGGTTTGAGTCGTTTCGGTCATCGTGAACGGGCTTGCCATCCCGCAGGCGCTGGGGCAAGTGCAAGCGATGGTTCCCCTTTCGTTCGCAGACCAGGAATTCTTTCTGACAGACAGCCACGCGCTGTTCTGGCCGCGCGAAAATGCGCTGCTGGTTGCTGATTTGCATCTGGAAAAGGCGAGCTTTTACGCGAAGCACGGTCAGATGCTGCCTCCCTATGACAGCCGCGAAACGCTGGAACGGCTGGCGCTGGCGATTCGCGAAACCGGGGCACGGCGGGTGTTTACGCTTGGGGATAATTTCCACGACGCGGGCGGCGCGGCGCGGCTGGAACCCCATGCGGCGGGCATGTTGGCAGCGCTGACCCGCGCCACCGATTGGGTCTGGATCACCGGCAACCACGATGCGCAGATCGGTGAAGGTTCGGCGGAAAACGTGGCAGGGGGTACCGTCGCAGAAGAGCTGGAGGTTGCCGGGATGATCCTACGGCACCAGGCACGGCCAGGCGAAACGCGCCCGGAATTTTCCGGCCATTACCACCCCCGCCTGCAGATTACCGTGCGGCAAAGGCATATCCGCCGCCCCTGCGCAGTCGTCAGCCGCGATGCAGCAGGGTCAGGCCGGATGATCATGCCCGCATTCGGCGCACTGACGGGCGGCATGAATGCCGCAGACCCGGCCATTATCAAGGCATTGCAACCGGCGAACACAATCCACGCAATGTTGCCTGCCGGTGGCAAACTGGTGAAGTTTGCCCTATGGCAAGACGCAGCCTGACGCAGGCGGAGTCACTCCAATTCCACAGCGCGGCGAATTCTGACGGATTTGGGCGTAACCCCTAGCGTTTCTCCGCATTGGGCACTAAGTAGCCCGAAGTAACACCAACTGGCCTGAAGCAATTCCAAGGAGACCAACTCATAGCTCGTCCACCCCGGCGCACGAATAGCCCGCCCATCAAGAGCGGCCCGCGCTACGACAACATGATTCAATCGGACAAGGTCCGAGTGATCGACGAAACCGGCGAAAACGTCGGTGTGATGTACACCAAGGAAGCCATCGAAGCGGCTGCCATGCTTGGCCTGAACCTGGTCGAAGTATCGCCGAACGCCGATCCCCCAGTGTGTAAGTATCTCGACGTCGGCAAGCATCGCTTTGAAGCGCAGAAAAAAGCCAACGCCGCGCGCAAGACGCAGAAGACGCAGGACATCAAAGAAGTCAAAATGCGTCCCAATATCGACACGCATGATTATGACGTGAAGATGCGCAATGTGAACAAATTCATTGAACATGGCGACAAGGTGAAGATCACCCTGCGTTTCCGTGGCCGCGAAATGGCGCATCAGGAACTGGGCATGAACCTGCTCAAGCGGGTACAGGACGACACGGCAGAAGTCGCGAAGATCGAAGCGTATCCGCGCCTCGAAGGGCGTCAGATGCTGATGGTACTGTCACCGAAGTAAGTCGTGGTTGAAGACCGGGTCAACATACCCGATCATCCAGAGGGCGCGCTGAAAAGTGCGCCCTTTTCAATGGCTCGGGCATTTGAAGTGTCTCGTCGAGCCCCGAACGCTGTTCATCGAAAGTGAGCGAAAATTGATCGACATCCCATGACAAGAATGCGGTGATGTGGAAGGGACCATTTTCCGCAATCACCATTTTCGAATAGTCTTAGGGGCCTTTGCAATTGCCATGAAGCACAAGATAATCAAGACGATCGGCATGTCGATGCTGTTGTCTACAGCATCGTATGCCGCAGCCCAGTCAGATGCTGTGGCGGAAAGCCCGGCACTGCAGCTTTCGAAGCCAGCCTTGACTGATGCGCGGTTTGCGAAATTTATTCCCCAGGCCAATCCGGTCGCGACACAGATCGATTACACGATCTGGGATGAGGCCCTGAGTTATTTTGTATTCCGGATGGGCAAATCCATTCGCGAAGGTTCGGTCAGGCCGGAGCCGTTCACTGGGACTCGCCGTGTTTACGGACATGATTCCCGCTTCCGACTGGAAGGAAATCGCGTCACCTTTTCCTATCTTGATGACGAAATCATAAAATCGCTGACCGAATACCGTCAGGATCTTGAACGAACTGCGGATATTGTCGACATTTCGAAACTCGGCAGGAACGAGCAACTCGCATTCTGGATCAATCTGCACAATGCGGCGATAATCGAACAAATTGCCTTGGCCTATCCGGTGTCGCAACCCGCCAGCCTGATTATCGGGGACAGCGGCCTACTGCTGGACGACGCCCCTTTTATCACCGTATCTGGCGTGAAAATGAGCCCCAAGGATATCCGGACCAAGATCGTTTATCAGAACTGGTCAAACCCCAAGGTCATCTACGGCTTTTTCCGCGGCGATATTGGCAGCCCGTCGATTCAGAATGAAGCATACACAGCACGCAAAGTCAGTGACCTGCTGGACAAATCAGGCAAGGATTTCGTCAATTCGCTGCGCGGGACGCAAAAGTCCGGCAGTGTGCTGGAAGTCTCCGAAATCTACGACGAGGCACGGGTCTATTTCTTCCCGCAATGGCCGGCCGATTTAAAGAGCCACTTGCGCACTCTCGCCGAAACCGATGTGATCTCAATCATCGATGAGACAACCGATGTCCGGTCAAATGTCTATGAACGGGATATAGCTGATCTGGCCAAAGGCGAGCGCGATCCCAATTACGGCTATCTGATCGTAAATGATGAACCGCAGGGAACTCGCGTGCCCAGCGCCATTGCGCGATTGCTGCAGGAACGCGCTCAGAAGATCAACAAGTTGATTCGCCGCGATGACCTGGTTGGACTTGTGACGGTTATCCCGTTCGATGATCCAACAATTCCAACGGAGCCCGCTGTGGTAGAATAGGCCCGGCGATAAATAGCTAAATTGCGAGCAGCCGCGCACTTATATCGGTCCTGCCTGCTCCACCAGAAACAAAGAAAATGCGGCGCTGATGGAAATCAGCGCCGCATTTTATGTTGGTTCTAGAAAGCCTAGAAGTCGAATCTGGCCCGCAGGTTCTCGTGGCCGCCGTTGAACCCGAACGGGGCTGATCGCCGCGAATATTTGAACACGGCCGGGCTGGCGGCGACCAAACCGCCGGTGCTGCCCTAAAATTGCCCGCCGCGTGCCTGACCGATCAGGTCGAGATCGGGATAAATAGGTCCACCCCCTGCCCAATGTTTACCCCCAATTGCCCTTTCCGGTTGCCGCCAAGTTCTCAGGCGCTAGGCTTCGGCTGCTAAGGGGAGGGGCATCAAATGACTGCGCAACGCATCGGCTTTATCGTCGGCATTCTGGCCTTTGCCCTCACTATCATTGTGCCCGCACCCGCAGGTATGCCGCAGGAGGCATGGCTGGTTGCCGGGTTGGTGGTGTGGATGGCGGCGTGGTGGATGACCGAAGCGATCCCGCTAACCGCCACGGCCCTGCTGCCGTTTCTGGTGCTGCCATTTGCCGGTGTGCTGGATGCAAAGGCTACCGCCAGCGCATATTACGAGCCGATCCTGTTCCTGATCCTGGGCGGCGCATTCATCGCGCTGGCAATCGAGCGGACCGGCCTGCACCGGCGATTGTCACTGGCAATATTGAAAACAGTGGGCAGCGGCGGCGGGCAGTCCCGGTTGCTGCTTGCTTTCATGATTTCCGCGGCGCTGCTGTCGATGCTGATCTCCAATACCTCCACCGCCTTGATCATGATGCCGATGGCTCTGGCGGTGATGGCCGGTGGCGGGCTCGATCCCGAAGAGCAGGACGGACTCGCGGGGGCCCTGCCGATGGGGATTGCCTTTGCCGCGTCGATTGGCGGGCTCGGTACGATTGTCGGGTCGCCGACGAACGGAATTGCCGTGGCCCTGCTCGACAGCATGATCGGATTGAAGATCAGTTTTGCCGAGTGGACCATGTTCGGCCTGCCCATCGTGATTGTCGGTGTGCCGATTGCAGCGCTGATTATCGCCCGAGTCCAGAAAGTTGCCGAACATCCGTTTGATGTTGCCGCCGCGCGCACTGCCATTGATTCCCATACGGCGTGGACCTTGCCCGAAAAGCGGCTGGTGCCGCTGATCTCGATCACCTTCTTGCTGTGGATGCTGGCACCGGTACTGAAAGATTATCTGCCAGCCGGGTCGCTGACCGACGGAACGATCGCCGTTGCCGCAGGCCTTGCGCTGTTCATCCTGCCTGACGGAACGGGAAGACCGCTGCTGAACTGGAAAGAAGCTGACCGCGCGCCGTGGGGCGTCATCATGATGTTCGGCGGCGGATTGGCGTTGGCTGCAGGCATGGGCGCATCGGGGCTGGCGGAATGGCTTGGAAATGCCTTGCTGCCGCTGAGCG
>JBFEKH010000070.1:0-10540 GCA_041552775.1 Allopontixanthobacter sp.
AGCCGACACGGCTTTGCGCCGTTCGCATGGTACCGGATCGTGATCGGCGTTGCTGCGGTGATCTGGCTGATGATGCGCTGATCGCAAGCCGTTCTTTTGACTCAATTTTGGAACGAATCCCGCTCCCCCGCGCTGTATAGGTGATGGCATATACAAGGCACGAGAGATGGGTTTGATTATCCTGGTAGCAGTCGGGGCAATCCTCGGCTGGCTGGCTACGATCATCATGCGGATCGATGACCAGCATGGAATTTTGCTGAATGCCGGGGTCGGGATCGCCGGGGCGCTGGTGTCCGGCCTGTTGATCAAGAGCGGTTCAATTCTTGTCGGGATCAGCGCCGGCGCATTGCTGGTGGGCGTTGCCGGATCGATTGTAGCCCTGATCCTGCTCAATGTTATCCGCCGCAATACGGCCCGCTAGGCTGATTAAACCGGAGTAGCTCCGCTGCCCCGCCCGCCGCGCAGGAAATATTCCTGAGTGCCGCGTGACAATACATCGTCGACATCGATCACTGCCGAATTGGCATAAGTGAAAGACGGCGGCAGGCTGCGGTACAGCCGGTCGAAATCGCGCTCCACCGTCTGGTGATACAGATCCTCGAAACTCTCGATCACGAAATAGGTCGGCTGTAGATCGTCGATCACGTAATCGGTGCGCATAACCCGGTCGACATTCAGCATGATCCGGTTGGGGCTTTTCGCTTCCAGCGCATAGACCACTTCGGTCGGGCCAGACAGGATGCCCGCGCCGTAAGCGCGCAACTCGCCTGCCTCCATCATCAGTCCGAATTCCACGGTGTACCAATAAAGCGCGCCCAGTGCCTTTAGCCGATTGTACCGCATCGCCTTCCACCCGGCGCGGCCATATTCCTGCATGTAATCTGCATAGACCGGATCAGTCAGCATTGGGACATGGCCGAACACATCATGGAAAACGTCCGGTTCCTGGATGTAGTCGAAGGTTTCGCGCGTGCGGATGAAATTGCCCGCCGGGAACCGGCGATTGGCCAGATGCCAGAAAAACACGTGATCGGGAATCAGCATCGGGACCGGGACCACGCTCCATCCGGTCATCGCGGCCAATTCTTCCGACATCCGCCCGAATTCAGGTACGCCGCCGCGGGCCAGATCGAGCTTTTCCAGCCCTTGCAGGAACGCGGTTGCCGCACGGCCGGGCAGCACATCCATTTGCCGGGCGAACAGATCATCCCATATTGCATCTTCATCGGCCGAATATTCGGTCTGTTTCGGCTCCAGCCAATCATCGCCGAGATGCGCGGGCTTCTTGAGCGGCGCAGCAAATACCTCCGGCGGCATTTTCGGAAGAGCGGTAAAATCGCTTAGGGGTTCGATAATGGTGGCCATGGCTGATGTTTTGACAGTAGCACCGGTCGGGTTAACTGACAAATAAATGGCTAATGGCGGGAGACGGGTGTGAGCAAGCTGAAATCCAAGCAATACGACGCTTTGCTCGAACCGCTCGAGGAAGAGCTGGTGGCGATGGCGCGCTGGGCGCACACTTCCGGCGCAAGGATTCTGGTGCTGTTCGAAGGGCGCGATACCGCGGGCAAGGGGGGCGCGATCCGCGCGGTGTCACAGCGGCTGAATCCCCGCCAATGCCGGATTGTCGCCTTGGCCAAGCCCTCCGACCGCGAAATGACCCAGTGGTATTTCCAGCGCTATATCGCGCATCTTCCCGCCGCTGGGGAAATCGTGCTGTTTGATCGCAGCTGGTACAACCGCGCGGGCGTCGAAAAGGTTATGGGCTATGCAGATGAAGAGCAAATCGAAACCTTCCTGCAAGAAGCACCGAATTTTGAACAGATGTTGGTCAAGGAAGGCATCCTGCTGTTCAAATACTGGCTGACCACCGATCAGGACAAGCAGGAAGAACGGCTGGCAGAACGGCTGGATGATCCGCTGAAACGCTGGAAGCTGTCCCCGATCGATCTGGCTGCGCGCGGTAAATATGCGGCATATACCGAAGCGCGCGAAGCCATGCTGAAAGCAACGAACAGCAAGCATGCCCCATGGACTCTGGTGGATTTCAACGACCAGAAACGGGGCCGGCTCACGCTGCTCCGTGACCTGCTGGACCGGCTGCCAGACACGAATGTGGAGCCGCCGCCGCTGGACTTTCCGCCGCTGGACCATGATCCGCTGGAGGAAACCTACGCGGTGCTGAAGCCGATCAAACCGTTCAAGGTTTAAGCCCCTAGTTCAAATACGTAAATTCACGCGCGTTCAAACACTGCGGCCATGCCTTGCCCGCCACCTATGCACATGGTTTCCAGCCCGTAGCGCGCGCCGCGGCGGTGCATTTCATGCGCCATGTCGGCCAATATCCGCACCCCGGTGGCGCCAATCGGATGGCCGAGCGAGATGCCCGATCCATTGACGTTGAGCATATCGCGGCGGCTGTCATCCGCGCTCCAGCCCCAGCCTTTCAGTACGGCGAGCACTTGCGGCGCGAAGGCTTCGTTGAGCTCGACAAGGTCGATATCGTCCCAGCCCAGGCCGCTGCGCCCAAACAGCCGGTCCACTGCGGGAACTGGCCCGATGCCCATGCGCGACGGATCGCAGCCCGCGGCGGACCAGCTGTGCAGCCACAGCATCGGCTCCAGCCCCAGTTCCTCCAATTTGTCTTCAGCCACGACCAGACACGCTGCGGCCGCATCGTTCTGCTGGCTGGCGTTACCCGCCGTAACCACGCCGCCCTCAAGCGCACGCAGGCCGGCGAGGCTTTCCATCGTGGCATCGGCGCGGAAGCCTTCGTCTTTGGCAAAGACCACTGGGTCGCCGCGTTTTTGCGGAATTTCCACCGCCACCATCTGCGCGTCGAATTTGCCTGCATTCCAGGCGGCAGCTGCGTTCTGGTGGCTGCGGACGGCATATTCGTCGGACGCTTCGCGGCTGATCCCGTAATCCTTCGCCAGATTTTCGGCGGTTTCGATCATCCCGCTGATGACCCCGAAACGTTCGATCGGCTGGGACATCAGGCGCCCGCGCGTCAGCCGGTCGTGCAGCACCATGTCGCCAAAGCGCACGCCGCCGCGCAGGTCGGTGGTGTAATGTTCAACGTTGGACATGCTTTCCACGCCGCCCGCGACCACGACATCGGCGGCGCCAGTCTGGACCATCATGGCCGCATTGACGACCGCCTGCAGGCCTGAACCGCAGCGCCGGTCAACCTGATAGCCTGGCACTTCAAGCGGCAGACCGGCGGCGAGCCAACTCCAATGGCCGATGGCGGGTGCTTCGGCGCTGCCATAGCCCTGGCTGAATACCACGTCATCGACCCGCTCGGGATCGATCCCGCTGCGTTCCACCAGCGCTTTCAGGATGATCGCGCCCAGCGGACCGGCTTCCAGCGGCGCGAGTGACCCGAGGAACTTGCCCACCGGCGTGCGGAGCGGCGAAACGATGGCGGCGCGGCGTAATTTCATGGCTTAAACCTTATCACTGGTGGCGACGATTCCCGCGTCGATCAATTTTCCGAACTCGCCTGAACCCATGCCCAGCAAGCGGGCGAGTATCTCTTCGCTATGTTCGCCCAGATAGGGCGCAGGACGCGGGTCTCCACGCTCGAGCGCAGGTATGTTGGCGAATGGTCCGGCGGCGGGATATTCGAACCCGCTGGGATTAGCGGGTGAAGGGCCGAAAAGCGGATTTTCGGTGACCAGCTGCGGGTCTGTCGATGCCTCGTGCATGGTGCGGTAGCGTTCGAAGGTGGCCCCGGCGGCGGCGAATCTTGCTGCCAGTTCGGCGTAGTCGAACTTCTCTGCCGCGCTCTGGAACAGGGCGAACAGTTCCTCGCGATTGGTAAAACGGTTATGGTCGCTTTTGCCAAGACTGATGCCCAGCCGTTCTTCGATGGCGGCAACTTCTGCGGCCACGCCCAACCCCTCGACCAGACCGGCCCATTGCTTGTGGGTCATCGCTGCGACCATGAAACGCTTGCCGTCACGGGCGCGAAAATCGCGGCCGAACGCCCCCCAGATGGCATTGCCCAGCCGCGGACGGTCACCCCCGCGATAGAGCATTTCCGCCATCGCGCCGCTGTTGGCGACAGTACCGATGGCAACATCGCCCAGCGGGATGCGCACTTCGCCGCCCTCGCCCGTCTGGTCCCGGCGGCGCAGCGCCGCCATCAGCGCGAATGCGGTATAGGCGCCGGTGATGAAATCCCATGCAGGCAAGATCTGGTTCACCGGCGGCGCGGCATTCTGGTCCCATTCCTCCGGCCCGGTCATCAGCGGATAGCCGCTGGCGGCATTGACGGTGAAATCCATCGCCTGACGCCCGTCGCCCCAGCCCATGATCCGCACGGTAATCATGTCCGCCCTGCCCTCTGCCAGCTTGGCATGGGACAGGAAGCTTTGTTCAGGCACATTGGTGATGATCTGGCCGGTTTTCCGCGCCAGTTCCGCTACCAATTCGCGCCCTTCGGGGGTCCGCAAATCCAGCGCCACGCTCTTCTTGGCGCGGTTGAGGTTTTCCCATGACAGCGAACGGCCTTCTTCGGTCAACTGGTACCGGTCATAATCGAGACCACCGCCGATCTGGTCCACCCGGATCACCTCTGCCCCCATCTGCGCGCAATAGAGACCGGCCGTGGGGGAGGCCACGAAGCTGGATACTTCGATGATCGAAAGCCCTGACAGCAGCTGGTACATCTACGCTGCCGCCCCTGCGGCGAATTCGCGCAGCATGTTCTTGGCGATCACCAATTGCAGGATCTGGGTAGTGCCTTCGTAAATCGTGTAGATCCGGCTGTCGCGAAAGAACCGCTCGGCCTCGTATTCCGCGAGATAGCCTGCGCCGCCGTGAATCTGGACGCAGCGATCAGCCACCCGGTTGCACATTTCGGAGGCAAACATCTTGGTGCTGGCCGCTTCGATGATCGCCTTGCCCTGATCGGCTTTTGCGGAGGCATCTCGCAGCATGCATTCGGCGGCGTAAATCTCCGCCTTACTGTCCGCCAGCATCGCCTGGATGAGCTGGAAATTTGCAATCGGTTCGCCGAATGCCTTGCGCTCACCCGCATACCGCAGCGCGGTGTCGAGGATGCGCCGGGCATATCCGGTGCTGGCCGCGCCCACCGACAACCGGCCATTATCAAGGCTTTGCATCGCAGTGGCAAAGCCCTTGCCTTCCTCCCCGCCGAGCAGCGCATTGCCGGGCAACTTCACTTCATCGAGATAGATATCGGCAATATGGCTGCCCGATTGGCCCATTTTCCTGTCCGGCTTGCCCACGGAAATTCCGGGGCTGTCCATCGGCACCAGAAACGCCGAGACATGGGCATTCCTGGGCAGGGCCTCGGCGTTGGTCCGCGCCATGATCAGCCCAAGTTTGGCATGCGGCGCGTTTGTTATGTAGCGTTTCGTGCCGGTCAGCACATAGCCGTTTCCTTGCCGGCGCGCGGTGGTCGCCATCGCTGCGCTGTCAGAACCCGAACCCGGTTCGGTCAGGCCGAAGCAGGCAATCTCGCCCGCAGAAAGGCGCGGGAGCCATTCCGCCTTCTGTTCCGGGGTGCCATTGTTCTTGAGCGCCGAACAGACCATCCCGAGGTTGATCGAAATGATCGATCGATAGGCGGGCATCGCATAGCTGAGCACGCGGATGGTCTCGACATATTGCGGGACATTCATGCCCGCACCGCCAAATTCTTCGGGTGTGGTCAAACCGAACAGGCCCATTGCGCGCATTTCGTCGATCAGATCTTCAGGGATGCGGTCGTTGGCGATCACATCGGCTTCTGCCGGGATCAGCCGTTCCCGGACATAGCGCCCCAACTGGCGGATAAACTGTTCGAAAGTTTCGGGGTCCATCCCGGTATTGGCCATTTATGCATCCTCTGAGCTGTGTTCTTGGGCCCCCTGATTTTCAGGCGGGCCTGCTTGCGCCTGTTCATTCGGCTGGCGCGGTATCCTCGGCGATTGCCTCCTCGGCTGGCTCGGACACAATTGCCTCCGGAGGAAGGCGGCGCGCCTCGAGCATTTCCGCTGCTTCGTCGAGCGCCTGCGCCTCGCCCACAGTAACGCCGCCGGGGCCGGGATCATTTTCAGCCGGGCCGCAGGCGGCCAGCGCAAGGATTATCGTGATGGCTGTAATCCGTTTCATTCCGCCACCATAGCGCGGTGGATGAAAAGGAAAAGCGGGCGAATCGCTGTCACGATCCGCCCGCTTTGGAAATTGAGCCGAAAGGTTTGCCTCTTTCGGTAATGGTTCAGTTGGGCGTTTTTGGTTCCGCAGGTGTTTTGGGGGTCGGTGTGGCACCCGTCATTTCCTGAATTTCAGCAGCAGCGGCAGCAGCCGCATCGCCCGCTGCATCGACTTCGTTCTCGACCGCATCGCTGGGAGCGGCAGTCGCGGCTTCAACAGCATTGGCTTGCGGATCGGCAGCGGGCTCTTCGACCACTGGTTCCATCGCGTCATTTGCGGGCATTTCAACGGTATCTGCTTCCGCTTCGACGGACGCATCGTCGGAACTGCCGCATGCAGCCAGCGCCATTGCGGACAGGGAAGCGAAGGCGATTGTGGTAATCTTGTTCATACTGATATTCTCCCGAAAGTTGCCGCTGCCTTCTAGCGAGGTGCAAAAGGCGGGGCAAACGGCAATTCTCCACCATCTATCTGACCGCTGGCCATTCACCGAGCGTCATGCATCTGCCATGGACTGCACCATGCATGACCCGCGGTCTTTCCCCCAGCCTGATGATGCCCAGGATCAAACGCTTTCGCTGGATGATGCCAGGGCACGGCTGAAAAGCGTTTTCGGCTTTGACGAATTCCGCGGCCGCCAGCCCGAGGTGATGGAGCGGGTGCTGGCTGGAAAATCTACGCTGGCGGTAATGCCGACCGGTGCGGGCAAGTCGCTGACCTATCAATTGCCCGCCACCATGATGCCCGGCACCTGCATTGTGATCTCGCCGCTGATCGCATTGATGCATGACCAGCTGCGGTCTGCCCGCGCAAACGGCATCCGTGCCGCCACTCTGACCAGCGCCGATGCCGACTGGCGCGAGACGATGGACGCATTTCGCGCCGGGCAGCTCGATTTGCTTTATGTTGCCCCGGAACGGGCGAGCCAGCCAGGATTTCGCGATATGCTGAACAGTGCGCCGCTGGGCCTGTTCGCTATCGACGAGGCGCATTGTGTTTCCGAATGGGGGCATGATTTCCGGCCCGATTACCGCCAACTGCGTCCGATGATGGACGCCTTCCCTTCGGTGCCCCGACTGGCGCTGACGGCAACTGCGGACGAACACACCCGGGCCGATATTCTGACGCAGTTGGGCATCCCCAAAAACGGCCTGATAATCGCAGGGTTCGACCGGCCCAACATCCGTTACACCATCCGTCACCGGGACAGCGCGGCCAAGCAGATCGAACGGCTGATGGCCGAAATACCCGGTCCGGGGATCGTCTATGCACCGACCCGCCGCAAGGTGGAGGCGCTGGCCGAACAATTGGCCAAGGCTACCGGCCGCCCCGTGCGGCCCTATCACGCGGGCCTTCCGGCAGAAGTGCGCAGCGCGAACCAGGCGGCCTTCGTGGCGAGCGAGGACATGGTGATCTGCGCCACGATCGCCTTCGGCATGGGGATCGACAAGCCGGACGTGCGCTTCGTCGCCCATGCCGGCATACCCAAGTCAATCGAGGCATATTACCAGGAAACCGGCCGCGCGGGCCGCGATGGTGATCCGGCAACCGCAGTGATGCTGTGGGGTGCAGGCGATTTTGCGCAGGCCCGCCAGCGATTGACCGAAACGCCCGAGGTGCGCCGCGGGGGTGAGCGGACCCGGCTGGATGCGCTGGCGACCTTGGTGGAGGCCCCGTCCTGCCGCCGCGCAATCCTGCTACGGCATTTTGGCGAAAGCCCGCCCGAGGCTTGCGGCAATTGCGACAATTGCCTCAATCCGCCCAAGGTCGCCGATACGTCCGAGGTTGCGCGCAAATTGCTGTCGGCAGTGTACCGCACGGGACAGAGCTTCGGTTTCGGGCATATCCAGAAAGTGTTGACCGGCAATGCCGACGAACGCGTGCTGCAGCGGGGACACGACCAATTGAGCGTGTTCGGTATCGTCGGCGATGACGAAGCCGCTCTGCTGCAACCCTTGTCGCGCGCACTGCAGGCCCGCGGGGCGCTGATATCCACCGAGCATGGCGGGCTGGCGCTGGGCGGCAATGCACGGGCGATCCTGAAGGGCGAGGAAACGGTCGAAATTGTCCTGCCGCCCAAACGCGAGCGGGGCCGCAAACGCGGTACGGCTAGCGCCAATCCGGTTGGCGATCCGCTGTTCGAGGCTCTGCGTGATCTCCGGCGCGACCTGGCGGCAGAGGCGCAGATGCCGCCCTATGTGATCTTTCACGACGCCACCTTGCGCGAAATGGCCAGTTCGCGGCCATTTGACATGACGGAACTGGGCAAGATCGGGGGCGTCGGCGCAAAGAAGCTGGAAGCCTATGGCGACGCATTCCTGGCGGTGATCCGGCGCCACTGACGGTTCCAATTGACAGTCGGCTCAATTGATATAAAGATGATATCATAATTATATCGAAGGAGATTCGGAATGTCGGACGAAAACGGGGGCCACAAGGGCAGAATGAATGTCAGCCGCGAAAGGCCGTCAACCACCTATAGCGGCTATGTATTGCTGTTGGTATTGCTGGTCGTCACCGGGCTGGCGATCTGGACTATCATCAGCGGCGCGCCGCCAAGAGGCGCGGACAAAGCGGACAAACTGATGTTTGCCGGCACGCTGGTTGGCTCGCTTCTGGTTGTATTGACCATCGCCAGCGGCTTTTTCATGATCCAGCCCAACCAGGCGGCGGTGATCACCCTGTTCGGCGAATATCGCGGTAGTGAGCGGACCGAGGGTCTGCGCTGGATATGGCCGTGGATGATGCGCAAGAAAATCTCCGCGCGGGCGCACAACGTTCATTCCGACCGGGTGAAGATCAACGACCTGCGCGGCAATCCGATCGAAATCGCCTGCAATGTCGTGTGGCGCGTGCAGGACACCGCCCAAGCCAGCTTCGATGTCGACGATTACAAGGAATTCGTCAGCATCCAGATTGAGGCAGGGCTGCGGACGGTCGGTGCACGGCATCCCTATGACGACTTCGAAGGCGAGGCGGTAACGCTGCGCGGCGGGGCGGATGTCATCAACCGCGAATTGCTGGAAGAACTCAACGACCGGCTCGAAGTAGCGGGCATTATGGTCGACGAGGCTGGCCTGACCCATCTGGCCTATGCCTCCGAAATCGCCAGCGCCATGCTCAAACGGCAACAGGCAGACGCAATCATCGCCGCGCGGGCGAAGATCGTGCTGGGCGCCGTCGGCATGGTCGAGGATGCGCTCAACAAGCTGAGCGCCGACGGGATTGTCGAACTGGATGACGAACGCCGCGCCGCGATGGTGTCCAACCTTTTGGTTGTCCTGTGCAGCGAACGCGAAACCCATCCGGTGGTCAACGCCGGTTCGCTGTACTAAGCGCGGACGACCCGGACAGTGTCAAAAAAGGCCTTCGCACTCAGGCTCGATCCGGCAGTCCATGCCGCGATCGAGCGGTTGGCGGCTGCCGATTTGCGTTCTGCCAATGCAGAGATCGAGATGTTGCTGCGAGAAGCGCTGACAGCACGCGGTATCAGGATCGAGGCCACGCCCAAACCCCGGCGGGGCCGTCCGCCCGGAAGCACAGTAGGAGATCCAGATGTTGCATAAATTTTTCGAACCCGGATATTGGTTTGCGCCCAAGAAGCTGGGTTACGGCGCCGGTTTGCCGATTGCCTGGCAAGGGTGGGCTTTGCTGATCAGTTACATGGCCGTGCTGTTGGGTGCCGGGCTGCTGCTGGAATCGGGCGGCCAGATTGGGCTAGCGGCGTTCATCGCCATTACCGTGATCGTCACCATCCTGTTACTGCTGATCGCTAGGCGGCGCACGGAAGGCGGATGGAAATGGCGGGGATGAGCGCACGCTAACCCGCTGAAAGTTTAGCGGTGCGTTAACCAATAATTGGTAGGCCAAAGGGATGGAAGACCATGCCCGCAGCACGCCCGACCGCCCATTACCCGTCTTGATCGGCATCCTTTCCGTGCTTGCCATCGCCGCTATTCCGCTCGGTACATTGCTGGCGCAGGAAAAGAGCCCCTTCTCGATTGTGGAAAATGGCCGGAGCTTTTCGAGCTTGCAGCAGGCCGTAAACGCCATCGGCAATGGCACAGCGACCATTGCCATCGCGCCGGGGACCTACCGCCAATGCGCGGTGCAGACCGCCGGATCAATATCTTATGTTGCGGCTAAACCGGGCAGCGTCACTTTCGACAGCGTGACCTGCGAAGGCAAGGCTGCGCTGGTCCTCCGGGGCCGCGAAGCCAGCGTATCCGGGATCGTCTTTCGCGGTATGGCTGTGCCCGATTTCAATGGAGCCGGTATCCGGCTGGAGAAGGGCAATCTTACCGTCGCGCAAAGCTGGTTCACTGACAGCCAGCAAGGCATCCTGTCGGGCGATGATCAAAACAGCCGGATC
>JBFEKH010000071.1:0-10469 GCA_041552775.1 Allopontixanthobacter sp.
TATTCTGTTGAAAAACTCACGGTGTGTAATTTTACTGCGTATGGCTGCTTAAATTGAATAAACTTTCGCAGAGCGGAGAAGCGATGTGTCGTAACGGGAGTGGTAATTCGAAGGAAATTATTAGGTCTTCTAAAAGACCGAATTTTTCAACAGAATAGACCTAGAAGCGGACATTGCTGAGAGCAAGTTCGCTTCCCGAAAGCTGCTATTTTATCGGACTGTCCTTGACCGCTAGAACTGGGTTGAATGCTAATCGTGTGATTTTGGCATTTATAGATTAGCATCATAGTGAGCGATCGCGACTTGATAACAAGACGACGCTTCGTACTGCGTTATTGGTGTCTGGCAAACTGAGCCATGGGGCGGCCATCAGTGATGATGGCTGTAATCATCGGAGGGCGATACCTTTGGCCAGCATGGCGTTAGCGGTTTGCGAAACCTCACTGTGGTCTGCATCCTCACCCCAGACGCTGAACCGTAGGCCCAGGAACACGTTCATTCCCATGATTGCCCAGGCTTCGATCTCGCCTATTTCCGGCCGCAAATCACCGGACTTTATTCCATCAGCCAGTCGTTCCTCGATACGCTGCGCGGTGCGCTCATAGTGCTCGCGATAGCTTTGCGGATCGACGAACTCAGCTTCGTCAATGATCCGATAAATTTCCTTGTGGTCTCGTGCGAACTCCAAAAATGCAGCCAATGCCGCTCGTTCTGCATCGAGCGCAGATTGCTTTGGCGCGAGCGCGACCGCTGCACGCGCTTTGACCATGTCGCTCAGTTCCTGCACCAGCGAGCGGAAGATTTCGTCTTTGGAATCAAAGTAGGTGTAGAAGCTGCCGAGCGCTGTCCCAGCCCGTCCAGTAATTCCGATGATCGAGGCGTCGTGAAATCCCTTTTCGCCAAATTCCGCCGTAGCAGCATCAATCAGCTTTTGGCGTGTGCGCCGACCCCGGTCGGTTCTCGGCTGCTTTGTTGGCGGCCGTTCAATCGCGCTATTTCGGGTTATCATGTCGATATATCTAGCCGCCCAATCGCCGGGTTGCAATAAAAGAGTTGAATAGTGATTCAACATGCAATAAACGGTCGCCCACAAGAACGCTAAAGTTCGATGGGGAGAGTTTTCATGAAGTCCATTTTTGCTTTGAGAAGCGGTGCCAGCAAGATTGTGCTCGGCACAGCAATGCTTTTGGGCAGCGGCCTTGCGCAGCCCGCACTGGCGCAGCAGGTGCCCGCCGATGCTGCTGATGTCGCAGAAACCGGCAATGATAATGAAGGCATGATTGTCGTGACGGCCCGCCGCCGCGAGGAACGGCAGATCGATGTGCCGATCGCGGTCACCTCGATTTCCGGTGCACAACTTGCCCAGCGCGGCGCGCTTGATATCACTGATGTCGCGCAGGCTGTCCCCAACGTGACGCTGGAGGCATCACGCGGTACCAACTCGACGCTCAGCGCTTTTATCCGCGGCGTCGGCCAGCAGGACCCCGTCTCCGGATTCGAACAAGGCGTCGGCATCTATCTCGACGACGTTTATCTTAATCGTCCGCAGGCAGCCGTCCTCGACATCTATGACGTTGAGCGCATTGAAGTGCTGCGCGGGCCGCAGGGAACCTTGTACGGGCGGAACACCATTGGCGGCGCCGTCAAATATGTGACCAAGCAACTGCCGCAGGAATTTTCGCTCAAGGCACGCGCTACGTATGGCACTTACAATCAGATAGAGGGGGTCGTCACGGCATCGGCCCCGATTTCCGACATGGTGCGTGTCGGTGGTTCGGTGGCGCGGTTGACCCGTGACGGATTTGGCGAAAATCTCACCACCGGCCTCGACAATTATGACAAGGACATCTGGGCTGGTCGCGCAAGCCTCGAACTGGGCGGTTATGGCGAACCTGCGCTGATCCGGATCACCGGAGATTATACCAAGGACAAGAGTAATCCGCGCGGCGGCACCCGGCTCATCGCAGGTCTGGCGACCGGCATACCGGTGCTAGACGATGTCTACGATACACGCGGCGCGCTGAACGATCCCATCCAGGATATCGAGGCCTACGGCCTGGCCATGAATGTCTCGCTCGAATTGGGCGACGCAATCACGCTGCGCTCGATCAGCGCATGGCGCAAAGATGACACCGCAACCCCTATCGATTTCGATGCGATTCCAATTGTCGATCTCGACGTGCCGGGGATCTACAGTAACGAACAAATCAGCCAGGAAGTCCAGTTACTGTATGACAACGGCGGACCTTTGCAGGGACTGGTTGGATTCTATTATCTGGACGCCAAGGCCGACACGATTTTCGACACACGGTTATACACGACCTTAAGTACAATCCTTCCACAGCTCACCGGCAGCACCGAGGCGCGCGTCGATACCGAGACTTATGCAATCTTTGCCGACTTCAGTTTCGACTTCACCGAGCAGTTAAGTCTGTCGCTGGGCGGCCGTTATACTTGGGACGAACGCAATGCGGATATTTTGAAGCGCAACTATATTTTCGGAGGCTCTCCTAATTTCGCCAATCCGGGCATTCCGCTGGGTGCGCCGGACACCGATTTCACCGGCTCGGCCAAGTTCAAGAAGTTCACTCCGCGCGCGTCGCTGAGCTTCCAGCCAACCGACGATCACAATATCTACGTGAGCTATTCCAAGGGATTCAAGGGCGGCGGTTTCGACCCGCGCGGGGCGGGTGCCAACGCGCCAGATCTCGACGGCAACGGTGTGCGATCTGACGCCGAAATCGCCGATTTCCTTTCTTTTCTCCCGGAAACGGTCGACAGCTACGAAATCGGTTATAAGGGCAGCCTGATGGACGGTGCACTGTACGTCGCTGCTGCTGCATTCCGCATGGACTATACCGACGTGCAGATCCCCGGATCGCAAGCCTGCACCATTCAAGGGGTTCCCAATTTCTGCGGGATCATCACCAATGCAGGCCAAGCGCGGCTCCAGGGTTTCGAGCTTGAGACTACTGCGCGCCTTGGTCGCGACCTGTTTGCTGGCGGCGACCGGCTCACTTTCTCGGGCGCACTGGGCTATATCGATGCCCAATACAAAGAATATATTGCAAACATCGCTAACACTCCGACCGAAGTATCCGATTTCAGAGAAGTCCAGAACACGCCAAAATGGACAGGCAATGCTGGGCTTACTTATCTGACTCCGGTGGGAGCCGGCGAGATAGCACTGAACACCGCTGTTACCTACCGTAGTAAGACCTTTCAATTCGAGATTCCCAATCCATTCATCGATCAAAGCAGTTATGCGCTGTGGGATGCGAGCGCGGTATATACCGCTCCGGACGATCGCTGGAGCATCGGGCTCTTCGGCAAGAATTTGCTCAACAAGGAATACAAAACTTCGGGCTACACATTCATGGCTGCAGATCCGAAGACTGGTGAGTTGGTCCGAAGCCCCAATGGCAACCTTGTTTCTGCACTCGGTAGTGAGGGAATCCTGACCGCATTTTATGGCAATCCGCGGCAGGTGTTTGTGACTGCGACAATCCAGTTCTGACCGCGCCCATCCGGGGGCTTGCCATGGCTGAATATCGTGAACACCGGTTCCTCAGCGCTGATAAGCGGTTGACCCTGTTCGCCCGGGATTACCCGAGCGAACAGGGCGACGCCCCAGTTCTGGTGCTGATGCACGGGCTTACGCGCAACTCGGCCGACTTCGAAGCTCTCGCTCGCCACCTCATGAGCGGGTACCGACTGATCGTTCCCGACCAGCGAGGGCGAGGACTGTCGGAACGTGATCCGGAGCCAACAAACTATCGCCCTGATGTATATGCCGAGGATATGTGGGCGCTACTCGACAGTCTTAATGTCAGCCGGGCGGGGCTGATTGGTACTTCGCTCGGAGGGCTGATGGCCATGCTAATGGCAGCGGCTGTGCCCGGCCGGGTGAGAGCGATCGTGCTCAACGATATCGGCACCGAAGTGATGCAAGAGGGAATCGAGCGGATCAAGGCCTATACCGGCCAGGATAAGCAGATGGCTAATTGGAACGAAGCGGCAAACCGTTGCAAAGAGATCAACGCTGTCGCCCTGCCAGACTTGAGAGACTCAGACTGGCTGACCTTCGCTCGCCGTACATGTGTCGAACAGGCGGACGGGAGCGTTGCTTTTGCCTACGATCCGGCGATCTCCCTGCAGTTGGAGAGCGACCAGTCCAATGCCGTACCCGCTGATCTCTGGCACATCTGGGATTTGGTAAAATCGGTACCCACACTCGTTCTGCGTGGTCAGTTCAGCGACGTGCTGTCGACTGACACAGTAAGCGAAATGCACCACCGCCATAGCGGGCCATTCGTAAGTGCCACGGTACCGAATCGGGGCCATGCCCCGCTTCTCGACGAACAGGCGGCGCTTTCTGAAATCGAAAGGTTCCTTCAAAATCACGTCCACTAGCGTGCCTGCCAGGTCGCCGACCCGGCCAGGCGTCGTTCTGGCGATGCTGCTGCTCGTCTACATTTTCAACTTCGTCGATCGCCAGATTCTCGCGATCCTTGCCGCACCGATCCAGGCCGAGTTGCAGCTTACTGATGGAGAAATGGGGCTGCTCGGTGGGGTCGCGTTTGCCTTACTCTATTCGACCTTAGCCGTGCCTCTAGCGTTTCTTGCTGATCGAACCAGCCGCTCTTGGGTGATCACTGTCAGCCTTGTGCTGTGGAGCGGGTTTACCGCACTGTGCGGGTTCGCTCAGGGTTTTTGGCATATATTTCTCGCCAGGCTCGGCGTCGGTATCGGAGAGGCAGGCGGCGTCGCTCCATCCTATGCTTTGATCGGCGACTATTTCCCTAGCAGCCGCCGCGCATTTGCATTGTCGATTTATTCTCTCGGCATTCCGATCGGCTCTGCGGCCGGGGTTCTAGCTGGGGGCTATATTGCCAGCGCGGTCGACTGGCGCATTGCCTTTTTTGCTGTCGGAATTGCCGGGGTGCTGATTGCGCCTTTGTTCAAGTTGGTAGTGCATGATCGTCCCAAGCTCGCGACCCCCGAAATCGCGATCAAGGCGTCGCCGTTCTCGGACACTGTGCGTGTTCTCGCGCGCAAACCTGCCTTCTGGTTCCTTGCGTTCGGTGCCGCTTCGTCGTCGATGCTTGGCTATGGTATCGCGTTCTGGCTGCCTAGTCTTCTTCAACGCAGTTTCGGATTGAACCTTATCGAAACTTCGATCTTTTACGGAAGCGTACTGCTTCTTGGCGGTGTCGCAGGGGTTCTTGCGGGCGGCTGGATGGGGGACCGGCTCGGCTCGCGTGATCGGGCCTATTTCGGCTATCTTCCCGCCTTAGCCTTCGTCATCGGTGTTCCTTTCTTCGCAGCCGGAATCATGACCGATAGTGTCCCGTTGGCCTTTGCTCTTTTCCTATTGCCACAAGCGCTTGCATATGTCTGGCTCGGGCCCGTCCTATCGGCTGTGCAGCACCTGGTCGAACCGCCATTCCGCGCTACCGCGTCGGCACTGTTCCTGCTCATCAACAATCTGATCGGACTTGGCGGCGGCATCTATGCATTGGGCGCTTTGTCGGATTGGCTGGTTCCCATCTATGGAGAATCGGCGCTGCGTTATTCGATGCTCTATTCTCTTGCGCTATATGGGCTCGCTGCACTTCTGATGGCACTAGCTGGACCGCATCTGCGACGTAACTGGATAGATGAGGCCTGATTGACTTGTCCCTGACGGGGTACTGAGCACATTGAATTTTCCGGCGGTGACTATTTTGACCCTCGTAGGTCAGCCAAAGTGTTGCGACGACCGGTTGAGCCCACCGCGCAAAAGCGGACAGCATGGATGACTTCCGATGGGTTAACGAGATATCCGTCCAAAGACGTATTTGTGCATCTAGAACCAACGCATATTCCTGTTTGAACGAATTTGCAGTTTAGTGACTGGAGAAAACAGTTGGACAGGCGCGCACTACTGATTGGCGGCGGAACATTAATTGTCGCTGGCGGTGCTACGACCGTTATCGGTCAGGTCGACAACAACTTCGCTATTGTATCCATCAACTCGTTTCCGCTTGTCGGCTTGAATATCGTTTCAATTTGGCGCTGTTTCAGGTCTGCTGTGTCCAGAGCGGTGTCTCCCGACACGAGAATCGCAGGGACGTGCCAACCGGCATACTCGCGCACTTCCTCGATCAGATCGATACCATTGGTCGGGCCCCCGAGATGGTGGTCGGTCACGACAATGTCCGGGGTTTTCGGAGCGATATCGCTCAGGATTTCCCGCGCCTGTTTTGGCGAGTCAGCGGTCAGGATTTTCAATCCTTTCTGCAATGACAGGCGGAACTTGGTTGACTTCAGGACTGACGGATCGTCATCTATCAACAGAACAATGTTGCTGCCGGTAATGTCCGGCGCTTCGGCCAAGGGCGGCATTTCCTTATGCGGCAGCAAAGTGTCGCTCAGCGGGAGGGTGAACGAGAAAACCGAGCCCTTGCCCTGCTCGGATTCCACTTGGATATGCGTGCCCAGCTTTTCCGCGATGCGATTAGTAATAGCCAAGCCAAGGCCGAGGCCTGCATCGCCCTGCTGGGGATCGCGGCCCACCTGGTAAAACTCTTCGAAAATAAGCGAAAGCTCATCCGCCGGGATACCCCTTCCAGTATCGCTGACCGCCACGGTGATGGCATTTTCGCCCAGGTTGGTCGTCAATTTGACGTCGCCCTTTTGGGTATAGCGGATCGCGTTGCCGACCAGATTCTGGAGCATTTGCTGGAGCAGATTGGGGTCCGATTGGACGATGCGGTGATGGACATCGGCGGTCAGGCTGAGGCCTTTGTTCTCGGCGGCGGTCTGGCAGCCCGCGCAGACATTGTCCGCCAGCGCTTGGAGATCGACGTCCTCGATCTTCACCTCCACCACCCCGGCATCGAGTTTCGATACGTCGAGCAGCGAGTTCAGCAGGTTGCGTATATTCTGCAGCGACGCATTTTGCCGTTCGGCCATTTCGGCCAATTCGGGATCGTCTATCTTCAGTATCAGCGCTTCGGTCAGCATGGCCAGCGATTGCAGCGGCTGGCGCAGATCATGGCTGGCCGTCGCGAGGAAACGGGATTTGGCGGAGAGCGCGGCTTCGGTTTTGGCCTGCGCGTCTTTGATGGCGTGGACTGCCTCAATGTGATCACTGACATCGCGGATCGCGGCGCAGACCATCAGGCCTTCCTCGGTATGTATCGGGCTTAAGCCGACTTCAACCGGAACCTCGTCACCGTTTTTCAGCAACGCCTGAAGCGCCATTCCAGACCCCATTGTGCGTGGCTTGGCGTCCTTCAGATACCCCTCGTGATAAACCGCGTGCGTTTTTCGATATCGCTTGGGGATCAGCTGATCAATCGTCAGGCCAGCCAATTCCTGTCGATCATATCCGAAGAATTGCAGTGCTTCTGTATTGGCCAGCGCGACATCGCCGGCTTCATTGACCAATATCAGTGGGTCGGGCGCATTCTCGACCAGCATCCGGAACCGTTCTTCGCTTTCGCGCAATTTGCGCTCGCTGTCGCGCCGGCGGCTGATATCCACGAAGGTCAGGATTACCCCGCCATGCCGTCCCTCGATTCCGCGATAGGGTGATACGCGCATGAGGTAATATGCGCCGTCATCGCCGACGACTTCGCGCTCCACCGTCTGCAAATCCTGAAATACGCGATCGACGTCTGCCAAGAAATCGGCATCGTCGAATTTCTGTCTGATGTCGTTCAGCGGGCGCCCGGTATCGGCGTCGATCAGGTTGAACAGCTCTTTCGCGGCGGGCGTGAAGCGGCCTATCCTGTGCTTGGAATCGAGCAGCAGCGTCGCGATCCCGGTGCTGGCAACGAAATTGCTGAGATCGTCATTGACCTCGGCCAGCTCCTCGACCTTATCCTTCAGCTGGTTGTTAACCGTCGACAGCTCCTCATTCATCGCCTGGAGCTCTTCTTTGGATGTCTCCAGCTCCTCATTCGCCGATTGCAGCTCCTCATTGACCGACATCATCTCCTCGTTGGAGGCCTGCAATTCCTCATTGGTGGATTCCAGCTCCTCCAGGCTGATCTGCAAATCTTCCTGCGCATCGCGCAGCTTGCTCTCCAGATCGCTCACGGTCGCATCATCGGGTGCTGCAGCCATTGATGAGGTTTGCGCAGGCTCGGCGGCGGCTTGCTGGACATCTGCCGCGTTTTCGAAGGTCACCATGAACAACGGGTCGCCATCGTCCGGAGCGCCCACCGGCTTGATCGAAATATTCACCTTCTTGCTGGCCCCGCCACGCTTGACGAAAACGGTGCTGATCTTGACCACATCGGACGTATCGGCCGCTTTCTTCAGTCCTGCGCGCAAATTCTTGCGCAATTCGGCATGGGCCAACGTAAACAAGTCCTGTGTCGGCAGGCCGGATGGCTGCTCCAGGAAATCTCCTGTCGGCCCCATGAAATACAGCACCTGATGCTTCGCGTTGGTCAGTACCGCTGCGGGGGCATAGGCGCGCAGCAATTGCTGCTGCATCAATTCGCGCATGCGCACGGTTTCCTTGGGCCGCGGGAAAGGCAGGACGCCATCCGCCATCGCACGCGCCCGAACGCCGTTGATCGGGAAACTGATCGCGCTGGCCTGAACTGCCGGAAGCCGCTTAAACAGGCGCGATTGCTTGTCCACCGGCGCAAACAATCCGGCCAGTTGGTTGGTGCTTTCCGAACGCCCCAGAAACAGGAACCCACCATCTTCCAGCGCGAAGTGAAAATATCTGATGATCTTGTCCTGCAAACTCCCTTCCAGATAGATCAGCAGATTACGGCAGCTGATCAGATCTAATCTGGAAAATGGCGGATCGGTGATGACGTTCTGCGAGGCAAAGGTGATGCATTCACGCAGCTCCTTGGTGACGTGATAATTGCCCTCATGCTTGATGAAAAAGCGCTCCAGCCGCTCCGGCGTGATGTCGGTAATCAGATTGGAGGGGTAGATACCGGTGCGCCCGGCGGCGAGCGCGCGTTCATCCAGATCGGTTGCGAAAATTTGGATCGGGCAATCCTTCCCCGCCGCCTCGCACTGCTCAATCAGCAGCATGGCGATCGAATAGGCTTCTTCGCCAGTGGAACATCCAGGAACCCACACCCTGATATGATCGCGAACGGTTTTCTTTTCGAGCAGCCCGGGTAGCACTTTCTGCTCGAGCGCCTCGAACGCTTTGGGATCGCGAAAGAACGAGGTCACATTGATCAGTAGGTCATAATAAAGTTCTTCAACCTCGCCTTCGTTTTCCCGCAGGATGGCGAGGTATTCGGACATTTCCTGAATGTTTCGCAGGCTCATCCGGCGCACGATCCTGCGGCCCAGGGTGCCCTTTTTATATCCCCGAAAATCAAGCCCCAGCCGGGCCTGCAACAGGGCGATAATCGATTTGAGATGCACCTCGTCATCTGGCGCAATCGCGGGCGCGTTCGGCCCCTCGGACTGCTTCACGTATTTATGAGCGAAATAGTCCCCGATCTGCGCTGGCATTTCCTCCACCGGGCAAACCACATCAACCAGCCCGGTCGCGATGGCGGCGCGCGGCATCCCGTCAAATTGCGCGGTATCGGGTGACTGCGCGAAGACGATACCGCCCGATGCCTTGATTTCACGCAACCCAGCCGCGCCGTCGCTGCCCGTGCCGGACAGGATGGCGCCGACGGTGCGCTGTTGCTGCTGCGCCGCCAGCGATGTAAAGAACGCATCGATCGGCATGCGCACGCCGTGATGGGCCTGCGCTTCCCCCAGCACGAATGCACCATCTGCCAAAGTCAGCGTGGCGTTGGGCGGGATCACGTAAACATGATCGGGTTCCACCGTCATACCGGCTTCAATCTGCCGGGTGGGCATCTTGGTATGCCGGGTCAGAATATCGGCGGTGAAGCTCTCATGTGACGGATCAAAATGCTGGATGACGACGAAGGCAGCGCCCAGATCGTCAGGCGTGCTATCGAAAAATGATTTGAGCGCACCAAGCCCGCCTGCCGACGCACCAATCCCGACTATGGGGCATTTCTTGGTCACAGTTCGTAGTCTTTCCTTGTCGTTTCCGAGTCCGGCTACGCCTCACGGTTTGCCTGACATCAACCCGGATGTTGGGGCTGGTTTCAGGTTTCGTCAACATCTGATGGAGGCCGGTAGCGGTCCTGCTGCCTCGGAAGCTGCACAAAGCGCGATCAGTCTTGCGATTCAAATGGTTGCCGGACTTCAGATCGCTAAACACGTTCCCAATTGCAGACATCCGATAGGTTTTATTGCCAATGCCCGGTTTCCACCCAGTTTTTGTCGTTCCGGCTGGCTGAAGCGGAGCCTAAAAGCAGACCGTCTGGACACGACCCAATAGCGGCCGTTCTCTTATATTACCGAATGCGGTGGGCGCATAGCTTTGCATTTCAAAGGTCGTTCAATTGTGACGGCTGCAGAACACAACCTCGTAGACTACACGAACTCATCGCTCGCTTACGCCGCCCTCA
>JBFEKH010000072.1:0-10439 GCA_041552775.1 Allopontixanthobacter sp.
AGGCTGGCTGACAGACTTGGGCGCCTATTGGCAAGAGGAAATTGCCCCTCAGATCCCGCGTGACAGGATCAACCAAGCCGCCCCGGCATTCAGCAGCGAATAGGCCAGATAGGCCCATGCAATGAAAGCCCAGCCGTCAGCGACCATCAGCAAGGCCGCCAGCAGAACGATGAATTCCATCCCCAACATTGCGCCCTTGCCGAACCGCTGGGTAAACCAGCCAATTTCGTCCAGTTTGGGGTGCCGGCTTTCCAATACAGCCCGGTGAAGGGCGAAATTGGCGATTCCCAGCAAGAAAATGATGATCAGAGCCATGGCCACATAATTATGCACTTCCCTTCGTCGATTGCAAAATGCCATTCGTCCGGAATTTGAATGCATACATCCGCTGACTACATCCGTGGTCGAGTGCTGGATGATGGCAGTCGAAGTCAAGCTGCAGCGGGCAGCCGGTTGGCATAGACCAATCATGCGAAAGGCCGCCGAACCACCCTGAGGACGGCTCGCAAATGGAGGAAATTATCATGAAAAGCGCATATATTGCACTCGCCGCCATCGGCTCGACTCTTGCCCTCACTGCCGCAGCGGCTCCGGCGCTCGCGCAGTCCGGTGGCGCCGATATGGTCGTTGAATATTCCGATCTGAACCTGGCAACTGAAAAGGGTCAAAAGGTTCTCGAGCGGCGGATCGACAAGGCCGCAAAAGAATTCTGCGGCGTGGACCGCGGGACGACGGGATCACGGGTCCGGGATCCCAAGAAAATGGAATGTTACAAGCAGGCGAGAACCCTGGCCACGCAGCAGATGGCAAAACTGCTCGATGATAAACGACTAGGCGGCTGAGCACCCTTCAGCTGTCGAAGCCCGAACTGGACCAGTCCCCCAGTTCGGGCTTCAATCTTTCGGCGTCGCAACAAATGGGGATGGCCAATTTTCCCTTGGCTGGTGCCCGATCAGTTCGCCGCCAGCAACCGGCCGCTACCGGCCGGCCATCGCCTTGACCTTGGCCAGATACGTCCGCCCGATCCTCAGGGCCTCCCCATCATCCAGTTCTGCCGACCACACGCCCAAGCCATCATGGCGCAGGCCGCGAATATTATCTCGGCGCAAGATCGTGGAACGATGGATACGGATGAATTCCGATGGGTTCAGGCGTTCCTCCAGGCCAGCGATCGTTTGCAGGAGGAGGTAGTTGGTCCCGGCGACGTGGAGCCGGACATAGTCGCGTTCCGCATCGATCCGGGAAACCTGGGCGATTTCGATCCTGACCAGTTCAGACCGGTGCGGCACCCACAATTCAGTCAGCCATTCACTCGTTGCTGCTGCCGCTTCGCTGCGCCGGGCCAAAGCCCTGTCTATTGCGCGAGTAAGCCGGTCTGGGGCGACCGGCTTCAGGACATAATCAATCGCGTCCAGGTCGAATGCCTCGACCGCAAAATTATCATGTGCGGTTACAAAGATGACTGCTGGGCGCTTCTGTTTTGCGGGGTCGAGCTTTGCCAGCTTGCGCGCCACCGATAACCCGTCCACCTCGGGCATCGTCATGTCGAGCAGGACGAGGTCCGGTCCGAGTGCTTCGATCAGCCGCAACGCGGCCGCTCCGTCGCTTGCAGTGCCTACTACCGCCAGATCCTTCAATTTGGCGCAGATGACCTGCATCCGTTCCACCGCCAGGGGTTCGTCATCGACGATCAGCGTCCGGAGCGGGGCGTTTTCGATCTGGTCAGGCATGGGTCACCAGCGGCAGCCTCAATTCAGTCAGATATCCGTGTTCGGTCGGCCCGGAAGTGACGCTCGCATCCTTGCCAAATCGTGCTTCCAGTCGGTCGCGCACATTTGCCAGACCGATGCCGAAACCACGCGTGGCCCGACCATCGGTTCCGCCAAGTTCGTCAGCGGCCTTCTTGTCGCCTCGCCCATCATCGCTGACCGAAACCACCAGGCGGCCATATTCGGTTCTTGCGGCCACTGTAATTGTCACGGGCTCACGGTAGGGCGCAACCGCATATTTGACCGAATTCTCGATCAGCGGCTGCAGGATCATGCCCGGCACGCGTGCTTCCACCAATCCAGACGGCAAGTCGAATTTGGTCTTCAGGCGGGCAGGAAAGCGAACCTTTTCGATCTCGAGATAGTGGCGTTGCAATTCGAATTCTTCAGCCAGCTCTACATCTGAAGTCGGATCATCCGCCAGGCTGTAGCGGTAGAAATTGGAGATCGTCTGGATCATTTCCTCGGCCCGCTCTGCCTTTCCGGTCATCACGAGCGCCGATAGGGAATTGAGGGTGTTGAACAGGAAATGCGGATTGACCTGATAGCGCAGCGATCGCAGTTCGGAGGCCTTGGCTGCCCGTCGGAATTCACCCTCCCGCCGCTCCGACGCTTTCGCTTGCGCGCCCGCCAGTAGGGCCAGGTACAGCGAAGACCACGCCAGCAACAGGAAATATCGGCCTAGTGCGATGTCGGATAGTTGACGCCACTGGTCCAGCCCGGCCGATGCCTGCGCCAGAGTCAAAGTAGCAGGCTCCTTCGGTTTACTGGCGTTCGATCCAGGACCAGCAGCGCCTTCGGTATCGTCATATTGGCCCGGCAGGCCCGGCACATCGACGAGCACATTGCCTGCCTCGTCACGCCGGATGCGGATTCCCTGACGTTCGCCCATCTTCTCCATCACCTGGGCTTCGATATCGGCGAATATCATCTGGTTGGCCTGAGCGATCAACACCGCAGCGGGCAGGGCCAGCACCAGCGCGGCGGTGATCTTCGCCCATAAGGCGCGTTCGTCGAACAGGCGCAGGACCAGCCACATGGAGAAGGTGATGACGACGCCGGCAAGGCTGACCAGCCCGCGGCGCAACATCAGTTCGTTCTGCATTTCCAGCCCGACAATGCTGCCGCGCAGGGTCGTCAACAGGAAGTAACACAGCCAGAGGCCGACCATGGAGGCAATTACGACTCGCAGCGGCAGCCGTACCGGCGCAGTTTTGATCGATTCGGTAAAGTTCATCGTGTGATCATCTAGGCGTGGCCCTTGTGTGTACGCCAGTGCCGTGGTCGAGCGGGCAGTGCCCTTGGTCGAGCAATTGTCAATTCCGGTCGGATTTGCCCCGCTGCTTCACGGATCAGGTGCCGGGTAGCAAATGCTCCCGCGCGATCTTTTCCTTCCAGAAAGCCGGCGCCAGCGTGTGGACATTGTTGCCCTCGCTATCGACTGCGACCGTCACCGGCATGTTTTCTACCGTGAATTCATAGATCGCTTCCATGCCAAGGTCCTCGAACGCCACCACCTTGGCTTCCTTGATCGCGCGGCTGACCAGATAGGCCGCCCCGCCAGTTGCCATCAGATAGGCGACCTTGTTTTCCGCAATCTGCTCGACCGCTCCCTGCCCGCGCTCTGCCTTGCCAATCATCAGCAGCAAGCCGAGTTCGAGCATCATCTTGGTAAACTTGTCCATTCGCGTGGCGGTGGTCGGGCCTGCCGGACCGACCGCTTCGCCCATGATCGGATCAACTGGTCCGACATAATAGATCGCGCGGCCGGCAAAGCTGACCGGCAATTCCTCGCCCTTGGCCATCATGTCCGCGATCCGCTTGTGCGCCGCGTCGCGACCGGTCAGCATCTTGCCGGACAGCAGCAGGCGGTCGCCGTTTTTCCACGTTTGCACCTCTGCCGGAGTCATCGTGTCGAGATTGACCCGCTTGGCCGCTTCGTCAGGCTGCCAGTCGACATCGGGCCATTCGTCCAGCTTGGGCACTTCAAGGAAAGTCGGCCCAGAACCGTCCAGCGTGAAATGCGCATGTCGCGTGGCGGCGCAATTGGGGATCATCGCCACCGGCTTGCCCGCCGCATGGCATGGCGCATCGTAAATCTTCACATCGAGAATGGTCGACAGGCCGCCCAGCCCCTGCGCGCCAATCCCCAGCGCGTTGACCTTGTCGAAAATGTCGATCCGCAGCTGTTCGATATCGGTCTGGGCGCCGCGCGCCTTCAGCTGGCCCATGTCGATCGGGTCCATCAGGCTCTGCTTGGCCAGCTTCATGCAATGTTCGGCAGTACCGCCGATACCGATGCCCAGCATGCCCGGCGGACACCAGCCCGCACCCATCTGTGGGAGCATTTCCAGCACCCAGTCGACGATATTGTCGGACGGGTTCATCATCTTGAATTTGGACTTGTTCTCACTGCCGCCGCCCTTGGCCGCGACGTCGATCGAGACGGTGTTGCCTGGTACCATTTCGACGGACAACACGCAGGGCGTGTTATCGCGCGTATTGCGGCGGGTGAACGCCGGATCGGCCAGGATCGAGGCACGCAGCTTGTTTTCCGGGTTGGTGTAGGCCCGGCGAACGCCTTCATCGACCACGTCCTGCAAGCTTTTGTCCGAACCCAGCCGGCAATCCTGCCCCCATTTGACGAACACATTGACGATCCCGGTGTCCTGGCAGATCGGCCGGTGGCCTTCTGCGCACATCCGGCTGTTGGTCAGGATTTGTGCAATCGCGTCCTTGGCAGCGGGCCCCTGTTCGGCTTCATAGGCTTCGCCCAGAGCGCGAATGTAGTCCATTGGGTGGTAATAGGAGATATACTGCAGCGCGTCGGCCACGCTTTCGACGAGGTCCGCTTCGCGGATTGTCACCATTTCACTCATCGGATTGTAACTCCATTTCATCGATTGGACCGGGCGATCAAGCCGCTTCATTGTCACAGGCGGTCTGCAGCGTCAAAGTCCATGACGTTGGATTCGGGACTTGGCGGGAGATAGCTTACACCGTAAAGCCCCACCAGATCAGGACACTTTCCGAAGCCGGACCGGGTCCACATTGACCAACTGTATTGTTGGTGTAATACAGTAGAGATGTCCACGATGAAAACGCTCACCAGCACCGAAGCCGCGCGCCGCGCGATGATCGACAGCCAACTGCGCACCAGCGGCGTCAACGAACCGTTCGTGCTGGCGCGCATGTCAGCAGTCCCGCGCGAAGATTTCGTACCCGCTGCATCGCGCAAAACGGCCTATATCGATCGGGCAATCCCGCTCGAAAACGGCCGCCGACTGGCTGCACCGCTGTTCTACGGCATGATGCTGGCAGAGGCGCAGCCGCAGCTGGCAGACACTGCGTTGGTGGTGGATAGCGGCAGCGGCTATCTGCCTGAATTGCTCCGTCCACTGGTGGGTTCGGTCGATGTGATCACTCCGGAAGAAGCCCTTACCACCAGCCGCAAACGCACTGCATATTCGCTGTTGCTGGTTGATGGCGCGGTGGAAGAATTGCCGGACAGTCTGACCAAGCGCATTGCCGATGGCGGCCGGGTGCTGACCGGCCTGGCCAGCAAGGGTGTGACGCGGTTGGCTGTGGGCCGCAAGACCGCGGGCGGCGTAGCATTGCTGCCACTGGCGGAATTGGGCATTCCCCGCCTGTCCGAATTCGACAGAGCCGCCGGCTGGAGCTTCTGATCATGCTTCGTGGCAGTATTCGGGCGGCGCTGCTCGCTTCTGCGCTTGGCCTGGCGGCAGCCCCCGCTGCTGCAGATACACTGCGCGAAGCCTTGAACGAAGCGTACCGGACCAATCCGACTTTGGAGGCTGCCCGCGCAAATCAGCGCGCCAACGACGAAAACGTGCCGATCCAGAAAGCCGCTGGCCGTCCTAACGCCAGCGCCACCGCAACCCATATCGAATTCCTGAAGCGCTCGACCAACAGCTTCACCGCGCCAGAACGCACGCTCAGCGCCGGCGCGGACCTGAACGTACCGATCTATTCCGGTGGCGCAGTGAAGAACGGCATCCAAGCCGCCCGAACCCGGGTCAACGCCGGGCAGGCCAACCTGCGCGCAACCGAATCGGCGATCTTCAGCCAGGTAGTTGCGGCCTATATGGACGTAATCCGCAACCAAGCGATCGTTGGCCTGTCCGCAAATCAGGTCAATGTCCTGTCGGTCAATCTGCAGGCCACCAGTGACCGCTTTGAAATCGGCGACCTGACCCGCACCGATATCGCCCAGTCACAATCGCGCCTCGCCATCGCGCAAAGCGACTTGCGCAGCTCGCAAGCCAATCTGATTGCTGCGCGGGAAAACTATATCCAGCTGGTCGGCGAAGCGCCAGATAATCTCCAGCCGCCCCCGCCCCTGCCCGCTTTGCCCGCAACGGCTTCCGATGCTGTGGCGACCGCGCTGGAATATAACCCCGATCTGATTGCCGCGCGGGAAAATGCCAGGGCAGCCGATTTCGATATCAAGGTGACCCGGGCGAACCGTCTGCCGAAGGTTTCGCTGTTTGCGGGCAGCGACTACACCGATTACTACGGTACGCTCGGGGGCCCCGCCGCGGTCGATTTCTCCCAGAGTGAAACCACCGCCAATGCCGGGGTGCAAATCAGCATCCCGATCTTCCAGGGAGGCCGCCCCGCCGCACTTGAACGGCAGGCGCAGTCCCGCGCCAGTGCCGCGCTGGAACAGGAAATTGCCGCTGAACGTGATGCCATCGCGCAGGTCCGAGCTGCCTACGCAAGTTGGCAGGCGTCCAGTGCAATCATCGAATCGTCCATGACGGCCGTCTCCGCCGCAGAACTCAGCCTCGAAGGTGTGCGCGCTGAAAACACTGTCGGCAACCGGACGATCCTCGACATTCTCAACGCAGAGCAGGAATTACTCAGCGCCCGTGTCCAATTGGTGACCGCGCGGCGCAATGCCTATGTCGCAGGCTTCAGCCTGCTCGCGGCGATGGGCCGGGCGGAAGCGCGTGACCTCGGGCTGGATGACGAAGCCCTGCTGTATGACCCGCAAGTCAATTTCGACCGGGTGGAGGGCAAGTGGTTCGATTGGGACAGCGATCCGGCACCTGAGGCAAAATCGACCCGTACAATTGACATTCCGGCCCCCGGATCGGACATTCCTGCAACAGATGACTCGCAACTCAATTGATTTTCGGTAGTCTGACGAATTGACGTCACGCTCGAATTGGTTGAACGTTGACAAAGTAACCAAGCACTACCGTACTGGCCACCGGGGACAATTACACAATGCGCCAACAGGGCGAAGCTTCGGTCGAGGAAATCCTCGCTTCCATTAAACAGGTGATCGCACGCGACAATCGCGCCGGGGCTTTGGAAGAACGTCGCCGCCGCGAGTCGGAAGGGCTGAAAAACCTGTCCCAAGAAATTGGCGCAGATGAACCGGAAGCGCTGGATGCACCGGCCGGCCCCGAATTCCCTGAAGATGACGGCGTGCTGCACCTCAGCGAAGCGGACTTCGTCGAGCAGGACGAGGATTTCACCGGTTTTTCCTCCGAACAAACAGATTCAGACGACGATACACCGCTGACCACCGATCCTTTGCGGGAATCCATCCGCGAGAATTTCGCGGCCCTGGCAATGCTCTCCAAACCGGGCGTCCAGCCGCAAATCGTCCGCTCCGGCGAGACCTCGCTTGAAGGACTGGTGCGCGAATTACTTCGCCCGATGTTGTCTGAATGGATCGACAAGAACCTGCCTGGCATGGTCGAAAAGATGGTCCAGGCTGAAATCGCGCGGATTGCCGGCAAGCGCGGATAATATCGCGGACAACATCTCAGCGAAATCTGCTTGCACGCTCTGGCGGAGCGTCTAACTCTAGCTGCATGGTAATCAAAACCGGGCTCAAGCCCCTTCTCGCACCCCTTACCCTTTTTATGTCGTTCGGCGCCACATCGGCGCTGGCTGCTGGCGAACCCGCTCCAATGAGCGCGCAAGATCTGGTCACAATGCCCCGCGTCGGAGGCCCTGCTGCCAGCGCCGACGGCAAATTCGCGGTCTATCCGGTCACTCTGACCGATCCGGAAACCTACGAACGCAGTACCAGTTACTACATTCTCGACTTGACGAAACCTGATGCCATACCGGCACAATTGGACCTGGGCGGCGATGCCTCTGACGTCACTTTTGCAGGTGACAGCTTCCTCTATTTTCTTGCGGCGCGCCCCGAAGCTGGGAGCCCAGAAGGCGCTGAGAAAGGCACCACCCAATTATGGCGCGTGGCCATGGTGAATGGTCGCCCATCCGGTTCACCGACCCAGATAAGCAATTTCAAGGCGGAGATAGCAGGCTATTCCGTATCGCCCGATGGCCGCAAAGTAGCCGTTTTTGGCGACGTGCCGCGGACATGCGCAACCTTCGGCTGCAGCGATGCGCAGCCCGCGCATTTGCCCGGCCCCGGCACTGGCAGGCTGTATGAAGGCGATGTCGGCTTCATCCGCCACTGGGACCAGTGGGAAACCCCCGGAACGTATAGCCGCGCTTTCACCTTCGATATTGTCGATGGCAAGGTTTCCGGCGAAGGGGCACCGCTTGACGGTCCGGCCGGCGAAAATGCCTTGACCGGCGACACCCCGACCAAGCCATTTGGCGGCGGCGAAGATCTGGCATGGGCACCGAACAGCTCCGCCATCTATTTCGCCGCACGCCAGGCCGATGCCGACGAGCCGGTATCGACCAATGTGGACATTTTCCGGTCCGACCTGTCCGGGGCCGCGCCAACGAACCTGACGGTCGCCAACACCGCATTCGATACCCTGCCCGTTCCGTCACCCGATGGGAAATATCTCGCTTATGCCGCCATGGAACGCCCCGGTTACGAAGCTGACCGACTTGTCGTACAGTTGCGCAATCTGGCCACTGGTGAGACGAAGGCGATTACCTCGGCGTGGGACCGTTCGGTTGGCTCGCTGACCTGGACGCCGGATTCCCGCTACATCATCGCGACCGCGCAGGACGTGCTGGATACGCCAGCGTTCCGGATCGATCCGCGCAATGGCGAAGTGACTCGCCTAACGCTGGCCCCGGGCCGCGAGGGACACATCGGCAGTGTCATCGCACTTCCGGGCGGGCGGATGCTGTTCACCCGCGACACGATCGAGGCACCTTCCGAAGTCTATCTCGCGCCGAAGGGTCAATCCGGCCGCCGGTTGACCGCTCACACCGATGCCGCCCTGGCGAAATTGCAACCGGTGACCACCCAGCGGTTCAATTTCGCTGGAGCAAATGGTGACACGGTGTGGGGCCAGATTACCAAACCGGTCGGCGCGGGAAATAATCTTCCAGCGATCCTCTATGTTCACGGCGGGCCGCAAGGCAGCTTCAACGATGGCTGGTCCAGCCGGTGGAACCCCCGCGTAGTCGCCAGCCAGGGATACGCCGTGATCTCGGTCGATTTCCACGGCAGCACCGGATACGGGCAGGCATTCACCGATGCGATCAATCGTGATTGGGGCGGCAAGCCGTTGGAAGATTTGCAGAAAGGGCTCGCTGCTGCATTAACGCTCGACAGCCAGATCGATGGCGACAATGCCTGCGCCATGGGTGCATCCTACGGCGGGTACATGATGAACTGGATCGCCGGAAAATGGCCCGACCGGTTCAAATGCCTGATCCAGCATGACGGCGTCTTCGACCAGCGGGCAATGTATTACGAGACCGAAGAGCTGTGGTTCATCGAATGGGAGCACGGCGGCAAAGCCTATTTCGAAGACCCTGCCGAATACGAAAAGTGGAATCCGGTCAATTACGTCGATAATTGGCAGACCCCGATGCTGGTGATCACTGGCGAAAAGGATTTCCGCATTCCCTACACCCAGGGCATCGCATCCTTCACCGCCTTGCAGCGCAAGAATATTCCGTCGCAACTGCTGGTGTTCCCGGACGAGAACCACTGGGTTCTGAAACCCAAGAACTCGCTGCAATGGCATGGCACGGTATTTTCGTGGCTGGATAAATGGCTGAAGGAAGAGCCGGCCGGGCAATGAGTGCGGACAAGGACCTGCTCAAGGCCCAGCTCGCCCTCGCCAAAATCGGCGGCGAGTCCATTGAACACCAGATTTTCCTGTGCGCGATTTCCGAGAAGCAGAAATGCTGCAATCGGGAAGAAGGCAAGGCGGCGTGGAATTACCTGAAAAAGCGCCTCAAACAGCTCGACCTGGTCGGCCCGAAACGGACCAATGATGCGGGTGAAAGTTGCGGCGGAGTCCAGCGTGCCAAGGCCGATTGTCTGCAAATCTGCGCGGCAGGACCAATCGCGGTCGTGTGGCCGGACCGGGTTTGGTATCATTCCTGCAATGAAGAGGTGCTGGAACGGATTATCCAGCAGCACCTGATCGGCGGAGAAGTGGTCGAGGAATATCGGCTGACCAATACCCCGCTGGATTAATCGCGTTGCTGTATCAGTCGCGTTTCTTGGGGTCGCTAAGATCCTCGACCGATTCATCGTGACCGGTTCCGCTTGAGAGGAACACCAGCCCCATCAAGGCCGACATCAGCAACATTGCAAATCCGATGCCGAGTGCGGTCGCAATGTAGAAATGCACCGACACCATGCCATTGAATTTATACAGGATGGCAATTGCTACGATGACCGTGCCGGTCGTCAGCAGGAACATGAACCGCATCAACCGGCGATAGCGCGCCCAG
>JBFEKH010000073.1:0-10006 GCA_041552775.1 Allopontixanthobacter sp.
ATCAGGAACTGGCTTGGGCGCGCTCGGCCTCGGCGCTGGCGAGCTGATCCACTCGTTCATTCTCGACATGGCCATTGTGGCCCTTGACCCAGTGCCAGGTGATCGAGTGGCGTTTTGCCGCATCGATCAGCTCGTGCCACAAATCTTCATTTCGCACGGGCTTTTTGCTGGCGGTTTTCCACCCACGGCGCTGCCAGCCCTCGATCCATTTGGTCATTCCGTCGAGCACATATTTGCTGTCGGAGTAAAGGTCGATCTCGCACGGTTCGATCAGCGCATTCAGTCCGCGAACAATCGCAGTCATTTCCATTCGGTTGTTCGTGGTATCGGGATCGCTACCGGACAATTCCTTCTCGTGACTGCCCATGCGCAACAATGCGCCCCAGCCGCCCGGACCCGGATTGCCCTTGCATGCACCATCTGTAAAAATTTCTACGTGTTTCATGCCGTTGACCTTGCCTCAACCCGCTGTTGCGGGGAACGCGCTATTGCCATTTCTGGCGTAAAATTCCAGCCGTCTTATGAAATCCATAGGATCCTTGCGTTCCACCAGCGCATCGCCTGGTGTGTGGATCCAGTCGAATGTCCGGGTCGCGGCGAAGCGCATGGCTGCACCTTGCGCCAATATCGGCAGCGCGCAGCGCTCGGCATCTGACAAAGCGCGGACGGCTTCGTAACCGGCCATCAGGGCTGCGCCGATTTCCGGCCGAAACGATCGCCCGCCGCCGCTGAAACACCATGCCGCGTGGGTAACGGCCAGATCGTAAGCGGCAATGTCGGTACAGGCGAAATAGAAATCGATCAGGCCGGTGACCTTGCTGCCCAGCATCAGGACATTGTCGGGAAACAGGTCTGCGTGGATGGTGGCGTGGGGCAGGCTTTCAGGCCAGTCTGCCAACAGCCGGGGCATGTAGCTGCCCACCGCATCCGGCAGCAAAGGATCGATGTCCTGCAAATGATCGCCGCATTGATCGAACAGGTCCTGCCAGTCTGGCGGGCGCAAATCGTTGGTCCGGATGGCGGTGAAATCGGCCGAGGCGAGATGGATGCCCGCCAGCGCCTTGCCCACGGCATGGGCCTGTGCCTCGCTCGGGTTCTCGATTGAGACGCCGGGCAGAAATTCGATCAGGGCGACCGCCTTGCCCTCCAGCATCCGCGATGCGTTACCCGCTCGGTCATGAATGGTGCGCGGAACGGGACCGCCCTTGGCTGAAAGATGGTCCAGCAGGCCAAGAAAAAACGGTAAATCATCCAGTTCGATGCGCCTTTCGTACATCGTCAGGATGAACCGCGTCTGCGGTTTTCCGGCTGCATCTGCCGCGCTAGCAGAGCCGGTCGTTTCCACCAGCCAGTTGCTGTTAGACACACCCTCGGCGATGCCCTTGGCTGAGACGAGTTCGCCGACATCATATTCTGCGATCAGCGCAGCAAAATCATCCGCACCAAGATGGGTGTAAACCGCCATGCGCCCGGCGGCCTATTCGGTCAGTTGGCGGGGCAGCTTGAAAACCATTTTCTCCACCGCGCTAACCAGGGTGTGTTCTTCCACTTCGCGCCATTCGGACAGCCGATCGACCACTTCGCGTACCAGCTTTTCCGGGGCGGAGGCGCCTGCAGTCAGGCCCAACGTGTCGACGCCCGTCAGCCATGCCGGATCAATATCATCGGCGCGCTGGATCAACCGGGCTTCGGTCCCGCATTTCTGCGCGACTTCGACGAGGCGGACGGAGTTGGAGCTGTTCGGAGAGCCGATGACCAGCACCAGATCGCTGCCGGGGGCGATTTCCTTCACGGCGGTCTGCCGGTTGGAGGTCGCGTAACAGATGTCCTCCGCTTTCGGCCCGACAATCTGTGGATATTTTTCACGCAACGCTTCGACCATGGCTCCGGTATCGTCCACCGACAGCGTTGTCTGGGTCAGGTAGGACAATTTGTCGTCTGGCCCGAATTGCAGTGCAACGACGTCTTCCATCGTTTCCACCAGGGTCATCTCGCCTTCGGGAACCTGGCCCATGGTGCCGATGACTTCGGGATGTCCGCGGTGGCCGATAAACAGGATGTGCCGCCCCGCTTCGATCTGGCGTTCGGCCTGGCGGTGGACCTTGCTGACCAGCGGGCAGGTCGCGTCGAGATAATCGAGTCCGCGCCGTTCCGCTTCTGCAGGGACAGCCTTGGGCACGCCATGCGCGCTGAACACCACCGGTGCGCCGTCGGGAACTTCGTCCAGTTCCTCGACGAAGATAGCGCCCTTGGCCTTGAGTCCTTCCACGACATATTGGTTGTGGACGATTTCATGGCGCACATACACCGGCTTCCCATACCGGGCGAGCGAGCGCTCGACGATTTCGATCGCGCGATCGACCCCCGCGCAGAAACCGCGCGGCGCAGCAATTAACAAGGTCAGCGGGCGGCGTCCGCCTGTAGCGGGACCGGGAGCGGAATTTTGCAAGGGAGCGTTCATGTCTCCGCCTCTAGCGCTTTGCTGTCCGGCCCGCTAGGGCGACGTTATTCGAATTCCTGAGGATTTTCCCGATGACGCCTAACCGCCCGTTTCTCCTAACCATCCTCCCGATAGTAGCGGCCACTACCGCGCTGGCCGGATGTTCCAAAGAAGGTGAGTTGGTTATCAACCAGGGAGTCGGCATTTCCGCGATTCGCTCTGTTTGCCCGGCAGTGGGCGTGCCTGATTTCACCGGCGATATTACTACTTTCCGTAGCGCGGCCAATCAATCTGCCGCCAATATGGACGTCACGGCGACGATCACCAACGTGCGAAGCCAATGCAACGATACCGGCGACAAGGTCTATTCCGAAGCCAGCTTCGACGTGCTGGCCCGCCGCACCGATACGCGCGGCACGCGCCGAGTTGAATTGCCCTATTATTCTGCCGTCCTTCGCGGCGGTAGTGCCGTGCAGGCTAAGCGAATCGGCACAGTGACAATCGATTTTGCCGATGGACAGGAACGTGCGCAGGGCAGTGCGAAAGCGGGTGCCTTCATCGACCGCGCAGAAGCCACCCTGCCGCCGGAAATTCGCGAGCAGATCACTCGGCGCCGCAAGTCCGGCGATGCCGATGCAGCGCTTGACCCGCTGGCCGATCCTCAGGTGAAGGCGGCGATTGCGCGCGCAACGTTCGAATTGCTGGTGGGCTTTCAGCTGACCGAAGCACAACTGGCCTACAACGCCACGCGCTAATGGCCTGAATCGCTGGTCCTGCCGTATGCATCCGCCAATGCGGGGGATGCTTGCGATTTCGGTGCGTTCGTCTAACCGCTCTGGACATGTCCAAACCAACTGAAACTGCTCCGTTACAGACGCTCCACTCCGCTTTTGCGGAGAAGGTGGGTGCTGTCCTCAATGCGCTCGAAATGGAAGGCGCGCTGCCGCAGGACAGCCCGCGCGGAAATGTCACGGTAGAACCGCCGCGCGATCCCAGCCACGGTGACCTGTCGACCAATGCCGCGATGGTGCTGGCGAAGCAGGCGCGCACCAATCCGCGCGAACTGGCAGCAAAGATTGTCGAGAAACTCGAAGCCGACCCCGATGTGGATGCCGCCGAAATCGCCGGTCCCGGCTTCATCAACCTGCGCCTGTCCGATGCCGCTTGGCGCGCCGAATTACTGGCGATTGCCACTTTGGGCGCGGATTACGGCCGGTCGACCATTGGCGAGGGCGTAACCGTCAACGTCGAATATGTCTCGGCTAACCCCACGGGGCCGATGCACATGGGCCATTGCCGCGGCGCTGTGGTTGGTGATGCGCTGGCGTCCCTGCTGGAATTTGCCGGGCACAAGGTTACCCGCGAATATTACGTCAATGATGCCGGGTCGCAGGTTGATACGCTCGCCCGGTCCGTCCACCTGCGGTACCGCGAAGCGCTGGGCGATGAGATCGGGGCGATCCCCGAAGGGCTTTATCCCGGCGACTACCTGGTGCCGGTGGGGCAGGCGCTGGCGAAGGAATTGGGCGACCGGTTCAAAGACGATGCCGAAGAACATTGGCTGCCCTACTTCCGCGCCCATGCGGTGGAAGCAATGATGGACATGATCCGCGCCGATCTGGCGCTGCTTGGCATCAAGCATGATGTCTTTGCTTCCGAAGCTGCGCTGCAACTGGCTGGGAAGCCGGACGAGGCGGAGGCGTGGCTGCGCGAACATGACCTGGTCTATGACGGCATTCTGGAAGCCCCCAAGGGCAAGGTACTGGATGATTGGGAGCCGGTGGAACTGCCGCTGTTCCGCTCCACCCGGTTTGGCGATGACCAGGACCGCCCGATCAAGAAGTCTGACGGGAACTGGACCTATTTCGGGGCCGATCTGGCCTATCATTTCCAGAAGGCCGAACATGCCGATGCGCTCATCGACATATGGGGCGCCGACCATTCGGGCACCGTCAAGCGGATCAAGGCCGCCGTAGCAGCACTGACGGAAGGGGCAGGCAGGGCGATCGCCTTCGACGTCAAGCTGGTGCAAATGGTCCAATTGATGCGCGCTGGAGAGCCGATCAAGATGTCCAAGCGTTCCGGCAATTTCATCACTATTGCCGATATGGTCGAGGAAGTCGGCAAGGATGTCGTCCGCTTCACGATGCTCAGCCGCAAGCCCGAAGCACAGATGGAATTCGACTTTGCCAAGGTCGTGGAAGCATCCAAGGACAATCCGGTCTTTTACGTCCAATATGCCCATGCGCGGATCCATTCGACCCTGCGCAAGGGGGGGCTTGAAGGCTTCGCGCCGTCGGCGGAACACGTCGATGCATTGGGCACGGAGGAGCTGGAGCTGGTCAAGCAGGCTGCGCAATTCCCACGGATTGTCGAAGCAGCCGCTCAGGCGCGCGAGCCGCACCGGCTGGCATTCTATCTCTACGAACTTGCCGGCGAATTTCATGCCTATTGGAATTTGGGTAACGATAATCCGCTAAAGCGGTTCATCGTGGCACAGGATGCCGATTTGAGCGGCGCGAGACTTTTCCTCGCAAGCCAGATCGGGCAGGTCCTGCGCAATGGTCTCTCCCTGCTCGGGGTTGAGGCAGTAGAGGAGATGTAATCATGTCAGCTATCGAGGAAACTGGTCGCGAAGGCGACGAGCCGATGGAAACCGATGTGGAAGAATTGGCGCTGGTTGACGAAGAGGAGCCGCTGCCTTGGCTCGAATCAGGCGACTACGATGATGGTGACGAAGGTGTCGATACCGGCCGGATCGTCGGATTCGTGCTCATCGCGGCCCTCGCGCTCCTGGCGTTGTTCGGGGCGATCTGGTTCTTCTCAAATCGCTCAGGCGATGGTGAACTGATCGCCGATGGCAGCACGATCGAGGCGCCCGCAGGACCGGTGAAGGAAAAGCCGGAAGAACCGGGCGGCCGGAATTTTGCGGGCTCGGGTGATGTGGCTCCCGCTGTGAGCGAAGGCCAGACCCGCGAAGGCCGGATTGCGGAAAAGATCATCCCCAAGCCAAAAACCGAAGTCACACAGCCTGATACAGCAAATTCTGACGCTGCGAAGCCTGTAGCCGCCGCAGAGGCTGCTGCACCAAGCAGCGGCGGAGTCGCGGTGCAGGTCGGTGCCTATTCGAACAAGGCTGGCGCGGAAAAGGGCTGGAATGCCCTCATTCGCCAGACTGACGCGCTCACGGGCTTCAAATATCGCATCGTCGAAGGACAGGCTGACATTGGCACTGTCTACCGCCTGCAGGCGGTCGCAGGCGATGCGGCCAGCGCAAGAAATCTGTGCGAAAAATTGCGCGCCGATGGGCTGGCCTGCCAGGTCAAATAGGGACCGCTCCAGATAGGTGATCTGCCAGAATTCAAGGGCCGGGGGCGTTGCGCTCCCGGCCCTTTTTGTGTGGCCGTGCGAATGCGGCTGGTCTTTCCACATTGCAGGAGCGGTGAAAGCTTGCGGACATGGCGTATTCCTGCGACTTTCAGCCCATGACACCTGCCATTTTCGGTACTTCCGGCCTGAGCCTGACTGCAGAGGAACGCGCGTTCTTCCGCGAAGCCGACCCTGCTGGCTACATCCTGTTCGGGCGCAATTGTGATACCCCGCAGCAATTGCGCGCCCTGACTGATGAATTGCGCGAAATACACGGGCGCGAGCGGCTGTTCATCTGCATCGACCAGGAAGGCGGCCGGGTAGCCCGCCTGCGTCCACCGCACTGGGCTGACTTCCCTGCCGGTGAAGTGTTCGATCAGCTGTATGACATCGCTCCGGCAACTGCGATCGAGGCAGCGCGCGTGAATGCAGAGGCGTTGGGGATTGAACTGTCCGAGGCGGGCATTACCGTCGATTGCCACCCTCCGCTGGATGTGCGCCAGCCGGGCGCGCATGACGTTATCGGTGACCGTGCACTCGGGTCCGAACCGATGAAAGTCGCGGCCATGGGCAGGGCAATCCTCGACGGACTTGCACGCGCCGGGGTCGCTGGCTGCATCAAGCACATGCCCGGCCACGGGCGCACCACCACCGATACGCACGAGGAAATGCCCACCGTCACTGCCAGCGATGCAGAACTGGAAGTGGACCTCGCACCGTTCAGGACATTGTCCGATGCGCCGATCGGCATGACCGGCCACCTGCTGTTCTCTGCCTGGGACAAGGAAAATCCGGCAACTTTGTCACCTTATGTGATCGAGCAGATCATTCGCAAGCGGATTGGATTCGACGGCCTGCTGCTGACCGATGATATAGATATGGAGGCCCTGGCCGGTACGGTCCCTGAAAGGGCGGAGCGGGCCATTGCGGCTGGCTGCGACCTGGTCCTGAATTGCTGGGCCAAGATGGATGACATGATCGCAATTGTTGAACGGTTGCCTGTAATGTCGGAACAGACCGCAGAGCGGCTAGACCGCGCCCTGTCCGGCACGCGGATCAGCGCGCCGCACGGTGACAAGGCGCAATTGCTGGCCAAGCGTGATGCCTTGCTCGCCGCGGCCGGGGCCATTGCATGAGCGAGCTGGACCTGATGCTGGATGGCGGACAGGCAGAACAGCAAGACGAGTGGGCAGGCGCAGCATCTTCGCAGGATGACGACGCTGCGCTGTATCTTGAATTGGACGGTTGGGAAGGGCCGCTCGATCTGCTGCTTGACCTCGCGCGCCGGCAGAAAGTCGATCTCCGGTCGATCTCGATCCTCGCGCTGGTCGATCAATATCTGACCTATATCAACCGGGCAGAGGCGCTGCGTCTGGAACTAGCGGCGGATTATCTGGTGATGGCGGCGTGGCTTGCTTATCTCAAATCTTCCCTCCTGCTGCCACGGGAGGAGCAGGAAGATCCCAGCCCCGAGGAGCTGGCGCTTCGGCTGCAATTGCGGCTCCAGCGTCTCGGTGCCATGCGGGAGGCTGCTGCGCGGCTGATGGCGCGCGACCGGATCGGTCGCGACGTATTCCTCCGCGGCGCACCCGAGGGGCTTCGGATCGACCGCAAGACCCAGTGGCAATGCGATTGGTATTCGCTGGTGCAGGGCTACGGGCAGGTAAAGGCACGCACCGCACCTGCCGTGCATATGGTCCGCAACCGGCCAGTGATGACGCTGGAAAGCGCGCTCGACCGGGTGTCGGCGATGCTGGGTGTCACGCTGGACTGGATGCGACTGGAGGAATTCCTGCCGCCGTACGCTGAACCCCGGCTGCGCAGATCGGCGCTTGCGTCCAGTTTTGTTGCGGCGTTGGAATTGGCGCGCAAAGGCAGAGCGGAACTTGCCCAAGATGCGATTTTCGGGCCGCTGCGCTTGCGGAGAATCCCTGCGTGATCGCCGGTCCGGACGAACTGCAGCGCGCGGTCGAGGCAACGCTGTTTGCATCCGAAACGCCGATGAGTGTCGAGGCACTGGCGGCGCACCTGGGTGGTGCGGAGCTGTCCGAAGTTCGAATTGCCTTGCGTGAACTTGCCGCGAATTATGCGCCGCATGGGATCCATCTGGTCGAGCGGGCGAAGCGCTGGCATTTCGAAACCGCACCCGATCTGGCTCATCTGTTGCGGCGGGAACGCGAGCAGGTACGCCGTCTGTCCCGTGCGGCCACCGAAGTGCTGGCGATAATTGCCTATCACGAACCGGTCAGTCGGGCAGAAATCGAATCGATCCGCGGCGTGCAGACGGCCAAAGGCACGCTTGATGTGCTACTGGAAGCCGGCTGGGCGCGGGTGGCTGGCCGGCGGGAAGTGCCCGGACGTCCGGTTATTTACGCTACTACGCCGGAATTCCTCGAACATTTCGGCCTCGATTCCCGCCGTGATTTGCCCGGGATCGATGAATTGCGCGCCACCGGGCTGCTCGATCCGGTGGACGACGCCTTTGATGCGCTAATGGGGCCGGACGAGGACCATGATGGTGCCAAAGAGCAGGAGACGGCTTCCGATCTGAAGCAGATGGACGACCATCAGGCAGATTAATTGCCGAAGTGTTCCCTCATCAAACGGCGCTGGAATATGGTTCGCTAAGGGCCTATATTGATATTCATATTCATTGGAAGGTTTATCATGTCCCTCGGCCCCTGGCAGCTTATTATCATCGCATTGGTTATCCTCGTACTGTTCGGACGGGGACGCATTTCCGAAATGATGGGTGATTTCGGCAAGGGAATCAAAAGCTTCAAGCAGGGCATGAACGAGGAAGATAATTCGCCCGGCAAACCTGCCGAGCGCATTGAAGGGCCGGGCGTGGACGCGAAGCCTGTTCCCACTGCGAAAGCAGATCCCAGTCCGGCAGAGAAATCCGATACAGCGGGTTGAGTCGTCACCTGCTTTCCCTGGCCCCTGATCTTTAAGGCGAGCCGTTTAGATGTTTGATGTTGGCGCAAGCGAACTGCTGGTCATTGTGATCGTGGCCGTGCTGGTCATTGGTCCCAAGGACCTGCCGCTTGCCCTGCGAACCGCTGGTCGGTGGATCGGAAAGATACGCCGCGTTTCCGCGCAATTCCGCACCGGCTTTGATGCCATGGTGCGCGAAGCGGAAATGGAAGACATGGAAAAGAAGTGGAAAGAACAGAACGCCAGGATCATGGCCGAACATCCCAGGGATGCTTCCGCAGAAGGAGCAGCTGACGCCGCGGACATGGAAATGACCCCGCTACCCGCTACGGGGGAAGCAAGTGCCGCGTCACCGCAAATGCCAGAGACGTCCAATCGGGACGGGCCAACGCAGGCGGCTGATGGCGGTGCGCAAGCGGATGAACCCGTCCTGCCACTCGGCAAGCCAGAGGCGAAATAGGCGTCCATGGTCCTCAAGGTTCCCGACATCGATGAAACGCAGGCGCCGCTGCTTGATCATCTGATCGAATTGCGCGGCCGGTTGGTACGCTGCGTCATGGCGCTGGCGGTGGCATTTGCGATCTGCCTTTATTTCGCGGACGATATCCTCGGATTTCTGGTTCGCCCACTGACCGAGGCATTTCCTCCGGGAACGGGGCAATTGATTTTCACCCAGCTTTATGAAGTGTTCTTCGTCGAATTGAAGGTTGCGTTATTTGCGGGATTCTTCGTAAGCTTCCCGATTATTGCCAACCAATTATGGGCATTTGTTGCACCCGGGCTGTATGCGAAGGAAAAGAAGGCATTTCTGCCATTCCTGATTGCTACACCGGTTCTGTTCACCGCCGGAGCGGCGCTGGCTTATTTCGTGGTCATGCCCACCGCTTTCAAATTCTTCCTTGGATATGAAGGCTCGGCTGGTGGGTTGAAGATCGAGGCATTGCCGTCTGCCGGCGAATATCTCTCGCTGGTCATGCAATTCATCCTGGCCTTTGGAATCAGTTTCCTGCTGCCAGTGTTGTTGTTGCTGCTCAACCGTGCGGGCATCGTCAGCCGCCAGCAAATGTCGGGCGCGCGGCGTTATGTCGTGGTGCTGATTGTGGCGCTGGCTGCGGTAGTGACCCCGCCCGATCCCGGATCGCAATTGATTCTGGCGATACCTTTGGTGTTATTGTTCGAATCGGCGCTGGCAATCATGTGGTTGGGCGAACGCCGCGCCGCAAAAACCACCGGCGACCAAGCCGGGGAAACCACCAAGCC
>JBFEKH010000074.1:0-9950 GCA_041552775.1 Allopontixanthobacter sp.
GATCGAAATCGCATTGACCGCACGTGCGGCAGATGGCGCGGTGGCCATCAGTTTGAGAGCAGCAGTCCGGCTTAGCTCCATCACCACGGTGGGTTCGGCAGCGCGGACGGTGGAACCGCGGCGGCGGCCGGAAATCAGGCCAACTTCGCCAAAGATCGAACCTTCTTCGATCGGGACGGTAATGCTCGGATCGTCCGGATTGACCTCAACCAGCACAGAACCTTCAGCGATACCGAACATGGAGGAGCCGGGATCGTTGCGTTCGAAAATCACATCGCCCGCCTCATATCCGGCAACGGTGCTGTCGAGCATCAATTCGCGCATCTGCAGCGGCGACAATTCCTGCAGGATCACCACATTGCTGCGGAAAGTCTCCAGCCATTGATCGACCGTGCGGACACCCGGAAGGGCATAGAATTTTTCCGCCAGGATCGGTTCGTCCGCAGGTTTCAGGTCGAGATTTCCATTGAGGAATTCGACCACGTCATAGCCCTGGTTCATGCAATGCTTGATCAACGGATAGCCCGCCAATGCGCCGATTACATGGATGCCCTGCTGGGTGGTCTCGAAACTGGGTGAGAGTTTTGGGAATGCACTGCGATCTTCGCTGGTAAAGTCGATCCCGCAGGCTTCGACGAAACCGCGTGGCGGCTGGGACCCGGTCCGCGCAATAATCCGGTCGCAGGGAATGGTTTCCTGCCCGTCGCGTGTCTCCAGTACCAGCTCGCCCGGGCGCACTTCGGCTGGGGAGGTTTCGCGGCGCACGAAAATGCGGCCAGCAGCTTCTGCCTCTTCCAGCAATTTGACGTTGGCGGATTTGGCGCGGGCGAAATCGGACCCGCGGTTGAGGATGGAGACGATGTTGTTCTGTTTCGGGTCCGCAGCCAGTCCGAGCGCATTTTCAATACCCGCATCGCCCGATCCGATCACGGTGATATGCTCGTCGAAATATTCGCCGGGATCGTCCAGCTGATACTGGATCAGCGGCAAATCGGCGCCGGGGCAGCGCAGCTTGTTGGGATTGCCCTGTGTCCCTATGGCCATGATGACGGCTTCGGCATGGATGGGCGCGCAGCCCTTGATCTCGATCACGAAACTGCCGGTCTGCCCGGTGATCGCGGTGACTTCGGAGTTCAGCTGGACGTTGATTTTGCCCGAAGCAATCTGTTCATCCCAGGTGTCGAGAATGAATTCGCGCTTGCCGGCGTCGAAATCCAGGTCGGAGCGAAGCACCAGATTGCTGGGCGTCGCCATGACATGCTTGCCCTTCTGGTATTTGTAGATCGTGTCGGACAGGTGATCGGTCTTCTCGATCAGGACATGCGCCATGCCCAGCGCGGCCGCATGCGCAGCTGCGCTAAGGCCTGCAGGCCCTGAACCGATTATGGCAATGCTATAGTTTGCTTGCCCATTTTTACCTGGCATGCGTGACCCCCCGATGCGTCCCGCGACCCATTTATGTTTTGCAGTACCATAAGCAATCAGCGTCAAAGCGCCACCCCCATCTTCCCGCAATTTGAAGGCTTCGATTTGATTGCCGCGCGTGCGCTTGGCTGCTAGCTCGCGGTGATGACCGATCGAGACCTGAGCGATGCGCCCGGCGCAGCAAACACCGCCCCTCCAGCAAAGAAATCGCGCATTGGATTGATCGCTTTCCTGGTTGGAACTGCACTGGTTGTGGGCGCGATCGGTTACCGTGCATTCAATCCTGTGGTCTCTCTGGAATTGGCCGAGGCGATCGAGCAGGCACCGCTGACAATTCCCGAATTGCAGGCCCGTGCGGAAGAAGATCCTTTGAATTCGAAGGCATGGCAGGAACTGGCCTTCGCTCATTTTTCCGCCGGCGGTTATGAACAGGCCGCCCGCGCCTATCGCCAGGCGATCGAAGGCGATCCGGAAAATGCCGTGCTGTGGTCGGCGCTGGGCGAATCCCGCGTGATGGCCAGCCAGCGTGATCCAATGCCGGCAAATGCTGTGACCGCCTTTGAAAAGGCGATCGATCTTGATCCCACCGATCCGCGGGCGCGCTATTTTCTGGGTGTGCGCAAGGACCTGGCGGGAGATCCGCGCGGCGCGATAGGTGACTGGGTGGCGCTACTGAAGGAGACCCCGCCAGGCGCGGTGTGGGAAGATAATCTGCGCCGCACCATCGAACAGGTCGGCAAGATCAACCAGATCGACACCGCACCGATGCTCGCGAAGGTGGATAAGGAACGTGCCGCATCCGCGCCGATTGCGGCCGCCGTTCCTACGCTGACCGCCGGTAATGCCATACCGGGCCCCTCGCAGGACCAGATTGCTGCAGCCAGTGCGATCTCGCCCAGCGAACAGAAATCAATGGCTGAAAGCATGGTCGAACGGCTCGACACGCGGCTTCGCGGCGAGCCGGGCGATGTGAATGGCTGGGTGATGCTGATGCGCAGCCGGATGACGCTCGGCCAGCCTGATCAGGCGTCGAGGGCGCTGAAGGATGCGATTGCGGCCAACCCCGAGCAGGCGGCACGGCTGCGCGCAGAGGCGCAGGCGCTGCAGGTTCCGTAAGCCTTGCGGATAATCTTCAGCCGCAAGGGGTTCGACAGCGCGGCGGGAGGCGGCGCTTCACCCATAGTTGGCGGAATGCCGGTCAGCCTGCCGATCCCCAGCGGCGGACATTCGCGTACCACCTATGGCGATCTCGGGCTGGGCGATTTGGTGTCCGCCGCCAGTCGGGGCAAGTTGGGTGCGGACGATTATTGTCACCACGATCCGATGTTCACCGGCGCGGGCGAATGCCTGTTCGGGCAATGCGGCGCGGCGCAGACGCACCTGGTCAATCAAGGCGTCGGCGTGGGCGATATTTTCCTGTTTTTCGGCCTCTATCGTGAAGAAGCGAGCCGCGAGACGCATCACCGTATTTTCGGCTATCTCGAGGTCGCGGAAATGATCGACCTGTCGGGTTGTGACAGCGCGCAAAAGGCCAAGCTTGCCGATCTAGGCCACCCCCATGCGCTAGGTTTGCACGCCAGAAACGATGTTATCTACCGCGGGCCGGGCTGCACAGCGCGGTCTGCCCCTGATAGCTTGCGCCTGACAATCGCCGGCGGCCCGCCCAGCCTGTGGCACCGCCCAGAATGGCTCCGACCGGGCGGATTAACCTATCACGACCGCACGGACCGCTGGCTCCCGGGAGGCAGGCTGAAAAGCGTGGCGCGAGGACAGGAATTCGTCGCCGACGTGGGCAAGCGGCAGGCCCCGCGCGATTGGCTCGCGAGGATTTCGGCCGATCTGAGAAAACCCGCCTAAAGCGTCTTGATGATCGCTGAGAAATCGAGGTCCGAATGCTTCTCGGCGAATTGTTCGTACAGCGCCTTGGCATGGGCGCCGAGCGGGGTTTCCATGCCTGCGCTTTCTGCCGCCTCCATTGCCAGTTTCAGATCCTTGAGCATCAGCGCGGTGGCAAAGCCGCCCTGATAATCATTGTCCGCCGGGCTTTGCGGGCCAACACCGGGTACTGGGCAATAGCTGGTCATGGACCAGTTCTGGCCTGAACTGACCGAAGAAATGTCGTAAAATGTCTGCGGGTCCAGCCCCAGCTTCTGCGCCATCGTAAACGCCTCGCACGTACCGATCATGTGGATACCCAGCAGCATGTTGTTGCAGATCTTCGCGGCCTGTCCCGCGCCTGCCCCGCCGGCATGGATCACTGCCTTGCCCATGGCGGACAGGATCGGTTCTGCGCGGGTGAAGGCATTGTCTGTCCCGCCGACCATGAAGGTCAGCGTCCCGCCCTGAGCCGCTGCGATGCCGCCCGAAACCGGCGCATCGACCATGTCATAACCCGCCGCAGTGGCCGCGCCGATCACGTCGCGAGCGGTGGCCACATCGATGGTCGAACAATCCATCAGGATCGCGTCGGACGGCGCGTGGCCGATCACATCGCTGGCGAAAACGCGCGAAACGATCCCGCCATTGGGCAACATGGATACCACCGCATCCACGCCTTGCACCGCTTCTTTGGCGGTGGGGAATGTAGCGCAGCCATTGGTCTTGGCCTGTCCCAGCGCGACTTCGCTGAGGTCGAACGCGCGGACCGTGTGGCCCGCCTTGACCAGATTGGCGGCCATCCCCGCGCCCATGTTGCCGAGTCCGATAAAGGCGATTTTCATGTTACTCTCCGATTAAACAAACAGAAGAACGAAGCCGAGCAAGATCATGGCTGGTCCAAAAATCAACATCAGGACAGGCTGCAGATATGCCATTGCGCGGTCCCATTGATTGTGCGGAAGTGGCTTTGCGCCGCCCGTTTTCAAAATGGCAACTTCGATCAGGCTGATCCGCTCTTCACGTCGATTTTTCCAGCCGGACAGACCCAGCCAGACAATTAGCGCTCCGGCACAAAGTAAGCCAATGCCCTTCAGGATTAACGCCCCTTCCACACGCCCGCACGCTTTTCGATAAACGCGGCCATGCCTTCGACCTTGTCTTCGCTGGCGGTCAGGATCTGGAACAAGCGGCGTTCGTGCCGGATCCCTTGGGCGAGGTCAGTTTCGAAGGCGGCGTTGACCATTTCCTTGTTCACGATTGCGGCCATCGGGGGCATTCCGGCGATGGTGGTAGCGGTTTTCATGGCTTCCGTCATCAACTCGTCATGCGGCACCACGCGGGCGACGAGTCCAGCGCTTTCGGCTTCTTCCGCGCCCATCATCCGGCCGGTCAGGCACATTTCCATCGCCTTCGATTTGCCTACGGCGCGGGTCAGGCGCTGCGAACCGCCCATGCCGGGGGCGACGCCCAGCTTGATTTCGGGCTGGCCGAATTTCGCCTGATCGGAAGCGAGAATGAAGTCGGCCATCATCGCGAGTTCGCACCCGCCACCCAGTGCAAACCCGTTGACCGCTGCGATCCACGGCTTGCGCACCGCCTCGACCACATGGCTGGTCCATTTGGCAAAGAAATCCTCCAGATAGAAATCGGCCGCTTCCTTGTCGGCCATTTCCTTGATGTCGGCCCCGGCAGCGAAGGCTTTTTCGCCTGATCCGGTCAGGACTGCGCAGCGCTGGCTGTCGTCAGATTCATAGGCGGCAAATGCGGCGATCAAATCGTCCAGCACCTGTCCGTTCAGGGCATTGAGCGCTTGCGGCCGGTTGAGCGTGATCAGCGTCACGGCGCCGCGGGTCTCGGTCAGGATGGTTTCGTAGCTCATAGGGGATTCCATTCTTCATTGTCTCGCAGCGGCGCAAAGATTGCGTCCAGCAGGGTGTCGGTTACACCTTCGGGCGTGGCTGGGTTCCATTGCGGATCGCCGGTCTTGTCCACGATCACGGCGCGCACGCCCTCGGCAAAATCCGGGCGCACCAGGACGCGCGATGCAATCCGGTATTCCATGCGCATATTGTCGGCAAAATCCGTCAGATCCGCGCTGGTGGCCAGCTGGCGCAGCGCGACCTTGCAGGTCTGCGGGCTCTTGGTGCCAAGGGTATCGCGTTCTTTCTGCGACCAGTCGCTGTCATCCGCTTCCAGTCCAGCAAGGATGATTTCGTATTCGTCGGAGCCGAAGAATTTGGCGATCTTGTCCGCATTTTCCTCGATCCGTGCCTTGGGAGGGGTGACCGAAAGTTCGGACAATATGCCCGATATCCGGCTGGGATCGGCGCTGATCCGCGCCTTTGCCTCGGCCAGTTTTTCCGAGGGCAGATAATGTGTCGCCAGGCCTGCCCACAGGCATTCCGCACCATCCAGCCGTGCGCCTGTCAGCGCCAGGAACTGGCCGATCCGTCCGCCGAGGCGCGACAGATACCATCCGCCGCCCACATCAGGGAACAGGCCGATGCCGGTTTCGGGCATGGCAAAGCGAGTGTTCTCCGTCGCAACGCGGAATTTGGCGGGCTGCGAGATGCCCACGCCGCCGCCCATGGTGATCCCGTCCATGAACGCGACCACCGGCTTGGCAAAGGTGAATAGCTGATGGTTGAGCTGGTATTCGTCATGGAAGAACTTGCGGCCCGAAACGCCGCCATCGTTCAGCGCCGAATTGCGCAGGAAAGCGATATCCCCGCCTGCGCAAAATCCGCGACCTTCGGCATGGTCGATTATGACGGCTTTCACGGCGTCATCTGCCGCCCATTCGCTCAGCGCAGCGCTCATCGCGTGGCACATGTCCAGCGTCAGCGCGTGCAGCGCCTTGGGGCGATTGAGCGAAAGATGGCCAGCCTGGCCGTGAATATGAGCGTTGATCTCGTCAGTCATGTTTTGCTTTCAATAAGGTCCCAGCGATTGCCATAGGGGTCACGGAACACCGCGACCTTTCCATATGGCTCGCTACGTGGCGGGCTTTCGAATTTGGCCCCTGCCGCGGTGTATCTGGTAAATGCAGCATCGAAATCATCGGTATGTAGGAAAAACGCCACCCGGTCGCCGGCACTGTTTCCAATGGCCGCATGCTGTTCGGGCGTGGTTGCCTTGGCGAGCAGCAGGCGCATGCCGTGGTCAGACCCCACAACAACCCACCGCTTCGTGTCCGACATGACCGTGTCCTCAATCAAGTCAAACCCGAGCACGTCCCGGTAGAATGCAATCCCCGCATCATATTCGGGCACCAGCAGAGTCACCATATCAAGGCGTAATTTACCCATCTCACTCACTGGCGCAGCAAGTCCCGGCCTACGATCATCCGCATGACCTCATTGGTGCCTTCCAGGATCGAATGAACACGCAGGTCGCGCCAGAAACGTTCGATCGGGTAGTCCTGCAGATAACCATAGCCGCCGAACAATTGCAGCGCATCGTTGACGATCTTGCTGCCGTTGTCGGTCGCCAGCCGCTTCGCCATGGCGGAGAAGCGGGATTTATCCGGCGCATTGGCCGTCACCTTGGCGGCGGCAAGATAAAGGAGGGCTCGGGCGGCCTCCAGATCGGTCGCCATATCGGCCAGCATAAACTGGGTGTTCTGGAAATCGGCCACGGCGGTGTCGAACTGCTTGCGGTCCTTGGTATAAGCAATCGCCTCGTCCAGGCAGCGCTGTGCGCCGCCCAGCGAACATGCGCCGATATTCAGCCGCCCGCCATCGAGACCCATCATTGCAAAGCGGAAGCCTTCGCCCTCTGCGCCCACGCGGTTGCCCACCGGCACGCGGGCATCGTCGAAAATAACCTGCGCGGTGGGGCTGGCATTCCAGCCGAGTTTCTTCTCCGGTGCGCCGAAGCTGACGCCCGGCGTATCCTTGTCCACCACCAGGCAGGTGATCCCGCCCGTCTTGTGGTCGCCGGTGCGGACCATGGTGACATAGACATCATTGACGCCGCCGCCGGAAATGAACTGCTTGGTGCCATTCACGATGTAATGATCGCCGTCCAGCCTGGCCGATGTCTTGAGCGCAGCCGCATCGGAGCCGGAACCCGGCTCTGTGAGGCAATAGCTGGCGAGTTTTTCCATGCTCACCAGATCGGGCAGGTAACGGTCCTTGACCTCCTGCCCACCGAACTGGTCGATCATCCACGCGGCCATGTTGTGGATCGAGATGAATGCGCTGGTCGCCGGACAGCCATACGCCATGGCTTCCATGATGATGGCGGCCTCGAGTCGGCCAAGGCCGATGCCGCCCGATTCTTCGGATACGTAAATCGCGCCGAAGCCAAGTTCAGCGGTGGATTTGATCACATCGCGCGGGAATATCTTCTTTTCATCCCATTCCGCCGCGAAGGGCGTAATGTTGTCGGCGGTGAACCGCTGGGCCATTTCCTGGATCGCCAGCTGGTCTTCGTTGAGTTGGAATTGATCGTTCATATCGCCTCGTTAGCGTAAAGGTCTGCCTGATGCACCCGGTCTGGTAACTACTTAATCTTTTCGACTGTCCACCAGCGCTTCGGCTTCGATCTCGACCAGCCATTCCGGGCGGCACAGCGCAGCCACGCCCACCATCGTCGCGGCAGGCCGCGCATCTGCAAAGAATCTTGCGTGGACCGAGCCCACCGCGTCCTCCTCGGAAATATCGGTCAGGAACATACGCGTGCGGACCACGTCCCCTGCCGTTCCGCCCAATTCCTCGATAGCCTTTACGATCAGCGCGCAACACCGGTCAGCCTGCGCCGCAGCATCGCCCGGCGTGGTGGAACCGTCATCCTCGATTGGGCCGGTGCCGGAAACGATGATCCGCTGCCCGCTGCGTACCGCGCGGCAAAAACCGAACTGCGTTTCGTAGGGGGAACCTGAAGTGGCATATTGGCGGATCATCCAGTGCGCTCCGGCTAGCTATGGTCAATTGGCATGGGGGCATCATGCACCGCCCTCGCCACCAAATTTCCTTAGCACCGGTTTGACCGCTGAAAAGACCCGGGCCGCGTTTTTACACGCCGATCGCCATCGGTATAGTCTGCGCCATCCCGCCCGGTCAGTCGGGCTTCACCGAAGCCAGGGATGGATACCCTCCAGTGTCCACTTGATCGTGATGATCGCACCTATCGCTGCTGTGCAGTTCAATATGAGCGCGCCGAGGTTTCGCCGCCCACCCATGGCCGGCCGGATGACAAATTCCAGAATGAGGGCAAGCATGCAAAACAGCGCGATAAGATAGCGGGTTTCGATCAAGAAGCGTGAGGCATAACGCGCCGCCCCCCCTGCTACTGCAAAGGTCAATGCCCAAAGTATCAGCGAGAGGGTTGCCTGGTGTTGCGTCATGATGCCGTGCCTTGGGTATCTTACCTGTCTGGATCTGCTGGTGAAACCGGGAAGAGCATTCTAGCCCGAGCGACGCACCAAATCGGCCACGTGATCGCCAATGGCAAGGCTTGCGGTCAGCCCCGGAGATTCGATCCCGAACAGGTTTACAACGCCGCGGCAGCCATGGACTTCGGCCCCATCGATCCGAAAGTCGGCGGCTGGTTGTCCGGCTCCGACGATCTTCGGCCTTATACCAGTATAGTCTGGGGCAAGCCGATCAGCCTGCAACTCCGGCAAATAGGCTTGTATCGCCGAGACGAATTCTCCGAAGCGACTGTCGTCGAAAGAATAGTCAATCTTGTCGATCCATCGGACATCGGGCCCGAACTTGGCCTGTACACCCAGATCGACGGTCAGGTGAATGCCCAGTCCGCCTGGTTCCGGCAGTGGGTAAACCGGCCGTTGGCAGGGGCTGCGGCCGGTCAGTCGATAGTAATGCCCGATTGCATAGTGCGTTTGCGGGACACTGTTTTCCTTCAGGCCGTTCATGGAACGGGCGACCGCTGGTGCCATCAAGCCGGCACAATTGATAACGTGACGCGCACTCAATCGCATCGCATTTTCGCCGCACGTTGTGACGATGATCCTGTCTTCGCTGAGGTCGCAATTTGACACACGTGTTTGCAGCGCGATCATACCGCCATTCGCTTCTAGCTCGCCTGCCAATGCAAGCATGTATGCATGGCTATCGATAATGCCGGTCGAAGGTGAAAACAAAGCTGCGTTGCAAGTCACCGCGGGTTCGAGTCTGTTTGCCTCCTGCGGTGTCATTAATTCGATGTCATCGACATCATTCGCTATCGCGTTGCGCCGGATTGCCTCGAGCTTGTTGACCTGTCCGTCTGAGCAGGCAACGATTAGCTTTCCGGTCTTGAGGAATGGAATGCCGCGGTCTTTGGCATAAGCGTAGAGCTGATGGTTGCCGCGTCGGCATAATTCGGCCTTCAGGCTGCCCGGTTCATAATAGATGCCGGCATGGATAACTTCCGAGTTGCGACTGCTCGTATGCGTACCGATCGCATTTTCGGCTTCAAGGACGAGAACTTCTCGTCCGGAACGGGCAATCGCAGCAGCGCAGGCAAGGCCGACAACGCCCGCACCAATCACAATGCATTCAATCTCGTCCATGACGGCAGTGCCCCTGTCATACTGGTCGCAACACACCCTGCGCAGAAGCTATTCTCTCGATTGCGTAACGAGGCAAGGGACTAGAAGGCGGATAGTCACATTAGCCCATCAATGCTCGAAATACTGC
>JBFEKH010000075.1:0-9821 GCA_041552775.1 Allopontixanthobacter sp.
GACCATTCCTTCCTCGGGACCAACCGAAATTGGTCACCGCGCGAGGAATGGAACAGCGTCGGCAAGATGGTGACGGTCGCCCAACCGTAAGTCATCACCCCTGCCAGCAATCAGCGGGCGGCCCCGATCCGGTGGCCGCCCGCCATACTTGATTTCCTATGCTGCTTCGACTTGGGCGGAAACCAGGCCGCGCAATGCCTCGCGCAATTTTGCGGCCAGTTCTTTATCGGACAATACACCCGCATCATCGTCAAATGCTGCGCCGAAATTGGGCACGCTCAGGCTGCCCTTGATGTCCGAACCGAAATATGGGCCGGATGTTTTCGCGGAAGCCAATACGCTGGCGGCACCACCGGGGCCGGGCGAGGCAGCCATGGCGACCATTGGCTTGCCAGCATAGACCCGCCCTTCGAGCCGCGATGCCCAGTCGAAGATGTTCTTGTAGGCGGCTGTATAATGGCCGTTATGTTCCGCGAAGGAGATCAGCAACGCATCGGCCCCGGCGATCTTCGCACGGAACTGCTCGGCCAGGTCGGGAATACCGTCAGCCATTTCGCGGTCCATCGAATAAATCGGCATTTCGTAATCATGGAGATTGAGCGTCTCTATTTCTGCATCGGGCATGATTTCGGTCTTGATCACGTCAGCAGCATGTTCGACCAGCTTGCGGTTGATCGACTGGCTGGAATTGCTGGCGGAAAAGGCGAGTATTTTCATCGGAATGTCTCCTGATTGTAGCTTCATTGCCCCCTATGGCATGCCGCATAAAACCGGTGTAGAGGCGCAATTGCGCATTTGATGCGCGTTTTTGCAGCAATAGGTCGGATGTGATGCAGCATTGGAATGAAATCAGGACTGCCGCAACCGTTGCCAGGGTGGGAACAGTCAGCGCGGCTGCCGATGCCATCAATGTCCACCGCGCCACCATCACTCGCCATATCGATACTCTGGAGGGGGTGCTTGGGGCGAAATTGTTCCAGCGCAGCCGGCGCGGTTTCCTGCCCACCGATCTGGGGCGCCGCCTGCTGCGGATTGCCGAAGCGAGCGAGGAGCAGTTCGACCAATTGTTCCTCCACGCCAAGAGCCAGGCCGAGGTGATCGAGGGCGACCTGGTGATTACCTCGATCGCGCAGATGGCCGAGCACCTGTTCCCGGTGATCGCCGAATTCGGGCGGCGCTATCCACTGGTGAAAGCCCACTTTCTCGCCAGTCAAGATCTGGCCAAGCTGGAATATGGCGAAGCGCATGTGGCGCTGCGAGTCGGGGCCAAACCGCAGGACCCGGACAATGTGGTGCGCGATGTCGGCACCATGCATGTCGGGCTATATGCGCACCAAATCTATGCCGCGCGCCACGGCCTGCCCGGCGGCGAGGCGGAATTGGCGGGACACCGCTATGTCGGCAGCGATGCGGCGAACCCGCGCGCGCCGTTCATGAAATGGATGGCGCAGCATATCTCCGTTCAGGATATCGTGCTGGCCAGTAATGACATCCCCAGCCACACACATGCCGTATTGGCGGGCGCGGGTATCGGCTTCCTGCCGCAATATCTTGCCGCCGATTATCCCGAACTGGTGGAAGTCCTGCCGCCGCGCGCTGAATGGGATGTGCAATTATGGCTGGTGACCCATGTCGATCTGAACCGCACGCCGAAGGTGCGCGCTTTCCTCGATGCGATGGCTGATCCAGCCGCCAAATGGCGATTTACCTGATCAATGCGCGGTAGCGGGTGCCGCCAGCGGGAAATAGGGAATCGCAACTTCGAACGGGGTGCCATCTGCACGGGTGAAGGTGAAATATCCCTCCATCGAACCCTGCGGCGTCGTCAGCGGGCAGCCCGATACATAATCATGAGTCTGCCCGGGTGCGAGAATCGGGGTTTCGCCCACCACGCCTTCGCCGTCGACATGATTGACCAGCCCGCGCGCGTCAGTAATTCGCCAATGCCGCATCTTCAGTTGAACCTGTTCGTCCGAACCGTTTTCCAGCCGGATGTGATAGACCCAGAACCACTTGCCCGCATCCGGCTGCGATTGTTCAGGCAAAAAGCTGACCGCCACCCGGACGGTGATACCCTGCGTGATCGCGGCGTGCTGGAATAGCTCTTTCATCGTGCGGGCAGGATAACGCCATTTTCCGTGCTGTCCAATGGCCGCAGGGGATGTTTGAACAATTGCAGTACGATTTTCCCTCAGTCGTTGCATGATCGTCATAGCATGCGGTCAGACGTCAAAATTCTGGGCTGGTCTGGAAATCCGCGATAGCTCGATGCTTTGGAGGGGGAAGAAAATGAAGCAGTCACGTGAATTGGCCGCAGCTGTCGCGGGCGGCAGCCGCATAGATTTACTCGATGCGCTGCGCGGGTTTGCCCTGTTCGGGATATTCCTGGCCAACATCCTCTATTGTTCCGGCTTCGGACTTATTCTGTTGAAAAAGTCGGCCTTTTAGAAGGTCCAATAATTTTCTTCTAATTGCCACTCCCGGTACAAAACATCGCTTCCCCGCTCCGCTAAAGATGATTCAATTTGAGCAACCATGCGCATTAAAATTACGCGCCGAGAGTTTTTCAACAGAATAGGACTCGAAAATGACGCCCGCAGTTTGGCGATGTGGGCCAATGATTCGGTCACCGCGCAGTACCGGTTCCACCACTTTCTGATCGACGGCAAATTCTACAGCCTGTTTTCGATGATGTTCGGAGCCGGATTTGCTCTTCAATTGGACCGGCTGACTGCGCGCGGGGCCGATGGGGTGACGATTTTCCGCCGCCTCGCCGGCTGGTTGCTGGTCGTCGGGCTGATCCATGCGCAGTTCCTGTGGGACGGGGACATACTGACGCTCTACGCCTTGCTCGGCCTCACCCTGCCGTGGTTCCACAAATGGAGCGAACGGACATTGGTCGTGGCCGCAATGCTGCTGGTTTTAGCCATTCCGATTGCGGGCGCATTGATCGCCAATGCGATCGGGATCAATCCCGGCGCGCGCCTGTATGCTCTCGCCGCTACCATGGATAGCTGGTCGGGCGTGGACTTCGACAACATCTCGTCGTCCGAATTCCTCGGCCAAGGCAGTTGGCGTGAATTCGCGATCTGGTGCTTCGGCCGGAATACACCAGGTCGAGCAAACTTGAAAACTGGCGGATACCCAAGGTGCTCGGATTGATGCTGCTGGGCATGGCGGCTGGCCGGCGGCTGCACGACGGGTCGATTCTGGAAAACAGCAAGCTGCTGTGGCATCTGCTGGTTGGCGGGCTGGCGATCAGTATTCCCGCCAGCTACTTCTATGCCGGCAACCCGGGCCTGAACCAAACCAGCCTGCCTTCGCTGATCGGAACCGTACCCGGCGCCATCGCCTATGCCGTCGGATTTGCGCTGCTGTGGCCCCACGGCCGGCGCGCCATGGGCCTGCTGGCACCCGTGGGACGGATGGCGCTGACCATTTATCTCTCGCATTCGGTGATCGGGGCCGTCCTGTTCTACGGCATCGGCTTTGGCCTGATGGGGCAGCTTTCCGTGCCCGCTTTCTACGCGGTGGCCGTCGCCATCCTTGTGACGCAGTTAGCCCTGTCGCATTGGTGGCTGGCCCATCATGCGCAAGGGCCGATGGAAGCCTTGTGGCGCCGCCTAACCTATGGCCGGGTGCCCGCCGCCGCTTAATGCGCGTTAGTGTGGGGCCAGACCATCTTCTAATCCGGTCCGGTCCTCCAGCGCAAAACGGTCAACCAGATCGGCGCTCGCCCTGTTCATGCCCACGATCCGCACGTGGCGGCCGTGGCGGCGCATCCGGTCGACTACCTTGTCGAGCGCGCCGATGGCCGAGATATCCCAGAAATGCGCCTTGCTGACATCGATTACGACATGGCTTGAGGCGTCTTCGTAATCACCTTCCGGCCCGATTTCGCGAAGCAGGCGGTCGACCGAGGCGAAGAAGATTTGGCCGGTGACGGTATAGACCGCGCTATGCGGGCGACGCGTGCGGGTCACGTCAAACATGCTGCGCACCTTGCCGGCAAAGAAGATGCCCGACAGCAGCACACCGGTCAGCACACCCAGCGCCAGGTCGTGGGTAAACACCACCACGACCACCGTCGCCACCATCACGATGGACGAGGTCGGCGGATGGCGGCGCAGGTTCGCGATTGAGCTCCAGCTGAAGGTCCCGATGCTGACCATGATCATCACCGCAACCAGCGCTGGCATCGGCACGCGGCCAACCCAGTCGCCCAGCACCGTCAGCAGGATCAGCAGGAAAGCGCCCGCGGCAAAGCTGGACAGGCGCCCGCGCCCGCCGCTGGCGATATTGATCACGGACTGTCCGATCATCGCGCAGCCTCCCATTCCGCCGAACATGGCCGCCACGACATTAGCTATGCCCTGGCCGCCGCTTTCGCGCTGCTTGTTGCTATCGGTATGCGTCAGATCATCGACAATCTGCGCCGTCAGCAGCGATTCCAGCAGGCCGACTGCGGCCATTGTAAGTGAATAAGGCAGGATGATCTGCAGCGTTTCCCACGTCAGCGGGATATCCGGCAGGCCGAAGGTGGGCAGACCATCGGGCAGCTTGCCCTCGCCCGCGACATTGTTCACCGGAAGATTCCACCATACCGTTGCTGCGGTCAGCAACAGGATCGCAACCAGCGGTGATGGAACAATCCTGGTCAGCCGCGGCAGGCCGTAAATGATCGCAAGCCCGCCCAGCACCATCGCATAGGTTTCCCAGCCGACATTGGTAAGCTGCGGGATCTGCGCCATGAAAATCAGGATCGCCAGCGCATTGACGAAACCGGTGATGACGCTGCGCGAAACGAATTGCATCAACAGGTCGAGCCGCAGCAGTGCTGCGATACCCTGGATAATGCCCATCAGGATCGTCGCGGCAAACAGATATTCCACGCCGTGTTCGCGCACCAGCGGCACCACCACCACGGCGACTGCAGCGGTCGCGGCAGAGATCATGCCGGGGCGGCCGCCGGTGAACGCGATCACCATAGCAATCGCGACGGAGGCATACAGGCCTACACTGGGATCGACCCCGGCGATGAGCGAGAAACCGATCGCTTCCGGAATCAGAGCCAGCGCCACGACCATCCCGGCCAGGATATCGCCGCGGATATTGCCGAACCAATCCTGCTTGAATGTCGCCAGCCGTGTCGGGCGCGCAAGATTAAACAGCGCGGTTGCGGTGGTCATGGACAAATCCTGTAGAACGTAGTGCAGCGCCGAACCGGGGGCTGCGATAAAGGGGCGATAGAGGGAAAGTTCTGCCACTCCCTAGAGCGCTATGCTGCGCTGCACAAGCGGGGCACCCGGGGCGGACCCGGTAACCTGCGAGTCAGGCCGCCACGCGCAGCAGGTTTCGTCCGTCGCGCTTTGCAGTATAAAGCGCCTGATCCGCCGCCTGAATCAAGGTGCGGTCATCCTGTCCGCGCGAATGGCTGGCAATCCCGATACTTACCGTCACCTTGTCCAGTTTCGTGCCCGGCCAATTGGTTTCGGCGATATGCGCGCGGAGCCGGTCTGCCAGCGGCGTGGCTGCTTCTAGGGCGGTGCCGGGCAGGATGATGACGAATTCCTCCCCACCGACGCGGCCGATCTTGTCTTCCTTGCGAAGGGTCCGGGCGAAGATCCGCGCCAACTGGGACAAGACCTCGTCACCCGCCGCGTGGCCCAGCGTATCGTTGATATTCTTGAAATGATCGACATCCAGCACCGCAATGGTCAGCGGCTGCCCGAAGGATTCCGCCCGGGCAATTTCGGTGCGCAGGTCTTCGAGGATCTTCCGGCGGTTAGCCAGCCCTGTTAGCTGATCGGTTTCGGCGAGTTGGGCCGCATTGCGCGCTTCCATTTCCGCCTTGCTGCGTGCCTTTTCGAGTTCCCGCAGCGATTTAACCCGCTCGGTCACATCCATGAACATCCCGAAAACCGCAATCGGTTTGCCGTTTGCCGGATTGCGCTCCAACTCGCCTCTGCTGTTGATATGGCGAACTTCGCCATCCGGGCGCTCCAGCCGCGCCTCGAAATCAAACGGAGCACCGGTATCCAAAGTGTGCTGAAGGATGGTCTTCACTCTCTTCCGGTCATCCCGATGATAGGCAAGCAGTGAAGTGTTGAGGTTTAGATCAAATTCCGGATCGAAACCGTGGATCCGGTAAACTTCTGCCGACCAAAACATTTGCATGTTCTTCAGTTCCACCCGCCAGTGCCCGACATGCGCCGCCTGCTCGGCCATTTCCAGCATCCGGTTGCTGTGCTCCAGATCGGCAAGGTTGTTTGCGCGCTGCGCCAGCAATGCGGCGAGCGGGAAGGAGGACATCAGGGCAATTACCAGGAAGAACTGGAAGAACAGGACATTCATTACCCGGTCGCCGTCCACCACCGGGATCGGACCAAGTCCGTTGACGGTGGCGATGGATCCAATCACCGCAATCACGAACACGCTGGCCGCAGCGCCCGGAGAGCCGAACAGATAGGTTACCATGATGACCGCCGCCAACGGGACGAACAGCAGTGGATAGTCCGATTGGGCGAAGGCCAACATCGTAACAAGAGCGACCATGCACAGTGCAAGAATCCCCAGCGCCACGTCCCGCCCGGTAATCGGAGCGCGCTTGCTCGATACGTAATGCGCAGATGTCACGATTATCGGTGTCACGATCAGCATTCCGAGAATGACCGTCGTGGCCCACGAAACGAATACGGAACTCGACCAGCCGCCAACAAAGTAGGTCGCGATCGATGCGCTGGCGAGACCGCCGGCGACGGCTGCAAGTGCGAACTGGATGATGCGATAGGGTTCGCCGAAGGCACCGAAACGGCGCGACTTCGGCCCGAGCAACCGGATTACGAGCAGACTTTCAGCCATGTTTGCCAGACTGAAACCGAATGCGAGCAGCAGATCAGAGCTGGCAGTGTAATTGGCTACGACACTAGCAGCGCCGCATGCCAGGATAATCCCGAGCCAGCGATCCCGCGGAGTGAGCAGCAGGACTGCCAGCAAGACCCCGCTTGGCGGCCAGATAGTGGCAAGGCCGTTGCTGCCCATGGATGCCACGAGCGACAAATGGGCAAGCAGGTAAAACACCAGCCCGGTAACCAGTGGTCTTCCAAGACCGTACAAAGAAAACTTGACCCGCTCCATAGCCGGCCTGCCTAGTGGAACTAGGGTTTACCAATTGATAAAGCAGCCAAGTTTTTGATACTTGTATTCGGTCCAAATTAACCAGGTTCCGCCGCGAGTGCCGCACGTTTGCGCGGGGGGATCCGCAAAACCGTCAATCATGTGTATCAACGTTGTTTCGGATCAATCCGCCGGATTATGCCTTGCCAGGAAACCGATCAACGTATCGTACCATTTCTGCTCGTTTTCAGGTTTGGAGAACGAATGCCCCTCGTCCTCGATCACTAGCAGTTCAACCGGGGCGGAAGTCTTGTGCGCTACATCGCGCATTTTCTTGAACTGGCTGAACGGCACATTGTTGTCATCCGTCCCATGCGCCAGCAAAGTGGGCCGGGTCAGCTTGCCCGCCTGCCGATAGGGGGAGACACTATCCAGGTCGAAACCGTCTTCCCCGCCTTCGACGCGGCTGCGCCATTTCTTGCCGCCTTTGCGGGAGAAGAAATTCCGGTCATATCTGAGCTGGCTGTCCCAGTCGGTTACACCTGCCCAACTGGCCGCGCAGCGGTACCGTTCTGGATTGCGGGTGACTGCCCACAAGGCTGCATAGCCCCCGTAACTTCCGCCGACGACGCAAACCCTGTTCGGGTCGGCAATCCCCTGCGCCACGGCCCAATCCATCGCATCGTCGATATCGTCCTGCATCTTGCGGCCGATCTGACCATCACCCAGGCGAGAGAACTGCAAGCCGTAACCCGATGAACCACGGTAATTGGGTTGCAGCACCGCGTAGCCGCGATTGGCCAGCAACTGGACCTCGTCATCATAACGCAACTGGTCCCGGACCCCGTAAGGCCCGCCATGCGGCAACAGGATCAGCGGCAGCTTTTTCACGCCGCGTCCCCGCGGCAGGGTCAGATAAGCGGTGACCTTGGTTCCGTCGCGGGCTTTATAATCGACCGGCTTGGGCTTCGCCAGATGGCCAAAATTCACCTCCGGCCGAAATTCCGAGAAGATATCGAGCTGCCTTTCGTCCGGCGTGTAGACGTAAAGCACTCCGGGATCGGCTTCCCCACCTGCGACCACCAACATGCGCGAACCATCCCTCGCCCGGGAGGAAATCCAGACTTCGTCTTCCTTTAGCACCTTGTCGAGACCGCTTTGCAGTTTCCGGTCGTTTTCGCCGAACCAGACCACCCGGCTTCGGTCATCGGTGAAAAAGGCCGCAATCGGATCACCATCCTTGCTGATCAGCGCTGATTCGACATCCCAACCGGCATTGGCATAAATCGCCTCGACCTTCTCACGCCTGGCGAAATCAAACGACTGCAATTCCGTCCGTCCGCTTTCCCCGCGATCGATGACATAACCGATATCCGATCCCGGTTTGATGTAGGCGACATCCCACAGCTCCGCGTCTGCTTCACCGGCTTCAAACCTGCCAACCGATTCCATTTTCTCACCCTCGGCCTTGCGGTAAAAGACCCGCAGGCGATCATTGTTCCAGCCGGATCCGACCCGGACCACACCGGCACTGTCTGCAAAGTAATTCCAGATATCGGCGCGCGGTTTTTCGACTTGTTTTCCTTGCCGCGACTTATCCAGATCGAAGCGGAAAACCGACGGGGTCTCGTATGGGGTGGCCTGCATGTTGAGCAAGACGTGGGATCCGTCAGGCGCGGTGTAAATCACGTCATCGCCGGTCAGGATCGAAGACTTTTTCCCGATGAAACGAAATTCGTTGGTCGTTCGGTCGGCAACATATAGCCGGGTAAACAGGGCTTCGGTGCCGAAATAGTCCCCCGATTTTGAAAGGCCGACCAACAGCCGGTCGTTACTTGCCCAGCTGAACCATTCAAGGCCAACTTTCTCGCCTATGCCGAACCGTTGGATCGGTTTCCTGGTTTCGGCATCAAACAAGACGATGGTCGGCTGTCCAGCCAATTCCATCTGGATAGCTATCGTATTTCCGTCCGGTGACAGGATGGCGTCGCGAAAATTTCCTTGTGCCGCAAAGGCCGAAGTCGGGATCAGCGGCGGAACAATTTCGTCGGCAGCGGCTGCAACTGGCGGAGGTCCTTTTGACGCCACAACGGCGACGGCGAGATTATCCTGGGCGGAAAGATGGGCCCCGCAAAATGCCGTCAGAAACAGAACGCCGGCCCAACGGATATGCATTGGCAATTCCCCCCGAATCAATCGGATGTCACAGTAAGCCCTTGTTTGTCAGTGACAATGGGGAAAGAATGAAAGTTACAATCCGGCCTTCGACAGCGCCTGGCCCATGTCCTCGATCAGATCATCCACGTCTTCCAGACCCACATTTATCCGCAGCATTCCTTCCGAAACGCCCATCTCGTCACGTGCCTGTTCGCCCATTGCGGCATGCGTGCTGCTGGCAGGGTGGCACATCAGACTGCGCGCATCACCGATATTGTTGGAGATATCGATCAGTTCCAGCGCGTCGAGGATGGCATGCGCCTGCGTGCGTGCACTACCTACTGGCCCTCCTTCGACCACGAAGCTGAAGATCGGGCCGCAGGCATCCATCTGGCGCATCGCCAATTCGTGCCGCGGGTGGCTGGCCAGGCCGGGGTGGAGCATGACCGTACCGGAACCTTTGAGGCGGTCTTCCATGAACTGGCCCAGCTTCAGCGCATTTTCGCTCTGCTTGTGCGCGCGCAGGGACAGTGTCTCGAGGCCCTTCA
>JBFEKH010000076.1:0-9815 GCA_041552775.1 Allopontixanthobacter sp.
GCTGCTCGCAAAGTGCTGGGGTCGCATATTGTCGGGCAGGATGTGCGGGTCGCGTTCCGGCACCCGGAGGCAATTGCCCTGATGCTGCAGGATCGCCCGGGCAGCGCGCTGATCCAGAACCTCGCGCGGCGCAAGGACATCTGGCTAATGAACCGGCAGATCATGGATGAACGTTTTGCAGTGGTCGAGTTGCTCAACCAGACGTCCGAAGCGCAGATAAGCCGGGCGCATACCGATTTCGTGGCCAATGCCAGCCACGAATTGCGCACCCCGCTAGCCTCCATCATCGGTTATGTCGAGACGCTGAGCGATGAAGAGGCCGCCGTTCCCGAGGAAACCGCGAAAAAGTTCCTCAGGACGATCCTGGCCGAGGCGAACCGCCTGCAGAGCCTCGTCAGCGACCTGATGTCTCTTTCCCGGGTAGAAGCGGAGAAATATGACGAGCCTGCAGAACGGGTCGAACTGAGGAAGCTGGTCCAAACTGCTACCCGCGATGCGGCAGGCGAAGAGCGGCTCCAGCGAATCGATTCCGACTTCCCTGTCGACATCACAGTCCTGGGGGATGCCAAGCAATTGGAGCAATTGGTTCGCAATCTGGTCGACAATGCACTTAAATATGGCGATCCTGAAAAAAATGTGACCGTTTCCTTACTGGAAGATGACAGCGGTGATGCCAAGCTGGTGGTACAGGATCGCGGCGACGGGATTGCGCCTGAACACATTCCCCACCTTACCCGCCGGTTCTATCGCACCGATCCAGGGCGCAGCCGCGCCTCCGGCGGAACGGGTCTGGGCCTCGCAATTGTGAAGCATATTGTGGAACGTCACCGCGGACGGCTCGACATCAGCAGCGAGGTTGGTCAGGGGACTTGTGTGACAGTTCGCATCCCGGCGTTTGCAGAGAAAGCGGATTTTGTGACATGAACTTGTCACATAAGTTGAACATGCGGCGGTCAGACACGTTTGCAAATGCGGAATCTTGATGTGGATTCCCTGCTACGGGGTCAGGAACAGGAACATATTATGACATTCAAGACCATCTTTGCACTGCCCGCACTGGCAACTGTTACCCTGCTCGCCGCGTGTGGCGGCAGCGGCAGCGACACCACTCGCGATTCGATTCGCGCGGTCGGATCGTCCACCGTTTATCCGTTCGCGAAGAAAATTGCGGAAACGTTCACCCAGTCCAATCCCGGAATGTCCTCGCCGATCATCGAATCGACCGGCACCGGCGGCGGCATCAAACTGTTCTGCTCAGGCGTAGGCGCAAACACGCCAGATATGGCCAACGCATCGCGCCGGATGAAGAAATCCGAATTTGAAACCTGCGTCGCCAATGGCGTGACCGACATCATTGAACTGCAGGTCGGCCTCGACGGGATCGCCTTCGGTTCAGCGAAGGACGGGATCATGATGAACCTGACCCCGAAAATGGTGTACGAAGCACTGGCGGCCAAGCCATATGGCAAGGAACAGACCGCCAAGTTGTGGTCTGATGTCGACCCGTCGCTGCCCGCCGACCCGATCCTGGTCTACGGCCCGCCATCGACTTCCGGAACGCGCGATGCGCTCAAGGAACTGGTTCTGGAACAGGGCTGCGACAGCAATTCTGAAATGGAAGCTCTGAAGGACAGCGACAAGGATCTACACACCCAGATCTGCACCGAAGTGCGTAACGATGGTGCCTATGTCGACCAAGGCGAACAGGACAATCTGATCGTCCAAAAGATCGAGAACAATTCCAAGGCAGTCGGCGTATTCGGCTATTCCTACCTCGAGGAAAACCTCGACAAGGTGCAGGGCCTGCCGATGAATGGTGTCGAGCCGACCTATGCGAATATCTCGACTTTCGCTTATCCTGGTGCACGTCCGCTGTACATCTACGTCAAGAAAGCTCATTTGACAGCAATCCCCGGCCTGCCTGAATATCTGGCTGAATGGGTCAAGAGCTGGGGCAAGGACGGTGTGCTGGCCAAAATTGGCCTGGTTGCTTCGCCGGACGACGTGATGGCGGAAAATGCCAAGAAATCGACGGATCTCACCACCCTGAACGGCGCGGACCTGAAGTAAGGTCCGACTGAATGTCTCCTGTCATTTTGCTTGTTTTGGCTTTGGGCCTGGGCCTGGCCGGGTGGCTTGCTGCCCGCGCCCGGGCCTGGGGTTTCAAGCGCGAAGCCGTAAATGGCAGGATCGCCGCACTACCCACCTATCACGCATGGTATGTCGCCCTGTGGATAGTGATCCCGGTGATGATGTTCATCGCCCTGTGGTCTGTCATTTCGCCGCAACTGGTGTCTCAGGCTGTTCTGGCCTCACCAGCTGCGGCGGAGTTGCCAGCCTTTGGATTCCAGCGCGATTCCATCATGAGCGAAGCCCGTGCCGTTGCCAGTGGTAGCACGCGGTCGGTGTTCAATGAACAGGCCGCAGCTCTGGTAGAACCCTATCGCGCGGCGATTTCGCAATACAATATCATCGGCGCGCTCAGCACGCTGGTCATCGCATTCCTGACCGGTGTCTGGGCTTTCCTGCGGGTAAAGCCGGACTTCACGGCTCGGACGCGGGTGGAGCGCGCAGTGATGATGATCCTGCTGCTGGCATCTCTGGTGGCAATTCTGACGACGCTGGGAATCGTGGTCAGCCTGGTGTTCGAGACCGTTCGGTTCTTCGGCATGGTCAGTCCGATGGATTTCCTGTTCGGAACCCAATGGGGCCCGGACCCGATGAGCAATCCAAACAATCCCGACGGATCGCGTTATGGCGCAATTCCGCTGTTCTGGGGCACCATCTTTATCGGTGCAATCATCGCCATGATCGTTGCCATCCCGCTCGGCCTGATGAGCGCGATCTACCTCACCCAATATGCCGACCCGCGCCTTCGCGCATGGATCAAGCCCGCGCTGGAGATCCTCGCTGGCGTTCCCACGGTGGTTTACGGTTATTTCGCCGCGCTCACTGTTGCCCCGGCTATCCGCGACTGGGCGCTGGCCATCGGGATCAGCAATGCCTCGAGCGAGAGCGCACTGGCTGCCGGCCTCGTGATGGGCGTGATGATCATTCCGTTCGTATCCTCCATGGCTGACGATTCCATCGCAGCCGTCCCTCAGGCGATGCGCGATGGCAGCCTGGCCATGGGCGCGACCAAGTCCGAAACCATCCGCCGCGTGCTGGTGCCTGCCGCCCTGCCCGGCATTGTCGCAGGCGTAATGCTGGCAGTCAGCCGCGCGATTGGCGAAACCATGATCGTGGTTATGGCTGCCGGTGCGGCCGCCAATCTCACTGCCAACCCGCTGGAAGCGATGACCACAGTCACCTTTCAAATCGTCGCCATGTTGACCGGCGAAGGCAGTTTCGACCATCCCGCAACCCTGGCCGCGTTCGCACTCGGGTTTGTGCTGTTCATGGTCACCCTCGGGCTGAATTTCATCGCCCTACGCGTCGTCAAGAGGTTCCGCGAAGCTTATGAATGAGCGTATCGCCCCTACTCGCACGGTCGAATTCGAAGCGAGGCTGAAAAAGCGCTACGCGGCAGAGCGCCGGTTCAAGCTGGCTGGCCTGAGCGCGATCCTATTTTCCGTCGCCGTTCTGCTCTTCCTGCTGATCACCATGACCATCAACGGCATCGGCGGTTTCCAGCGGGCGGAGATGAACGTTGCGATCGATTTTACCGAGGCTGGGCTGTCTGGTGACCGCTCGACCCTGTCGCAAGTCGGCGCAGTCCAGATCCTGGAGGCCCAGGGCCTTCCCGCCACCGTCGAATATTTTGCCCAGGAACAACTGGGCGAAGAAGGCGGCGCACAGATCAGCGACAGTGCATGGCGCCTGGTTGCGGATGAGATCGTCGACGATCCATCGATCCTGCAGAAAGAAGTTACCTTCTCGCTGCCCGCGAGCCCCAATCTGGCCGCTGGTCTCGCCGGGGAAGGCTCCGATAAAATGAAGGCGCTAGCGGCGCGCCTATCAGACGAAGGCAAGCTCGAAACCAAGCTGGACCTCGGTTTCCTGCAGCGCGCCGATGCCACCGATCCCCAGGAAGTGGGTATCTGGGGCGCGCTCAAGGGTTCCATGCTGACCATGTTCGTCACGCTTCTGATGGCATTTCCGATCGGGGTCATGGCCGCGCTATATCTGGAAGAATACGCGCCCAAGAACCGCTGGACCGACGTTATCGAAGTTTCGATCAACAATCTGGCCGCGGTACCTTCGATCATCTTTGGCCTGCTGGGCCTTGCGGTGTTCCTGTGGCTGTTCCCAAACATGCGCTCAGCCCCGCTGATCGGCGGGATGACCCTGGCACTGATGACAATGCCGGTGATCGTTATTTCAGGGCGCAATGCGATCAAGGCGGTTCCGCCCTCCATCCGTGACGGAGCGCTGGCAATCGGCGCATCGCCGGTACAAGTCGTGTTCCATCACGTATTGCCGCTCGCCCTGCCCGGTATCCTGACCGGCACCATTATCGGCATGGCCCGCGCACTGGGTGAAACCGCTCCGCTGTTGATGATCGGGATGCGCGCCTTCGTGGCAACGCCGCCAGACGGATTCACCTCGCCAGCAACCGTTTTGCCGGTACAGATATTCCTTTGGTCCGATGAAATCGACCGTGGCTTCGTAGAGCGCACGTCCGCAGCGATTATTGTGCTCTTGATTTTCCTCATGCTGATGAATGGCCTCGCCATCTATCTGCGCAACCGTTTCGAGAAAAAGTGGTGACAGTAGTCCATCCCAACCTGGAAGAAACCGACGCCAAGATGAGCGCGCGGGACGTTTCCGTCTATTACGGGGACAAGAAGGCCATCGACGAGGTGTCGATCGATATTCCGACGAAATACGTCACCGCTTTCATTGGCCCGTCCGGCTGCGGTAAATCGACCTTCCTGCGCACGCTCAACCGGATGAACGACACCATTCCATCCGCCCGCGTCGAAGGGGAGATCATGCTGGACGGTGACGATATTTACCGTTCGAAAATGGATGTCGTCCAACTGCGCGCACGCGTTGGCATGGTTTTCCAGAAGCCCAATCCGTTTCCCAAGTCGATCTACGACAATGTCGCCTACGGCCCGAAAATTCACGGCCTTGCCAGCGGCAAGACCGAACTGGACGAAGTGGTCGAAAAATCGCTTCGCCGGGCCGGCCTGTGGAATGAAGTCAAGGACCGTCTGGAAGACAGCGGCACCGCCCTGTCTGGGGGCCAGCAGCAGCGCCTGTGCATCGCGCGCGCAATAGCCGTTGATCCGGAAGTGATCCTGATGGACGAGCCCTGTTCGGCGCTCGACCCGATCGCGACGGCCAAGATCGAGGAGCTGATTGACGAGCTCAACGGCAGCTATGCAATCGTCATCGTCACCCATTCAATGCAGCAGGCCGCCCGTGTGTCGCAGCGCACCGCTTTCTTCCACCTCGGAAAGATAGTGGAATATGGACGTACTTCTGACATATTCACCAATCCGCTTCAGGAGCGGACCAAGGATTATATCACGGGACGGTACGGATAATGGTTGAACACACAGTCAAGGCCTTTGACGAAGACATTACCCGGCTGCGCGGGCTGATCGCCGAAATGGGCGGGCTTGCAGAATTGTCGATCCAGGAATCCATGGAAGCCATGATTAAGGGCGACCAGGATCTGGCTGACGGCGTGGTCAAGCGGGACAAGAAGATCGACGCTCTGGAAGCCGAAGTGGACAAATTGTCTGTCCGGATCATCGCCCTGCGCGCCCCGATGGCGGACGATCTACGCGAAGTTATCGCTGCATTGAAGATTGCCGGCGTTGTCGAACGGATCGGCGATTATTCAAAGAATATCGCCAAGCGCGTTGGCAAGATCGAAGCACGTAAACATTTCGAACCGCTGACCTTGTTGCCTGCCATGGCCGACATTGCGGCTGAAATGGTCCACGATGTACTGACTGCCTACGCTGCCCGCGACCCGGTTCTGGCGAAGGAAGTGATTGCCACCGACGACAAGGTAGACGCATTCTACAACAGTATTTTTCGCAATGTTGTCAGCTACATGGTGGAAAATCCTGCAACCATTTCCAGCGCAGCGCACATCCTGTTTGTTGCCCGCAATCTTGAACGGATCGGCGACCATGCAACCAATGTCGCAGAGATGGTCCACTTTGCTGCTACGGGCAATTACCCACCTGACGAGGACCGTTAACTGGGCTTCAGGTCACAGTGTTGTCGTGAACACGTAACATTCTCAGTGCGAGGGTAACTCGGTTACTGAAAGCGAGTCGTTATTATGTCCGCCGCAAAACTGATTTTGGTTGAAGACGATCCGGCACTGGCCGAATTACTGGAATTCCGTTTCGAAAACGAGGGGTACGATGTCCGCACCACTGCCGATGGAGACGAAGCCCTGTTGCTGGCCGCGGAAGACGTGCCTGACCTGATCATCCTGGACTGGATGATCGAGGGCACCAGCGGGATCGAAGTCTGCCGCCGCCTGCGCCGCGACAAGGCCACCGCCCATGTCCCGATCATCATGCTTACCGCGCGCGAGAATGAAGATGACCGGATTCGCGGACTTGAAACCGGCGCCGACGATTATCTGACCAAGCCGTTCTCGCCCCGCGAATTGCTTGCCAGAGTTGCGGCGGTCATGCGGCGTATCCGCCCTGCACTGGCGGGCGAATCCATCGAAGTCGGCGATATCCACCTCGATCCGGTGGCGCATAAGGTCGGGCGGCGCGGCAAGACCCTGCAGCTGGGCCCGACCGAATACCGCTTGCTCAAATTCTTCATGGAAAGCCCTGGCCGGGTCTTTTCCCGCGGGCAGCTGCTCGACGGCGTTTGGGGCACCGGCAGCGATATCGAGTTGCGCACCGTTGATGTCCACATCCGCCGCCTGCGCAAGGCGATCGAGGTGGACGGCGCAAAGGACCCGATCCGAACAGTCCGCTCCGCCGGTTACGCGATGGAAGCGGTTTAGGCACTCACCGGCAAAAACCGGGGTATCGCGGCGATTGGTCGAAATGGAAATGATCGTGATGAGCGCGGTTGTAATCGGGTGAGAGAACTGTTGAAAACAGTTCACAAGATTCGTCTCGTACCCTGTTCAGGAACCGTGCCTGAGCGCTTCCTCCGCCAGCGTTCCAATCTGCAGCGAGGCTAATCCGCGTGCCATCGGCCATCGCGAAGGCGGCAATATCGATCGCATTGCCGGTGGCATGTTCGCTCCATCCTCTGTCTGACCGGCCGTAGAGGCGGCGGCAGCTATATGATCCGTAGTGGTCGATACGGGTAACGCCCGTGCCAAGAATGTCGTTGGCTGCTGGCTGTACTACATCGCGCACCCACAGGTGCAGCCCGGCGCCTAAGGCGCAGGTAGTGGGCGGCGGTGAAGGCGCTAGCGGCAGCTGATCCATCACCGTGCGATCATCCCGCCTGCAAGCGTTTTGCCCTGCGGCTGGCAGTGCAGTGAAGGCCAAGTTACTGCGAGACAGCACTGCGAGGCAGGTTTTTCGATCATCTCGCAGTGCAAGGAGCTTTGCCTCGGTGGCTGAGCCCGGCGGATCATTAAGATCGAGCGGCGCCCATGGATTATGCTGCGGATGCTCCCCCAGCCAGCCCCCACCTGCAGCAGCGATGGCGAAAAGGAACAGCGATGCGATGAGTAGTCGATCCAGCTGAAAGCGACCGATGCGTCGAGAGATGCGAAATAATTTCACTTTTAATGAAAGTCGCGAGACTTCGGAATGATCCGTACATTTCGCGGATGACCTCGATTTGGTTGCTGCTCGAGTTGTTCCGGCAGCGGATCGATATGTTCGCGGGGCTGGAACTTGCCCGGTAGCGGACTGCTGACATGATCTGCACGGGCGACCGGGGCGTTGAGCATATCGTCCGACAAGGCATGCAGGCTCTGTGTGGCATCGGTCAGATGCGCCGCAATCACATGGATCACCTCGTCATCATATTCTACCCTTCCGCGCACCTCCATCAGCCGCGCGCCCATGATCACCTTGCGCTGCTTTTCCATCAAATCGGGCCAGATGACGAGGTTCACCACGCCCGTCTCATCCTCCAGCGTGATAAAGCATACTCCTTTGGCGCTGCCTGGGCGCTGGCGGATCAGCACCACCCCGGCCACCTGCACCATGGAACGGAACTTGCGGGCGCGCAGATCACACGCCCGCACAAAACCGCGCTCCCCCAGGCTGGCACGCAGGAAGGACATCGGATGGGCTTTGAGGCTGAGCCGCTGCGTCTGGTAATCGGCCACCACTTCTTCCGATAGCGGCATATGCGGCAGATCGGTGCGCACGCCTTCCGCGCCTTCGTCGCGCTGCTGGGCATATTTGAACAGTGGCAACTCCGGCCCACCAATCAGGCTGCGCGCGTCCCACAGCGCCTGTCTGCGCGGTAATCCCAGCGACCCAAAGCAGTCGGCCGAGGCAAGTCGCTCGATATGCGCCGGCGACAGCCGCGCCCGGTCCCGCAGGCTCGCCACATCGCCATAAGCGCCGCCGCTCTCCCGCTCTGCCACCAGCCTCGCCGCGACGTGTTCCGGCAGGCCGTCCACCTGCCGCAGGCCAAGCCTCAGAGCGACATGCTTGTCGAGCCGGCCGCTCTCGCCCTCGTACCCAGTCAGCGCGCCCACTTCCTCCAGCGTGCAGTCCCATGCCGAATGGTTCACATCCACCGGCAACACCTGCACCCCGTGCTCTGCCGCATCGCGCACGATCTGCGCCGGGGCATAGAACCCCATCGGCTGCGAATTGAGCAGCGCGCAGCCAAAGGCGGCGGGGAAGTGGCATTTCAGCCAGCTGGATACATACACAAGATGGGCGAAGCTGGCGGCGTGGCTTTCAGGAAAGCCATATTCGCCGAACCCGCGGATCTGGTTGAAGCAGCGCTGGGCAAAATCACGGTCGTAACCGCGCCCGACCATCCGTTCAACCATCATGTCCTGCAATTCATCCACCATGCCGCGGCTGCGGAAAGTAGCCATCGCCTTGCGCAGCCGGTTCGCCTCCAGGCTGGAGAATTTCGCAGCGTCCAGCGCGATTTTCATCGCCTGTTCCTGGAAGATTGGCACCCCTAATGTACGTTCAAGGATGCTGGATAGTTCATCCGGCGGTCCATGTGCCGGGCCGGGCGCAGGGATCTGCACCTGTTCCTCCCCCCGCCGCCGTTTCAGGTAGGGATGGACCATATCGCCCTGGATCGGCCCGGGGCGGACAATCGCCACCTGGATCACCAGATCGTAGAATTTGCGCGGCCGCAATCGGGGCAGCATGTTCATCTGCGCGCGGCTTTCCACCTGGAACACGCCGAGCGAATCCCCCTTGCGCAGCATCGCATATGTTTCCGGGTCCTCGCGCGGGACGCTTGCCAGATTGAGCCGCCTTTCATGATGATTTTCAAGCAGATCGAGACACTTCCTGATACAGGTCAGCATCCCTAGCGCGAGCACATCCACCTTCAGGATTCCCAGCGCCTCGATATCATCTTTGTCCCATTCAATGAATGTCCGGTCGGGCATGGCTCCATTGCCGATCGGCACAGTGTGGGTCAGCGCGCTCTCGGTCAGGATGAAGCCGCCGACATGTTGGGATAAATGCCTAGGCATTCCAATAATTTGATCGGTGAGTTTGAGTACCCGCCGCAAATGCGGATCGGACAGGTTCATGCCCGTTTCTGTCACATGCGCCTCCGCAATCTCGCGTCCATGCCCGCCCCACACAGTGCGGGCGAGCGCCGAGGTGACATCCTCGCTCAGCCCCATCGCCTTGCCCACTTCGCGAATGGCCATGCGGGGGCGGTAATGAACCACGGTGGCGCACAGGCCGGCCCGGTGGCGGCCA
>JBFEKH010000077.1:0-9775 GCA_041552775.1 Allopontixanthobacter sp.
CGGTCTTTTAGAAGACCTAATAATTTCCTTCGAATTACCACTCCCGTTACGACACATCGCTTCTCCGCTCTGCGAAAGTTTATTCAATTTAAGCAGCCATACGCAGTAAAATTACACACCGTGAGTTTTTCAACAGAATAGATCCTAGAGCGGATGTTGAGCAATACTGAAAGTCCCGGGGCATGGTTCCGGATCAGTTCGCGGCCTGCTCATTTGGCAGCAGTCATAAAGTTTTCGGCGGTGCTGCCTCTGAATCGTAATACAAATTAAATATGTTCGTGACTAATGTTAGCAGTTGCAGCATGCAGTTAGCTGGCGCCCAAAGAAAATGGGTCGGCTCAAGGAGAACCCCACATGATGATCAAGAAGCTCACTCTAGCTACTGCCGCTATGGTGCTTGCTATTACGCCGACCGTAACTCACGCTGCTCAGGCAACTGTCGATCGGGCAAGCGCGACAGTCGAAGCTGAAAGCAATCTCGAAGGTGAAAACAGCATTCTTCTTCTTGTCCTGGCAGCTGCGGCCGTAATCGCTGGCATCATCATTATTGCAGATGATAATGAAGACCCAGTGAGTGCTTAACTCACTAATTATCTGATGAAAGGCCTCGCTTCGGCGGGGCCTTTTTTATCCAGACTTGTGCCGAATGACAATTGTCCCGTTGGACGGTCGAACTGGCGCGCAGCCCTAAAAGACAGGGCATCTAGGCTTGGATTAAATGTCAGCTTTCCACCCAGTTTTTCCCGTTCCAGCCGCCTGGAGCTGCTCCTAAAAGCAGACCGGCAGAAAGCGACCCCTTGCGGACATTCGATAGGTTCGCAGCAAGCTCTGCGGAAACCCCTTAGGCGGCCATTAGCGAAAACTTAGCCACAATCACGCAATAAACCCCGCATGGTTGTGAGAAGAAAAAAAGTCGACCGACGAAAAGTGAGATCTCGAGCCTTCCGGCTTGGGCAGCCATTTTTCATGCAAGTTCCGAAGCCTTTGGCTGCAACGTTGATCGCCGGGTGCGCTCTTGTTGCAATCTTCGCTAGCCACGCCGCTCCCACGGTCGCGTTCGGGCCTTTTTTCCTGCTAATTTGTGCTATTGGCGCTTGGCTTGTCGGCAATCGCTATGCTGTCTTACTTGGGCTATTCATCGGAACCATTCAAATTCTGAATGGTCAAGCAGTTGCTCTTGACGGTCAGCCGTTAGTCAGTGCCTTGCAGTTCTGCAGTGCCCTGGCCGTAGTTCTCATGCTGGGTGTGGCGCGTGATGCACTTGAACTCGAGTGGCGGTATGCCCGGATCGATCCACTGACGGGAGCGCTTAACAGAAAGGCATTCTTTGAGGCCGTCGACGGTGAAGCAAGCCGGGCAGGTATCACAGTTCTAGTTTATGCTGATGTTGACCGGCTAAAACGGCTGAACGATCGGCTCGGCCATGAAGCCGGCGACGTCGCCCTCTCTGATTTTGCAGATCGCGTCAGGAAAGCAATCCGAAAAGAAGATGTTTTCGCCCGAATGGGCGGCGACGAATTCGTGATTCTCATGAAAGTGGGCGATACGACGTCAGCCGAACTTGTCGCTCAGCGACTGAACACAGCGCTCAACCAAAATCTCCTCGAAGGAGAAGTCAAACTGAAATGCAGCTTGGGTGTTTTGGTCTTGCCAAAGGGTTCAAAGTCAATTGATGTTGAACTCAAGCAAGCAGACACACTCATGTATTATGCAAAGAAGGAAAGAAGCGGGCTGATGATGGCGATCTCAGTCAAGGGCGAAATGGAAGAGCTATTGTCATCTGCCCCGAGCGCCAACTCTTACGGTCAACAACGGGCAGCGATACGATCAACCGAACGATCTACTGAGTTTGGAGCAAATGATCACCTTTCCCGCAGTTCTATCTCCGCTTGAATGCTCGAAGTCACAACGCTGCCGACCATTTTCAACTGCCGCTTTCCATCCATTTTTTACCGTTCAGCCGCGTTTAGCATTTCGCCAAAAGCATACCGTCGGCTTATCGTGGGTTTCTGATCAAAACAGACCGGCAGGAAGCGACCCATAAGCCGACATTCGAATAGCGAACTAAAGCCACCTCATGATTCCAGATGGCTATCTCTTGAAGCGAACGACGCCGCTCCGCGGACGCCTTTGACTGTTTTGTGTTCATTTCCGTTCCATACAGTCACTACAACGAACCCAAAACACTCATATATTTTAAGCAGCCAATCTGGCTATTGAATGCTGACGGGGGACACTCGCGAGCCATAAAAGCAACAAATTGTCGGACTAGAAGGAAGCTCGGAACGAGAGGGAGATATAGAGGAACGGCTGCCCTGAATGCGGCTGGAAAGAGAGGCTGGAAAGATGAAAATCTTGTCGCCGTCACGGACGCGTCGCAGATCGCAAGCCCTTGTCTGTACGCTCGTACTCTTTCTGGCAGGTTCGTGCAGCTCGACCACCCCGGCGGGTTGCGCCTCTCCGCCGCCAATCCTCGCCGCCAAGATCAATTCCGCTCTGTCCCCGCTGCTTGGTTCCTTCATTCGATATTCGCGAAACGGAGCCGGCCGGGAAGGGACGAGGCGGGTCCCGGCGCATCTTCAGAAGGTCCTGATGCCCTACTTTGACGAAGAGACTTTTGACCGCGCACGATGGACCATCGCCACCGATCGCCTCGGTCTTGGCACGGTGATCACGTCTGCGCTGCCCCGCTATGAGGCAATGACGCTCGAAGACACGATTGTCTTTCGCAACGCGTCGGCAACCGCCAGGCTGGATATCTGGATCCACGAACTTTCACATGTCGAGCAATACGCGAGGGCTGGCGGAGCGGGGGATTTCAGCCGCCAATATCTGGCATCCTGGGACGAAATTGAAATTGCCAGCGTCCGGAGGACCAACCACATCCTTGCGCAATTGAAATTGCCGGAGAGGCAGCACCTGCCATCTTTGAGACGAGCCTGTTCCGCCGCGGGGACGCAGCCATTCACATGACGGACATTGGAGCGAACAGCTCTGTTCATCTATTAGAAAAGTGACGCTTTGCTCGAAGCGCCAATTCAGAAGGAGACCCGTGATGAAGAACCGCGCATCGGTCGGGAGACCTTTCCGACGTTTCCTGCCGACATGGGCAGATCGGATGGCCATTAGACCAAATGATGTTGAAAGGGCGCCTAGTGCTGAGGTACTCTGACATCTTACCGGGCAACGGTTCAGATCATCGTGCGGTCTTGGCCCGGTTTCGCATTCCGGCTGGCATTCCCTAGCTCCTCATAAATTGTTTTACGTCAGCATTTAATGAATGACAGGCGCCGCCGACTTGACGTTGCGATCTGTCCGTCGTCAGAACATTTTGCACTGATGGCTGCTTAGATTAGCGGAGCATCGGCCTCGTCTTGTTGGTTGATATTAGGCGACTATCCGAACAACTTTGGCGAGCAACGTGTTCATGCTCTCCTTGTAATCCGAGATACGCGGTAAGATAAAAGCAGTCAGTCTGTTAACGACCGGTTGAACTCACCACCCAAATGCAGACATCGTGTGTCTAAGCTGAGTTGCTCAGAAACGGTCACTATTGGGCCAATGCGGTTTGACTGGTAGCTTCAGTAGCAATGATATAATTATGCGATCTGACCGACAGCTAATCCAGCCACCGCCAAGGCGCCCAATGTTTTGATAACATTCCAGCGCAGCCCAAAAACGAACAGCATCGCCGCGAGTGACAATAGTGCGGCGCGCCAATCAAGACTGTTCAACTGAGGCATGTCGAACCGCAAAGGCCCTATCGTGGTCCGCTCGACTGTTTGGAACAACACATGCAGCGCAAACCACAGCGTGAGATTGGCAATTACGCCGACCACCGCCGCGGTGATGGCAGCAAGTCCGCCTTTCAGCCGCTTTGCGTGCTGTAATCGCTCTATCCACGGAGCGAATGAGAAAATCCACAGGAAGCATGGTGCGAATGTAACCCAAGTGGTCACCACTGCGCCAATGATCCCAGCCAAGACCGGGGTAAACGGTTCAGGCGCACGGAAGGCCGCCAAAAACCCAACAAACTGCGTGACCAAAATCAGCGGACCTGGCGTAGTTTCCGCTAGGCCCAGCCCATCGGCCATTTCGCCCGGCTGCAGCCAGCCAAAGCCGTTGACTGCTTCTTGAGCCATATAGGCCAGAACGGCGTAGGCACCGCCAAAGGTTACAACTGCCAATTGCGAAAAGAACAGGCCAATTTTCCAAAGGACGTGGTCCGGACCCAATATTGTAAATATGATCACAAGGGGGGTGGCCCAGATGAGACCCCAGATCGCTATGGCACGGATGGTCTCGTTCCATGGGCGCAGAGAAGTTGCCGGTCCACCGCCGGTATCTTTGATAGCAAGCCAATCGGGCCGTGTCGCCGCCACAGCCATGCCGAGAACACCGGCACCCAGAACTACTGCAGGAAATGGCAGGTTAAACAGGAACAGCGCACAAAACGCGGTTACGGCCAACACCTTCTTGAAATTGGTGTTGAGTGCGCGGCCAGCGATGCGCAGCAATGCCTGAACAACAATCGCGAAAACCGCTGCCTTAATCCCTAGAAACAACGCTGCAAACCATTCCAGATTGGCAGCAAAGGCATATAGCAGCGAAAGCGCGAGCATGATCATCGCACCGGGCAGAATGAACAGCATCCCGGCGGCTATCCCGCCTCTAATGCCGTGGAGCCGCCACCCTATCCAAGTAGCAAGCTGCTGGGCTTCGGGTCCGGGAAGCAAATGACAAAAATTGAGCGCGTGGAGATACTGCTCCTCGTTAATCCAGTTCCGCTCTTCCACCAGTTCGCGGTGCATCAGCGCAATCTGGCCAGCCGGACCGCCAAAGCTAAGCAAGCCGATCCGAGCGTAGACCCTGACTGCGTTAGAAAAACTGGGAATGGTTACATCGTGTTCCACCCAAAATCTCCAGGCCCTCAAGTCCAGCGAGCCGGACATAATAAAGGCAACACTTGGGCGTTTGGCTTAACCGGGAGGTTGCTTCATCCCGGTGGGATTCCAACATAGCGGTCTTGATGCGCTAGACGAAGCGATCTCTGCACAAATTACTCCAACTGCATTTTTGTGCATACCACCTATGAGCGGACAGTCAGCAATCCACCCTATTCTGTTGAAAGACTCTCGACGCGTAATTTTACTGTGTATGGCTGCTTAAATTGAATAAACTTTAGTAAAACGATGAAGCGATGTATCGTAACGGAAATGCTAATTAGAAGGAAATTATTAGGCCTTCAAAATGGCCAACTTCTTCAACAGAATACACCCATTTTTTGCCGTTCAGAAGCGTTTTGTATTTCATCAAAAGCACACGGTCGGCTTATCGTGGGTTGTTGATAAAAGCAGACCGGCAGCAAGCGACCCCGTTTGCGACATTCCAGGCAATCAGCTAGTTTTCGGAAACTGGCCGTTCAGTCATACAATACTGAGCGAACATCGGCCCGACATCAGTCCTCTTATTCTGCCATAAAGAACTCCGACCATGCACCCTGAAATTCCGTATCTGAGGGAGGCAATGGTCTTCTTGGTTGCTGCCGGTTTGATAATCCCTCTGGTGCGCAAGCTCGGGATAAGCCCGGTTCTCGGCTTCCTGTTTGTAGGATTGCTGATTGGCCCTCATGGTGCCGGACAGCTGGTCGGCGCGTTGCCAATATTAGAATATGCAATTTTCGATGATCTGGACGGAGTCAGACGGTTCGCCGAATTGGGGGTGATTTTTCTTCTATTCACCATTGGGCTGGAGCTATCGACAGCCCAGCTCTGGGCGATGCGGCGGCTGGTATTCGGATTGGGGGTAGCGCAAGTTATCGTCACAGCGTTGGCAATCGGTATGATCGCTTACCTGTTTGGCAATTCGCTCGTCGCATCGGCAATTTACGGGTTGTGTCTGGCGCTTTCCTCCACTGCCTTGGTCATGCAACTGCTCACTGAGAACCGGCAGCTTAGCACTCCCCCTGGAAGAAGCGCTTTCGGGATATTGCTGCTTCAGGATCTTGCGGTCGTTCCAATCCTGTTTTTTGTCGGGTTTGTTGGAGCCAATGTCGAAGGCTCACTTGCCGGTGCGGCTGTGTGGGCAATCGGCGAGGCAGCGTTGGTAATTGCCGCAATCTTTCTGGCTGGCCGCGTGATTGTCCGCCCCTGGCTGAAATTTGTTAGCAGTACGGGTAGCCGGGAGGTATTCATGGCAGCTGTCCTGCTGCTGGTGCTGGCCACTGCCGCGCTCACCTCTCAGGCCGGGCTTTCGATGGCCCTCGGGGCGTTTCTGGCTGGCCTGTTATTTGCTGGAACCGAATATCGCCACCAGATCGCGAGCGATATAGAGCCCTTTAAGGGACTGCTGCTCGGCCTGTTTTTCATATCGGTTGGCATGAGCTTGGATATGGCTGCTGTGTGGCAGGATATTGGATGGGTGGTGATATCCGTCATCGGGCTGCTCGCGCTTAAAGCGGTTATAATATTTGCTCTCGCCAAGGCGTTTCGTTTGCCCACCGCAGTGGCGGCGGAAACATCGATAATAATGGGTCAGGGCGGAGAATTTGCCTTTGTCGTGATCGCATCTGCGCTGTCATTCGCCCTGCTTGATCCTAGTGTCGCCCAGTTTATGTTGATGGTCGTCATTGTCACCATGTTCTTGACACCCGCCCTTGCGGTTTTGGGGCGCAAACTAGCTGCGGGTCTTCGAGAATCCAGCGCAAAAGCGACCGATTTGGTGGAGACATCAGATGGAAGCCAGACAGTTATTATTGGCGGATTCGGCAGAGTTGGGAGAGTGTTGGCACATTTGCTGGAGGAACAGCGAATACCGTTCATTGCGGTCGATAACGATCCTGAACTCGTGGCTCAACAGCGAGGGCTTGGAAGGCCGATCTATTTTGGCGACGCTAGCCAGCCTGATGTCCTGCGACATTTGGGGATCGGAAATGCGGCGGCCTTTGCGACCACAATGGATGCGCCGGAAACCGCAGAACATGTAATAAAGGCGATCCACCAAACATGGCCGCACGTCCCGATCATCGCGCGTGCCCGCGATGTAGAACATGCTTTAGCTTTGCGTGGTTCCGGCGCTAGAAGCGCAGTCCCTGAAACTATGGAAGCCAGCCTCGAGCTTTGTGAGCAATTGCTCACAGGAATCGGATTTCCAGAGGATGTCGCCCGCACATTGATTGATGCCCAGCGCGTATGGCAACTGGATACCATTGACCGTGAGAGGGAGGTCTAGACCAACAACCATCAGGCCAAGGTTCGTCAAAATCTGACATCTGCTCCGTTACTGGTTCGCATCAAAACCGGACTATCCGTTTGCCACAACATTTCCGCCATATTGCACCGATATTCGCTGTTCTTAAAGCTACCGGTTATTGGCGCACAACCCCACCTGAACGTACGGCCGGTTTTGGGAGAGCGATGTTGGCTGCTAAACGACCACTTTGTCGGCGGAACCAGCCGCTGCCTCTGGGAATTCCACGACCGAATAGGATTCGCAATCTGCCATGCCCCCCAGATTCTAATTAGCCTTCATTTTCAGCCTCGTAATCGTCATCTTTCCATGCCATCACTCTGGCATGATGAACTTTATTCTCGCGATACTCTCGGTGCATTTGGGGGCAATGATGTCCAGCCCCGCACCCATCATGACAACCAGCCACCTGGTAAAGACTGAGCAGGTCATGCTCGCCTGGCTGCCGGGAGAAGTCCGATGCGGCGGAGCCGTAATTGCGCCCGACGTCCTTGAACGCCCTCTAAGCAGCTTGACGTGGCGGACACCTCCCGCTGTCGGTTCCCTTTCCTACGCCTTCGATATCGGACCAAGCGGCCGAACGGTCGGAATTCGCCAGATCGCAAAAGTCGCCCGCGTGCGGGGCTCAGAAGACGTTGCTCCCTCCTTGGCGGCAACCCGATTTGCTCCCGGCAGCCCGCATTCCGATTGCACGATTGTCTATGTCCCCCGCCAGACGGCGCTGGCTGAGACACCTGTTTCAGACCTCATGGCTTACTCGGTAAATCGCAAATCCGGTACATTGCCGAAGGAAGGATGGAAGCGAATTTACAGTAGCGGCGACTGCAGGGACAAGCCGCTCCCCGGGCTCCAGAGTAGGGCATTCCCGAATTTCCGCTCCATACCGGCAACTCCCGGCGTAAGGGGATGGTCTATGGTCGGCTACGACATTGATGCAGCCGGAAAGACCAGAAACATTCAGACCCTGGCAGGCACCCGGAACACCGCCCTTGATGCTGCAGCGAGGAAAGCCATTGATGAAACCCGTTATTATGCGGGCGTACGCACTGGTTGCCGCTATCCCTACTGGAGAAGCCCTGCCACTCTTCCGGCACCTCCCGCACCCGAAGAGGAAGAATTTCGTCCTGTTGGCGCGACCTGCCCCGAGCGCCGCGACTGGGCAGTCCAGCCAAATTTGCGCTACCCAGAAACCTATCAGCGGCGCGCCATCGAGGGTTGGGCAATAGTTACATACGACGTGGCCCCGTGGGGCGAGATCGCCAATGTACAGGTCGCTGCCAGCCAGCCGACGGAAGACTTCGGCATCCAGGCTGTCGCCGTGGTGCGGGGCGCAAAGCTTGCGACGACCCAGGGTTTTGTCGGGTGCGTTGATCGCGTCAAATTCACGATGGCCTCGAAAGACGAAAACGAACAGGATGGGGAGGCCGCTCTGTCTCTTGATTAGTCTTAATCGGCCAGCGATGCGTTGTGCTGCTCTTTCATGATAGCGGCGGCTAATCGCCGCGGTCGCGAAATCTGCCGTTGCGGACACGGCCCAGTTTCGGTCGTCTCCGTCAATTGCGGCTGAAGGTCATTTTCTGCTCAAAGCGGTCATACGTTGTTGTAGCTCGGAAAGAATTTCACCCTTCCGCCTTTCCGTCGCAGTTGGCCATTCTTCGATTTCGCCAAGAGTCCTTCCGCAACCAGTGCAATAGCCGGTTGGGTCATCAATTTCGCAAATCTGGTTGCAGGGTGATTTCATGATCGAAATACAACCCTAACTGCTGGCCAGAAGCAAGCCAGTCGCTAAGCGCCTAAGCCGCCCATCGATCAAGGTCCGGGAACAAAGGCAGGGCCTTAGGCATCTGAGGCTCCGCGATGTTTGCGTCGTAAACCGATGCAGTTACCCATTCAGCGCGCCATTCAAGAACCACGCTTTCGCCAACGAAGCGAACAAGGCCCGCACCCTCTTTTGCCACCTTCCAGTCGCATCGTAAGCTTCCATCGTAGGTGCCCTGCAAAAGCGTGCCATCGCTGAACCCGATGAAAAACCGGTCGTCATCATCGTAAGGCACCGTCAGCACAGTTTCGATGTCGCCTGTTGAGCGCAGGCGTGCGCTGCCGGGTATTGGTTCTATCGTAACCGACATTGCAGAATCACCTTTCCTAAGAATGAGAACATATGTAGAACATGAAGGAAAGGTAGTTGGTGTGCAATGGTCATTTTAATGATGACCACGCTCCAGATGACGACGAGCAGAAGGCGATCACCGACGTGTTTTCATGAAATTCGCGGACAGTCGGATAGTGGTTAGATTTTGCCATCAAGCACTGGATTTTTGCAATTTAAAAAGCTGCCAATCTTGCACGCTCAACAAACCTGAATGTATGGCAGGTTTCAGGTGAGGCGAACAGGCCTGGGAACAGCAACTTTGTTGGCGGAACCTGACCACCGCGCTTCTGGATCGTGTCACGCATCATTGTGACGTCCTCGAAACCGGCAATGACAGCTGGCGCTTCAGAAACCGCAGCTGATCTACCCCAACAG
>JBFEKH010000078.1:0-9596 GCA_041552775.1 Allopontixanthobacter sp.
CTGATTCAGCGGGTGCCGTCAATTCCCGCAATCATTTAGTTCATACGAATAGAGGTTATAGACAATGGCGAAAGCTAAGTTTGAGCGGAACAAACCGCATTGCAACATCGGCACCATCGGTCACGTTGACCACGGCAAGACAACGCTGACTGCAGCGATCACCAAGGTGATGGCTGAAATTCATGGCGGCTCAGCCGTTGATTTCGCCAACATCGACAAGGCTCCTGAAGAGCGCGAGCGCGGGATCACCATTTCGACCGCACACGTCGAATACGAAACCGCTGCACGGCACTATGCGCACGTCGACTGCCCAGGCCACGCTGACTATGTGAAGAACATGATCACCGGTGCTGCCCAGATGGACGGCGCGATCCTGGTTGTGAACGCGGCTGACGGCCCAATGCCGCAGACCCGCGAGCACATCCTGCTCGCACGTCAGGTCGGCGTTCCTGCCCTGGTTGTGTACATGAACAAGGTTGACCAGGTCGATGACGAGGAAATCCTCGAACTCGTTGAAATGGAAATCCGCGAACTTCTTTCGAAGTATGATTTCGACGGCGATAACATCCCAGTCGTCAAGGGCTCGGCTCTGGCCGCTCTTGAAGGTCGTGATGACAACATCGGCAAGGAATCGATCATCGCATTGATGGAAGCTGTCGATTCAGCAATCCCACAGCCTGATCGTCCGATCGACAAGCCATTCCTGATGCCAATCGAAGACGTGTTCTCGATTTCGGGTCGTGGTACGGTTGTTACCGGCCGCGTCGAAACCGGTATCGTCAATGTTGGCGACGAAGTTGAAATCGTCGGCATCAAGGACACTGGCAAGACGACGGTTACCGGCGTCGAAATGTTCCGCAAGCTGCTTGACCGCGGTGAAGCTGGTGACAACATCGGTGCACTTGTTCGCGGCGTAGGCCGTGAAGATGTCGAGCGTGGCCAGGTTCTGGCCAAGCCAGGCAGCGTCAACCCGCACACCGACTTCAATGCCGAAGTATACGTCCTTTCGAAGGACGAGGGTGGCCGTCATACGCCATTCTTTGCGAACTACCGTCCGCAGTTCTACTTCCGCACCACCGACGTGACCGGTGAAGTGATCCTCCCCGAGGGCACGGAAATGGTCATGCCGGGCGACAACGTAACAATCGGCGTCAAGCTGATTGCTCCGATCGCCATGGACGAAGGTCTTCGTTTCGCAATCCGTGAAGGTGGCCGTACGGTCGGTTCAGGGGTTGTCAGCAAGATCACGAAGTAATATAGGCATTGCTCCAGCCGGGGAGCCCGATTCATTCGGGCGATTCGGCTGGGCAAGTTTTCAGGGGGCCGCCCCTTCCCATGATCTTCGTTTGAAGGCTTGGCGAGGCGGGCGGTCTCTTATTTTTTGGGAGTACTCTGGATGGAGTGCTTCTTGGCTCTTTCGCATCGGTAGTAGGTAATGGAAGCTCAGAATATCCGCATTCGCCTTAAGGCGTTCGATCACCGCGTGCTCGACCAGGCAACCGGCGAAATTGCGGACACCGCACGCCGAACTGGCGCGCTCATTCGTGGCCCCATTCCAATGCCGACGCGCATCGAGAAGTTCACCGTGAACCGCGGCCCGCACATCGACAAGAAGTCGCGCGAGCAGTTCGAGGTGCGTACGTACAAGCGGTTGCTCGACATCGTGCAGCCCAATGCCCAGACCGTAGACGCGCTTATGAAGCTCGATCTCGCAGCTGGCGTAAACGTAGAAATCAAACTGGCGTAAGCCAGTCGATATAGCTCCCGCTTCTGCGTGGGTCTTGAACGGAAGGCTTCGGCCTTTCGAACAGGGACATAAGGATACCTCCGGCGCCGCCCGCCATTAATGGCGGTCACTAGCCGGGCAAGCGTCCTCCGTCTCGTCTCCCCAAGCCATGCCGGCGAATGGAGGCACTCAGCCCGGACGGGGTGACGCATTACAATCTGGGTTGGCAAGCATCCGAAATGGTTCGGATGCCTCTGTTTTAGGAGATTGGTGATGCGCACAGGCGTGATCGCTAAAAAAGTCGGGATGACCCGCCTCTTCCAGGAGGATGGCCGCCATGTGCCGGTCACAGTCCTCGCGTTGGAAGAATGCCAGGTTGTATCGCACCGTACTGCCGAACGTGATGGTTATTTCGCGCTTCAGGTCGGTTCGGGCGAAGCCAAGCAAAAGAATGTTGCCAAGCCGCAGCGTGAACATTTCGCCCAGGCGGAAGTTGGCCTGAAGCGTAAGGTCGCAGAATTTCGCCTTGAAAGTGAAGAAGGTTTCCTGCCGGTCGGTTCGACCATCAGTGCAGACCACTTCATCGCCGGCCAGAAGGTCGACATCACGGGCCACACTCAGGGTAAAGGCTTTGCCGGCGCCATGAAGCGGTGGAACTTCGGTGGTCTTCGGGCTACCCATGGTGTTTCGCTTTCTCACCGCTCGCATGGTTCCACGGGTAACCGTCAGGATCCAGGTCGCGTGTTCAAGGGCAAGAAGATGGCCGGTCACATGGGTGATCGCCAGCGTACCCAGCAGAACCTCGAAATCGTGCGCACCGACGCCGAGCGTGGTCTTCTGTTTGTGAAGGGTTCGGTTCCCGGTTCGAAGAATGGCTGGTTGGTCGTTCGCGATTCGGTGAAGTTGAAGCTTCCTGAAGGCGTGCCATTCCCAGGTGTGGTTATCGACACCAAGGCTCCAAAGCCTGAAACCGTCGAAGAAACTCCAGCAGCAGTCGTAGTTGAAACCGCAGAAACCGCGGCTCCAGACTCCGACACGAATAAGGAGGGCTGATCCGTGAAGGTGAAGGTCCAGAAAATCGACGGCGCCAAGGTAACCGGGACAGCAGGCGACATTGAGCTCAATGATACCGTTTTCGGTGTCGAGCCACGTGCCGACATTTTGCACCGCGTTGTAACTTGGCAGCTTGAAAAGCGTCGCGGCACTGCCCGTGGTGCTCGTGAGCGGTCCGATGTTAATCGTACCGGCAAGAAGTTTGGCAAGCAGAAGGGTGGCGGCGTTGCCCGTCACGGTGACCGCGCTGCTCCGATCTTTATTGGTGGTGGTAAGGCTCACGGTCCACGCGTTCGTGACTTCAATCCCTCGCTGAACAAGAAGATCCGCGCGCTTGGCCTGAAAATGGCTTTGTCGAGCAAGGCGAAGGATGGCTTGGTCATCGTCGACAGCCTCGAGCTGAAAGACAACAAGACCAAGCTGCTCGCCGAAATCTTCGGTAAAGCAGGCTATGCTGGCAAGGTGCTGGTGATCGACGGCGAAGGCGTGAACGATATGTTCAAGCTGGCCGCGAGCAACATCCCCAATGTCAACGTGATGCCGGCCATGGGCGCCAACGTCTATGACATCCTGAAACACGACACGCTGATCCTGACCAAGGATGCTGTCGCCAAGCTGGAGGCGCGCTTCAATGGCTAAAAAGCAGGAAGTGGCTGCACGTCATTACGACGTCATCCTGTCACCACACATTACCGAGAAGTCGACGCTGCTCTCCGAATTCGGCGCAGTGGTCTTCAAGGTTTCGAATGACGCGACCAAGCCGCAGATCAAGGAAGCTGTCGAAGCTCTGTTTGATCGCAAGGTCAAGAGCGTCAACACGGTTGTCCAGAAGGGCAAGACGAAGCGCTGGAAGGGTCGTCCCTATAAGCGTTCCGATTTCAAAAAAGCGGTTGTGACGCTGGTTGACGGGCAAGACCCGATCGACGTCACTGGCGCGGTCTGAGGGCAGGACAGATGGCACTCAAGAATTATAAACCGACCAGCCCCGCACGTCGCGGCCTGATCCTTGTCGACAAGTCCGGCCTGTACAAAGGCAAGCCGGTCAAGTCGCTCACGGAAGGCAAGCGGAAGACCGGTGGCCGGAACAACAAAGGCCATGTCACTTCGCGTGGCATCGGCGGTGGTCACAAGCAGAAGTATCGCTTCATCGACTTCAAACGTCGCAAGTGGGATATGCCAGCTACGGTTGAACGGATCGAATACGATCCCAACCGGACGGCGTTCATCGCTTTGCTCAAGTATGAAGACGGCGAGATCAACTATGTGATCTGTCCTCAGCGTCTTGCTGTCGGTGATACCGTAGTTGCTGGTGAGAAGACTGACACAAAGCCTGGTAATGCCATGCTGCTGGCTCAGATGCCGGTTGGCACGATTTGCCACAATGTCGAAATGAAGCCGGGCAAGGGCGGCCAGATCGCCCGTTCGGCAGGGACTTACGTGCAGTTGGTCGGTCGTGACCGCGGCATGGTCATCGTCCGTCTGAACTCCGGCGAACAGCGGTATATCCGCGGCGATTGCATGGGTACGGTTGGCGCGGTGTCGAACCCCGACAATTCGAACCAGAATCTCGCTAAGGCTGGCCGCAATCGCTGGCGGGGCATCAAACCGCTGACCCGCGGTGTCGCCAAGAACCCGGTCGATCACCCTCATGGTGGTGGTGAAGGTCGGACCTCAGGCGGTCGTCATCCGGTTACCCCATGGGGCAAGCCGACCAAGGGTGCTCGTACCCGCAGCAACAAGCAGACGGACAAGATGATCATCCGTTCGCGTCATGCTAAGAAGAAGAGGTAACCGAGATGGCTCGTTCCGTCTGGAAAGGTCCGTTCGTAGACCTCCATCTGCTGAAAAAAGCAGAAACCGCCCAGGAAACCGGTGCGCGTGGTGCAATCAAAACTTGGTCGCGTCGCTCCACTGTCCTGCCGCAATTCGTCGGCCTGACGTTCAGCGTCTACAATGGTCACAAGTTCATTCCAGTGTCCGTTAATGAGGACATGGTCGGTCACAAGCTCGGTGAATTTGCGCCAACGCGCACCTTCCCAGGCCATGCTGCCGATAAGAAGGGCAAACGCTAATGGGCAAGGCAAAATCCCCCCGCCGCGTCGCCGATAACGAGGCGCTGGCAGTTGGCAACACGATCAAGGGTTCGCCGCAAAAGCTGAATCTGGTGGCAGCACTCATTCGCGGCCGCAAGGTCGAGGACGCTCTGAACATCCTGGCTTTCTCCAAGAGAGCCATGGCCCGAGATGCGACCAAGGTTCTCGCTTCGGCAATTGCCAATGCGGAAAACAATCACGATCTCGACGTCGATAGCCTGATCGTTGCGGAAGCAAGTGTCGGCAAGTCGATCACGATGAAGCGCTTTCACACGCGCGGCCGCGGTAAGTCGACCCGGATCCTGAAACCGTTCAGCCGCCTGCGCATCGTGGTCCGCGAGCACGAAGAAGAGGAAGCGTAAGCCATGGGTCATAAAAGTAATCCGATCGGCCTGCGTCTGCAGATCAACCGCACGTGGGACAGCCGCTGGTACGCCGAAGGGCGTGACTATGCGCAACTGCTCAAAGAAGACATCATGATCCGCAAGTACATCATGGAAACGCTGCCGCAGGCTGCGATTTCCAAGGTGGTGATCGAGCGTCCGGCAAAGCTTTGCCGCGTTTCCATCTATGCTGCGCGGCCTGGTGTGATCATCGGCAAGAAGGGCGCCGACATCGAGAAGCTTCGTTCTAAGCTTGCTACGATGACGGCCAGCGAAGTGAAGCTGAACATCGTTGAAATCCGCAAGCCTGAAATTGACGCCAAGCTTGTTGCGCAGGGTATTGCCGATCAGCTGATCCGCCGTATCGCGTTCCGCCGTGCAATGAAGCGCGCTATGCAGTCCGCCATGCGTCTGGGTGCCGAAGGCATCAAGATCCAGTGTGGCGGCCGTCTCGGCGGTGCTGAAATCGCCCGTGTGGAACAGTATCGCGAAGGTCGCGTGCCGCTTCATACGCTGCGCGCCAACGTCGATTACGCCGAAGCCGAAGCCCTGACTGCCTATGGCATCATTGGCATCAAGGTCTGGGTCTTCAAGGGAGAAATCCTGGCGCACGATCCGACTGCACAAGACCGACTGATGATGGAAGCTCAGACTTCCGGCGTCCGTCCGGCTCGTTGATTAGGTAAGAGCAATGCTGCAACCCAAGAAACATAAATTCCGCAAGGCTTTCAAAGGCCGGATCAAGGGCGATGCGAAGGGCGGTACCACGCTGAACTTCGGATCCTATGGTCTCAAGGCTCTTGAGCCCGAGCGGATCACTGCGCGCCAGATCGAAGCTGCGCGCCGTGCAATCACGCGTCACATCAAGCGTCAGGGACGTTTGTGGATCCGCATCTTCCCCGACGTTCCGGTGTCGAAGAAGCCAGCCGAAGTCCGTCAGGGTAAAGGCAAGGGTTCGGTTGAATATTGGGCAGCCCGGGTAAAACCAGGCCGCATCATTTTCGAACTGGACGGCGTTCCCGGCCCACTGGCAGCAGTCGCTTTCGAGCGTGCGGCCATGAAGCTGCCTATCAAGACCAAGGTCGTTGCCCGTCTGGGTGACACCACGCATCTGGAGGGTTGATGATGGCCCAGAAGAAAACAACTGTCGAAGACCTTCGCACCAAGAGCGACGACCAGCTGGATGTTCAGCTGACCGAACTCAAGCGCGAACAGTTTAACCTGCGTTTCCAATCCGCGACCAGCCAGCTTGAACGGCCGGCACGGATCAAGGAAGTGCGCCGCGCCATCGCGCAGATCAAAACGCTGCAGACAGAACGCGCCAACAGCGCCGTCAAGGCCTGAGGAAAAGACGATGCCAAAACGTATTCTGACCGGAACCATAACGTCCGACAAGATGGACAAGTCCGTCACAGTTCTGGTCGAACGCAAGGTGAAGCACCCGCTCTACGGGAAGATCATCCGGCGCTCGAAGAAATATCACGCACATGACGAGAACAACGTCCACAAAATGGGCGAAACCGTGCGGATCGAAGAGACCAAGCCGATCTCCAAGACCAAGACATGGCGCGTTCTCGACACTGTGCACGCCAGCAAGGGCGTTGCCGTCGAAGCCAATATCGACGTCGAGGCGGCCGCAGGCAGCACGACCTGATTTTTAAATAATTTTTGGAACTGCAGGACTGGTTCCTGCAAGCCGGTAAGAAGGAACCGCATCGATGATTCAGATGCAATCAAATCTAGAGGTCGCTGACAACAGCGGCGCCAAGCGCGTCCAGTGCATCAAGGTGCTGGGCGGGTCGAAGCGTCGGACTGCCAGCGTCGGCGATGTGATTGTTGTTTCCATCAAGGAAGCGCAGCCACGTGCCAAGGTCAAGAAGGGTGACGTTCACCGCGCGGTGATCGTGCGTACCCGTAAGGAAGTTCGCCGTCAGGACGGCAGCGTGATCCGTTTCGACGGTAACGCCGCAGTGCTGGTCAACAAGAACGAGGAGCCGATCGGCACTCGTATCTTTGGCCCAGTGGTCCGTGAACTCCGCGGTCGCGGCTTCATGAAGATTATCAGTCTCGCGCCGGAGGTGCTCTAATGGCTTCCGCTAAAATCAAAAAGGGCGACAGCGTCGTCGTGCTCTCGGGCAAGGACAAGGGCCTCACCGGCACCGTCCAGAAGGTCATGCCGAAAGAAGGCAAGGTCGTCGTCCAGGGTGTGAATATCGCAGCCCGTCACCGCAAGCCAAGCCAGGAAAACCCACAGGGTGGCATCGATCGCTTCGAAGCACCGATGCACCTCTCGAAGGTAGCAGTGGCTGATCCCAAGGATGGCAAACCGACCCGCGTCCGTTTTGAAGAGCGTGACGGGAAGAAGGTACGGGTTGCCGTCAAGTCCGGAGAGACAATCGATGGCTAAGTCCACCGCACCACGCATGAAGCAGCGCTATGACGACATGATCGTCAAGGCGATGACGGAAAAGTTCGGTTACACGAACCGTCTTCAGGTCCCGCGCCTCGACAAGATCACACTCAACATGGGTGTGGGCGAAGCGAGCCAGGACAAGAAGAAAGTCCAGACAGCCGCAGAAGAAATGGCCCTGATTGCCGGCCAGAAGCCGGTTATCACCAAGGCCAAGAAGTCGATCGCACAGTTCAAGCTGCGCGAAGGCATGCCGATCGGTTGCAAGGTTACCCTGCGCCGTGAACGTATGTATGAATTCGTCGACCGTCTGGTTACGATCGCAATGCCGCGTATTCGCGACTTTCGTGGTCTGAACCCGAAGAGCTTTGACGGCCGTGGCAATTACGCCATGGGCCTGAAAGAGCAGATCATCTTCCCAGAGATCTCTTACGATCAGATCGAAAAGGTCCGCGGGATGGATATCATTGTCACCACAACGGCGAACACCGATGAAGAGGCGAAGGAATTGCTCCGTCTCTTTGGTTTCCCGTACCCGGCTGAAGAAGCCGAAGAACAGCAGGCCGCATGAGCGGTAAGAAGAAGAGAGCTTAAGTCCAATGGCGAAACTGAGTTCCATCAACAAGAACGAGCGTCGCAAGAAGCTCGTCAAGAAGTATGCGGCGAAATACGCGCAGCTTAAGGCTGTGGCCGACGACAAGGCCCTCGATGAGGGCGAGCGTCTGATGGCCCGTCTCAAGCTGGCGGAAATTCCGCGCAACGCGAATCCCACGCGTGTGCGCAACCGTTGCACCACCACCGGCCGCCCGCGCGGCTATTACCGCAAGTTCGGCCTCAACCGTATTGAACTGCGCAATCTCGCCAATAAGGGGCTTATCCCCGGCGTGACCAAGTCGAGCTGGTAAGGATTAGCAGATGGCTATGACCGATCCCCTGGGTGACATGCTCACCCGCATCCGTAACGGACAGCAGGCTAAGAAGGACTCCGTCCTTTCGCCAGCTTCCAAGCTGCGTGCAAACGTTCTCGAAGTGCTTCAGCGGGAAGGCTACATTCGTGGCTATTCCGAAGACGCTTCTGGTAAGCACCCCGCGCTGCGGATCGAACTGAAATATTTCGAAGGCGAACCTGCGATCAAGCATGTCGCCCGCGTCTCAAAGCCTGGCCGCCGGGTCTATTCAGGTAGCCAAGAGCTGCCGGTAGTCCGCAACGGTCTCGGCATCACCATCGTCTCGACGCCTAAGGGTGTGCTTTCCGACGCGGAAGCACGCACTGAAAACGTCGGCGGCGAAGTGCTTGCGGAGGTGTTCTGATGAGCCGCATCGGTAAGAAAGCAGTCGCGATCCCAAGCGGTGTCACTGCGAATATCGAAAACGGTACGCTCAGCGTTAAGGGTCCCAAGGGCACTCTCTCGATGGGTATGCTGGACGATATCGAGTACCAGGTTGAAGAAGGCATGATTTCGATCAAGCCAGCGAATGCTTCCACACGCGCCCGTTCCTTCTGGGGAATGCAGCGTACTCTGGTCGCCAATCTGGTTGACGGTGTCACCGACGGTTTCACTAAGGTGCTCGAAATCAACGGCGTTGGTTACCGTGCGCAGGCTCAGGGCAACAACCTGAAGCTTCAGCTTGGTTACAGCCATGATGTCGATATCGTAGTGCCGGAAGGCATCGAAGTTAAAACGCCTGATCAGACCACGGTCGAAATCAGCGGGAATGACAAGCAGGCAGTCGGCCAGTTCGCTGCCGAAGTCCGTCAGTGGCGCAAGCCCGAGCCTTACAAGGGCAAGGGTATCAAGTACCGCGGCGAATACGTCTTCCGCAAGGAAGGGAAGAAGAAGTAAGATGGCCAAGCTTTCTCTGTTCGAACGCCGCCGCCGCCGTGTGCGGTCCGCCCTGCGGGCTCGCTCTGGCGACCGTGCGCGTCTTTC
>JBFEKH010000079.1:0-9475 GCA_041552775.1 Allopontixanthobacter sp.
ACCTTGATCAGGTGAGTGGCACCGGCAGTCGATTGCCCGCTGCGCCCTTGCGGATCGGCGCCGGCGACATTGAAATAGCGCAGGGCGCAGAAATTCAACGCGTGCGCTGCCGAAACATCGGCGAGCATCTGTTCGGTCATCAATTTCGACCAGCCGTAGGGATTGATCGGCACCTGAAGGCTGTCTTCGGTAACCGGCGACACTTCCGGCAAGCCGTAGGTCGCGGCGGTCGAACTGAAGATGAAATGCGGCACACCTGCGGTCACTGCCGCTTCGATCAACGCGCGGCTCTTGGCGGTGTTGTTGTGATAATATTTGAGCGGATCCTCGACCGATTCCGGCACGACGATCGAACCGGCGAAATGCATGACCGCGCCGATCTGCTGTTCTTCGAAGATCCGGGCCAGCAAGGTGCCATCCTCGATGTCGCCTACGTACAGCGGCACTCCGTCAGGGACCGCGAACCGGAAACCCGTGGTGAGATTGTCGATCACCGCGACGGGCCACCCGCCATCGACCAGTGCCAGCACGGCATGGCTACCGATATATCCGGCACCACCAGTGACGAGCACCGGAGTTTTTCTGGTTGCACTTGATACTATGTTCATAAGTTCCGACTTAGTCCTTGAAGGCGATTGGGCAATGGATAGTTCTCTGGCGCTTCATGCGCTGGCTGGCTAGGTTACAGTCATGTGAATAGGGCCAAACCGCGGAATAATGAATGGCCGACGTAAAGATTGGAACACCAGATGAAATTTTCCCGGATCGCGTTGCTGGCAGTGACCACCGCCCTCTTGTCCGCCTGCACCACCGTACCGGTCAGCCCGGTTGAAGTGACCCGTTTTCACCAACCGGCCACGGTTGGCCAGTTGGGCCAGACCTCGATCTTTGTCGAAACCGCCAGCGATGTTGATCTGGGCGCACTTGAAGTGGCGCCTTACAAGGAAGCCGTCGCGCGCGAACTGGCGGCCATGGGATACCGCGAAACATCGCGCGACCGGGCCGCGCAGATTGCCGAGGTCAGCCTTGAACGCTTCGTGTCGGAACCCCAGCCGAAGGAAGGGCCGGTTTCCGTTGGGGTAGGCGGCAGCACCGGCAGCTACGGCTCCGGCGTAGGCCTCGGCATCGGGATCAATCTGGGCAGCAACAAACCCGCGCAGCAGGTCGCCACCCAGTTATCTGTCCGGATTCGCGATGCTGCCAGCGGCAATGCGCTGTGGGAAGGCCGCGCGAATTTCTCGGTCGGCACCAAATCCCCGCTGGCTGACAGCCAAGCAAATGCCGACGCCATCGCCAATGCATTGTTCCGCGAATTCCCCGGTAACAGCGGCGAAACCGTAGAAGTAAAGGTCAGCTCCAAGTGAATGATATCCAGATTGATTGCGCCTTAGACAGCGGCAATATCGCAGTCCTGTCGGTGGACGGCGCATGCGCAAGACTGGCGCTGCGCAAGGACCATATGTCCGATTTCAAACAGTGGTTCCACTTCCGCGTCAGCGGCGCCGCCGGGCGTGAGCTGGAATTGAAGATCACTGACCTCAACGCCTCCGCCTATCCCGGCGGGTGGACCGATTACGACGCCTGCGTATCGGAAGACCGCGCCTATTGGGGCCGCGCCAGTTCCACTTTCGACCGCGAGGAAGACGGCGGGACACTGACGATCAAATATGCGTCCGATAGCGACATTGCCTACTTCGCCTATTTCGCGCCCTATTCGATGGAGCGGCATCACGATCTGGTCGCCGAATCGGCTCTGTGCGAAGGTGTCAGCTATCGCCGGCTCGGCACATCGCTGGACGGACAGCCGATTGATTGCCTGGAAATGGGCGAGGGCGAGACGCAGGTGTGGCTCTATGCCCGCCAGCATCCGGGCGAAACGCAGGCGGAATGGTGGATGGAAGGCGCGTTGGAATGCCTGACCGATCCCGCCGATTCGGTCGGCCGCGTCCTGCGCGACAAATGCAGCCTGCACATCGTGCCCAATTGCAATCCCGACGGATCGCAGCGCGGCCATTTGCGGACCAATGCGGTAGGCACCAATCTTAACCGCGAGTGGGAAAATCCCAGCGCCGACAAATCGCCGGAGGTGTTGTGCATCCGCAATGCGATGGACGAAACCGGCGTGGATTACGCAATGGATGTCCACGGCGACGAAGCAATCCCGGCGGTCTTCCTGGCCGGATTTGAAGGCATTCCGGGCCTGAAGGACAAACAGCAGGCGGATTATCTGCGCTATCAGGCGATCCTCAACCGCCGCACACCCGATTTCCAGACCGAGCTTGGCTACGGCACCACCCCGCCGGGCAAGGCGAAGCTGACCATGTCCACCACTCAGCTCGCCCACCGGTTCGGCTGCTGTTCGATGACGCTGGAAATGCCGTATAAGGACAATCGCGACCTGCCCGATCCTGAGCAGGGGTGGAGCCCGGAACGGTGCAAGTTGCTCGCCCGCGATTGCCTGGCGGCGCTGGCGGAATGGCTGGAAGAATAAGTATGCAGGGGATAGGTCTTAAACCGTTCACGTTCCATCGCTTAGTTAATTGACAGGGATTCCTCCTTCGGGTCCTACCGGCGCAAAGCCCCCCCGATCGGAAATACTATGCCTAAGCGTGTGCTCGTTGTTGAAGACGACCTCCTCAACCGGATGATGTTCTGCGCAGTCCTGCGCGAGGGCGGCTATCATGTCGAGGAAGTGATCGACGAACGCACGACGCTGGCGGAGGTGGCGGAATTCGCCCCTGACCTGATCGTGCTAGACATCCATCTGCCGCATGTTTCCGGCATCGATATCATCAAACTGCTGAAATCGAACACTGCGCTCAGCAAGATCCCCGTGCTGGCGGTGACCGGTTATGTCGGTAAGGGCGAGGAACTGAAGGTGCGTTCCGCCGGTGCCAGCGGTTATCTGGCCAAGCCGGTGTTGATGAAACCCTTCCTCGAAGCCGTCGGCGGCCTGATCGCGGCCTGAGCTATCCCGCAAGAATACAGTCCACCATCCGGCGGCGAACCCGGAGATTACGCCAGCATTGAAAGATCGAATCGCGCGGTCGGCGCGGCACCAGTTGTGGTGTGCGCGAAAGGCAGGCGGAGTTTGTCATGCGAACGACCCATGCGCCCATCCGCAGTGCAAGGGTTCGGCCCTGTGGCGCGACCGACGGCGGCATGGATAAGGGCTCGCGCGCATCCACTTCGCCCACGGCTGATAATGCCGTGCCAATGATGCGGAGCGGAGCGAGGCCGGAATTAACCGGATTGGCTGCAACCACATAACATCCGGTCTGCGGGTCTGGTGTGCGACATGTCATGCTCGTCGGCGTTACGTAACCGCCCCACACGCACCCGCACCAACCGCGCTGCCCCTGAATTCAACCACATGGGACGAACCATAGAACAGAGGAGCGAAGCATGCCGGCCAAGCCCGCTCCCGATCCCACACCTCAGTAAAGTGGTACGCAAAATATAACCTATTTGGTTCGTTTTATCAAGAGTGGATCAAATGCGGCTGTGTCTGATGTTGGGGGGCTGCCAATTGGACTCACGTTCAAAACTTCAACCTGTCGTCATTTCGTTTGCTGGCATGAAGAATGTCCAAGCCCACGGCAAGATAAGCAGGATTGCACGCAGCGACCCACAAATCGCCCATCCAATGCGTCGCTCGATTAAATCCCTAAGAGTGCGAGCAAAGACATAGATGGCTACACCGACCGACCCCACAATCACAAAGCCCAGCATGGACCAAGCCACCGCTTCACTTTTGGGAAAGGCAAAAGCGCCGAACAGGGGTGCAACAAGCACCGCGCCGCTAATGCATCCCGATGCCGCCCAAAAAATCCGATCTTGGCGGTAATCCGAAAGTGCCCGCGCCGCGCAATAAATCGGCACGAGATAGACGAACGCATTCATCGCAAAGACCAAGATCTACAAGTTCATTCGATCCCACTAGCACAATTTCATCTTCGGTGTCCGCTTGTGGGTCGCTAGCAGACCTAAAGCAAACTCGCCGGACCAAACGCCTCCGGCAGCAGCACGGACAGTTTAACCCGCTTTACCTCGTCCGGACCGACACATAGTACGTCGGGGTCGGAACCGCCCAATGCGGCGAGTTCGTAAAGCACCTGTCGGCACCGCCCGCACGGGGTGATCGGGTCTGTTCCCGGCCCGGTCACGGCCACCGCTTCCAGTCCGCCTCGCGCGCCGTCGGCCATCGCCTTCGCGACTGCGACTGTCTCCGCACACAGCGCCATGCCGTAGCTGGCATTTTCAATATTTGTGCCCGTCACCACGCTGCCATCGGCAAAGCGTAGCGCAGCCCCGACCGCGAAGTTGGAATAGGGCGAATAGGAATGTGCGGCCGCGGCGCGCGCGGCGGCGATCAGGTCTCGGTCTTGGTCAGTTTCAATCACGGTTGCACCACCACCCATCGGATCGGATCATCGCTGGCCTCGCTACGCAAAGCCTCGTTCGCGGTCCATAGCAGCCATGGCCGCCCGGCATAGTCCGGTTCCAGCCGGGTGCGGAAGAGCCACAGATTGCGCTCCAGCCGCCGGCCGAGGCCATAGCGTTCCTCGAATCCCGGGTCGATTTTCAGGATCACCGCCTTGCCGGAATGGTTCTCGATCTGGTTGATCAGGGTCATCAGCTCGCTTTCAACAGCGGCATCGCTAACCCGCTCTGCGCATGTGTCGGCGGTGCGGCTAAGCTCGATCGCCGGCGGCAGCAAGGTGTTGTCGCGCGGAACCATGGTGACGAAATTGGCCGATTGCCCGTCCGCCATGGTGCAGGGATCGAAAGCATGGACCGCGCCGACCTGCAGCTTCGCTTCCCGCGCCGCCGCGAAATTGCGGATGAAGCGGGCATCCTGTCCGCTATCTCCGTCGCTCGCATCGAGATAGGCGAAGCTGCCGCCCAGCGCGCGGACGGTGCGGAAATTAATCACCCCGTCCTGCGCGCCCGCAACCACGCCCTGGTCAGGATAGGCGGCCTCGTCCGGGACCCAGTGATTGACCTGCCACCATAAATAGGCGCCTGCGCTGAGCGCGATCAGCAGCAATGCCGCGGCAATGCGCAGCCGCCATGGTGATGCTTTGCGTTTCCTAGCCATGCGTCCTCAGCCTTTGATGTGGAGGACGCAGATCAGCGTGAACAGGCGGCGGGCGGTGGCGAAATCGGTCTCGACCTTGCCTTCTAGCCGCTCCAGCAGCAATTCGGCGGCGCCATTATGCACCCCGCGCCGCGCCATATCGATGGTCTCGATCTCTGCCGCGGTCGATTTGCGGATCGCCTGGTAATAACTGTCGCAGATCGCGAAATAATCGCGAATCGGTCGGCGGAACCGGGCGAGGCCCAGGATCAGCGATTCCAGTTCCACATCATCGGCATCGCGAATAGTCAGCAGCAAACGTCCGTCGCGCACCGCCAGCGTCAGCCGGTAAGGCCCGTCATGGCCCGCCGCCGCCGCGCGGACCGGCTTGAACGTATTTTCCTCGATCAGGTCAAAGATCGCCACGCGCCGTTCCTGCTCGACATCGGCATTTCGCCACAGGATCGTGTCTTCGTCGAGTGTAATGTGGGAGATGGTGTAATTGGGCATGCTGCGCCGCTTTCGCAGATGCACGGGGTACGGTGCAAGGCTTTCCGAAATCATCCCCACTATCCACAAGCCACTGCGACAATCCGGCACTTGCGTTCCGCATGACTTCGCGGGCAAGGCAGCCGGATGGCCGAACAAAATACCCTCTCGCGACCCGAGACCGATACCCCCATGATGCGCTCCCTGCCCGCGAACATCGAGGCGGAGGCGGCGTTTCTGGGCGCGGTTCTGATCGATAACCGCGTGCTGGAAGAACTGCCTTCCCCGATTCGGCCCGAACATTTCTTCGAACCCGTCCACCAGCGGGTGTTCGAACGCATCCTGACCCTGCTGGACCGCAGTGCGGTGGTGACCCCGGTCACGCTAAAACCCTATTTTGAAGCGGACGAGGCGCTGAAGGAACTGGGCGGGATCACTTATCTCGCCCGCCTGACCGCCGATGGCCAGGGCCTGCTGGCTCCGCGCGAACTGGCGGAACAGATTTACGACCTCGCGCTGCTGCGCGAATTGGTCAGCGTGGGCCGCAACCTGGTGGAGGGTGCGCTCGACACTTCCGATTCGGTCGAACCGATGAAGCAGGTCGAAGAAGCCGAGGCCGCCCTGTTCAAGGTGGCGGAAGGCGCGGGCGGTCAGAACGAAGCATCCAGCTTCAGTGTCGCGACCAGAAAAGCGCTCGGGATGATCGAAATGGCGATCAATTCCGGCGGCCATATCTCCGGCAAGACCACCGGCCTGACCAGCATCAATGAAAAGGTCGGGGGCCTGCACGATTCCGATCTGATCATCCTGGCCGGGCGTCCGGGCATGGGCAAGACCTCGCTCGCGACCAACATCGCCTATAATTGCGCGAACCGGTTCCTCGAAGACACCACCATTCACGGTATCCAACCGGACAAATCGGTCGGCGCGCCGGTGGCTTTCTTCAGCCTGGAAATGAGCGCCGACCAGTTGGCCACGCGTATCCTGTCGGAACAGGCGGGGATTTCGTCAGAGGCGCTGCGGATGGGCAAGATCAGCCGCGACGATTTCCAGCAATTGAGCTTCGCCAGCCAGCGCCTCGCGGAATTGCCGCTGTTCATCGACGACACGCCAGCGCTGACCATCGCCGCGCTGCGGACCCGCGCCCGCCGGCTGAAGCGCAAACATGACATTGGGCTGATCGTGGTCGATTACCTGCAATTGCTGCAGGGATCGGGCCGCGCGAACGACAACCGCGTGAACGAGATTTCCGAGATCAGCCGGGGCCTGAAAACCCTCGCAAAGGAAATCGAAGTACCGGTGATAGCGCTGTCCCAGCTTAGCCGTGCGGTGGAACAGCGCGAAGACAAGACCCCGATGCTGTCCGACCTGCGCGAATCGGGTTCGATCGAGCAGGACGCGGACATGGTCTGGTTCGTCTACCGCGAGGATTATTACATCGCGTCGAAGGAACCCAAGCGTCCGGTCGAAACCGACGACCAGAAAGTCCACGAAGCCTATTCCGCGTGGATGGCCCAGATGGAACAGGTGTTCGGCCTGGCGGAACTGGTTATCGCAAAACAGCGGCACGGTTCGACCGGCAAGGTGCGGATGAAATTCGAAGCCCGGATCACCAAATTCTCCGACCTGGATGAGGGCGACCGGCGCAGCCAATTCGACTGATTTTCGGCCTGATTATTTTAGCCCCAAATTCAGGCGCCGGCTGACGTTGTAATCAACCACCGTCACCAGGAACCAGGCTACATTCCAGCGAATGCGGTTAAACAATGTCGCGCGGCTTTTGTTCACCTGCGGCGTGATTTCAGCGCTCGCGGCAATCTGGTGGCTGATGAAATCGCGCATCTGTTCGGCCAGACCGGCGTCCTCGATCCGGACCATCAGCTCCAGGTTCACATACAGGCTGCGCATGTCGAAATTGGCGCTGCCGAAATAGACCGTATCGTCCACCACGATCAGCTTCGTGTGCAATTTGCAGCCCATGAATTCCCACACCTTCGCGCCGCAGCCGAGCAGATAAGCATAGAGCGAGCGGGTGGCGCCGATGGTGGCGTTATTGTCCGATTTTCCGGCCATCACCAGCCGGACATCGCCGCGCCGCGCCAAGGCACCGATCCGGCGGGCCATGCGGCTTGAGGGCGAGAAATAGGCCATCGTCATGTCCAGCCGCCGCGCACGGGCAATGTCCTTGCGGATCGCCTGCGCCCAGCTCGACGGGGTGCGCGTCGGACCGCCGATCAGCAGTTGGACTGGCCCGATGCCCGGGTCCCAATCGCGGATCATCCGGCTGATGGCGAGCCAGTTGGACTTGGGATCAGCTGTCCACCGGTCGATTTCATCAAACCAACGGGCCAGTTGGGGCACGGCGGACCCTTCCACGGTCACCCCCAGATCGCTCCACCCATCAGCTTGTGGAGTGGCGAAATATTCATCGGCGATGTTGAACCCGCCCAGCATCGCGGTGCCATCCGCGATGACCAGTTTCTGGTGATTGCGGATCAGGTAACGCTGCGACCAGCCGGAGCTGAAAACGTTCCACGCCCCGCCCACATCGCGCAGCGGCTGCAGGAAAGCCTCGTCTGCCTCGGCCCCGAACCCGTCGATGATCAATGTCACCCGTGCGCCGCGCAGGGCCGCCTCCACCAGCGCATCGCGCACTGCGGTGCCAGCATTATCTTCGGAGAAAATATAGAAACACAGCCGGACCGATTCGCGCGCGCCATTGATCAGGCTGAGCAACCGTTCCAGCCGGTCCTGCCCCGCCGGATAGAAGGTCAGGTCCAGGCCCTGGGCGGAAATGGAAAAGGGCGGCAATTCGCAAAAGGCGGCCCCCGAATCCGTAAGCTGCCCCGATGATCCCTCTTTGCCCATGGCGCGGAGCTCTACTCCTCCGCACCGGCCTGCGCAAATCCTTGACTCTGCGCACTCCGCCGACTATTTCGTGTGCTTTCCTGATATTCATAGAAATTGGAGTGCCAGATGGCGCGCGTTACAGTCGAAGATTGTGTCGACAAGATCCCCAACCGGTTCGACCTGGTATTGCTGGCAGCCCAGCGTGCACGCGAAATTTCCGGCGGCGCGGAACTGACCATCGACCGTGACCGGGATAAGAACCCGGTTGTCGCCCTGCGCGAAATTGCGGAACAGACCGTCAAGCCCAAGCATCTGATGGAAAGTGTCGTCATCGGCCTGCAGAAAATCCTGCCCGACGATGAAGACGAAGCGGACGAAATCGGCTCGCTCAGCCAGTCGGCAGAGGCGCTGCGGATCACTGCATCCGCGCCGACCCGTTCGACCTCGATCGGTTCCGACTACGAAGGCTAATTTGCGTAACCTTCCAGCGCTACAACCAGCGTAACAATGGGCCGCTCCTCCGGGGGCGGCCTTTTGCATTTTGGCACAGGGGGAATTTGGTTCTTTACAGCCCGCGGGCTGCGCTTAACCTCCTGCGCTCATCTGCAAGATTGAGGAGTTCGGGTTCGAATGGCGGTTGTCGCAATATACAGCATCAAGGGCGGCGTGGGCAAAACCACATTGGCCGCCAATCTTGCGTATTATTCCGCGATGATTTCCTGCCGGCGGACATTGCTGTGGGACCTCGACGCATCGGGCGGTGCGGGATACCTGCTGGGGGTCGATGCGAAACCGGGCAGGAAATCCTCCGGCAAACGGGCGGATACGATTTTCTCCCGCGAACAGGACCCAGCGAAGCTGATCCGCCGGACCGCCTACCCCAATCTGGACCTGTTGCCCGCGGACGAAAGTATTCGCGCGCTGGACAGCCAGTTCGCTTCCATCGGCAAGAACAGGCGGCTCGCCAAGCTCGCCGGGAACCTGTCGAAGGATTACGAACGGATCATCTTCGACTGCCCACCGGTGCTCAACGAGATCAGCGCGCAGGTGATGCGC
>JBFEKH010000080.1:0-9460 GCA_041552775.1 Allopontixanthobacter sp.
CGAAACGACCATGGCAACCTGGCCGCTGGCACGGTCGACCAGCATTGCGAGGTAATATTCTTCGGCAATATCGACCCCGTCGGTGACATACAGGCGGTTTACCTGCTTGCCTTCATCGCCCGTCTGGATGGTGACCAGCGTATTGCCGAGCATGTCCTTGGCGTCGGCTGCGACATCGTCGATGCTCTTGGCCAGGCGTACGCCGCCCTTGGCATCCGCGCCCAATTCCTTGAACTTGCCCTTGCCGCGTCCGCCAGCATGGATTTGTGCCTTCACCACATACAGCGGCCCGGGCAGTTTCTTGGCACCTGCCACCGCTTCTTCAACAGTCAGCGCGGCATAACCGGTCGGAATCCCGATCCCGTATTTCGCGAGCAGTTCCTTGGCTTGGTATTCGTGGATATTCATGAGGCATCCAATGCTTGAGTTTTCAGGTAGGAAGTTGGGGAGAAAGCTTTGCGGGGGCATAAGCATGGATTGAACCGCTTGAAAAGTGCTGCGTCCGCTTCCAACAGGGTTATTACATGATCGATCAGGCCCGCTTTGAAGATATCGTCCGTGAAGCGGGCCAGATTGCGGCTGGCCGGTGGCCTGGCTACGGGCATATCCTCGAAAGCTGGGACAAGGAACCTAACAGTCCGGTTAGTACCGCCGATCTGGAGGTTGATGCGTTTCTGCGGCGCGAGCTGGGCCGCTTGCTGCCATCTGCAGGATGGCTTTCCGAAGAATCAACCGACCATCCCGAGCGGTTGGACAAGGGGCTCGCTTGGCTGGTCGATCCGATTGACGGCACACGGGACTTCATTCGCGGACGCCCCGGCTGGTGTATTTCGGTGGCTTTGGTTAGCGAGCGGCGTCCGCTCATCGGGATGCTGGCCGCTCCCGCGCGGGGCGAGGAGTGGCTCGGAATTGCCGGACAGGGCGCTTGGCGCAATGGTGAGGTACTGGTTGCGTCCAAGCGCAGCAAATTCGCCGGATCGCGCGTACCCGCCGATGCTCTGCCGCCCGAGGACAGCGACCTGACGCTGGTCGACAAGCCCAATTCCATTGCCCTGCGAATCGCCATGGTCGGCGCTGACGAAGCTGATCTGCTTGCCACGCTGCGCTGGGGCTTCGAATGGGATATCGCCGCCGCGACCCTGATTGCGCGGGAGGCGGGCGCGGTGGTCAGCGATGCCTTCGGCCACCCGCTAAACTTCAACAAGCGCGATCCGCGAGCCTTCGGGCTGCTGGTCTGTTCCCCGGGCATTCACCATGCAGCGGTTGAGCGGCTGGCAGACCGCGCGGCGGTGCTGGTTAAGGGCTAGCGGCGGATTTGGTAGAGGCGACCTTTTGGTTGGAGGCAGGCGGTTTGTTTCTGGCCGGTCCAAATGCCACTCAGATAGGCAGCCATTTGGTGGAGAAAGCACAATCATTGCGACCTCAACTGGAATCAATTGGAGAGGCCGGATTGGAAGGACCAGGGCCAACCTTATTGTTCCTGAAATCATTCATGAAATTAAACACGGACTGTCATCGAGAAGATAATCTACAGTCGCGCTAACAAGAATTGTAATGAATTTCTCGGCGAGGCGCACATCTCCGACGCTTCATCAGTGCGCAATCGCACTATAGGTAGGGTTCCAATGCGGTTTTCTTAATTTTTGCTCTATCGGATTTTGAGTATGAACTCAATCAAGCGTTGGAGAGAGGCAATCGTTGCCTACCAGAATTTTGACGCGTTGATCGAAAATTGGACTTTGCTCCGCTAATTGCGGAACAAAGCCGGCGCGGTGAAAGTCTTTTCGCGTGATCAGCGCGAGTGATCCCCTGCCACACAGTTCGATTAATTGATCTTCGTTCAAATCTTCGCTCGAAAAGACAATTGGTCGGTTTGACAAATCTGCCATGTTGCGGACCTGATCAATCGCATTGGAAGGGTACTCGGTATCGACCAGCACAAAATCGGTTTGCTGGCGGTTAATGAGCGCAAGCAGGTCTGCCTGGGGCTTCACGAGCTGAAATGTCGTAAACACCAGGAAGGGAACGGCCACAATTGCAGTTAATCCGCCCATCAAGGCGACACTGGCCTGCGCCCCGCCATCGTCTTTTGCTAACCAGCGATCATAGCCATAACCGGCCAGAAGGATCAGATTTCCGCTTACCGGATGAAGATACCGATAGCCCCAGCCATGGCCTTGATAGGGAAGCAGAAAGACCATCGCCAAAAGCGTTAACACTGCGCCGCAGAACAGCGGCAGAGCCAGACCTTCACGACGGCGGATTGCAGACGATGAAAGGACTAGCAACGGCAGCATAAACAAGGGCGCCCACGCAATATACCGCAGCAGATTATAAAATGTCAGTACGAGGGTCGCGGGATCATGGTTCACTATGAGCGGCACAATCCGCTCCTGAATGAAGCCCGCAGATCCGGCTCCACTGCCCTGTGCGGCCGCAATCCCTGCCGCGTCCATGACAAACGTCGGATAGGATATCCAGAAAAGCAGGGACGCACCGTAAACCACTGCATATGCGGCAAACAGGGCCCAACGTTTCTGCGGGATCAAGGTCAGTATCAATGGCCCGGCAAATAGTGGATGAAAGACAATCTGGTGCAACCCGATTGCCCATGATCCGATGATCATTGTGGCCAGATAACCCCAGCGATCACCTCGCAGAAAAAATGCCAGCCAGACTAGATTTAGCGTCAGATGGGCCGTCATCGCATACGCTGTCATCGCATTAGTCAATATTTGCGACGATAGGACATATCCGAGCAGGCACACCCACACTGCACTAGGCGATGTCGGGAACAGATCCTTGGCAATCCGGAACAGGGCAATCAGGCCAATTCCAGCCAGAACGGGGTTCATCAGTGACGGATCGAATAAGCTCCCAAATGCAGCCCGCATCATGGCATTGCCCGGGCCATAGGCCGAGACCAGAATTTGATGGCTGGGTACATCCAGCAAAAAGGCCGGGACCAGGCCCTCCGCAAACCTGCGCCATTCCGGCACAAGCGGCTGGGACAGCTGCAACCCGCCAAAAATTCGAGCGTCAAACAGCACCATATGTTCATCGCGGGTGAGCGCGTGATTGCACATGATCAGATATGTTCCGGCCCAAAGTAACAGGGTCAAAACCCCAGCGGCCAACCAAATTGTTCGGTCCCGCGGCAAAGCAGTTGTGAATGATTTCGCCGGTTGTTTGATTGCCAATGCCAGAAACAGAATTGCTGCGCCGAAACCAACGGCCATATCCTGCGCTTCGAAATAATATTGAGTGATCGAAGTATCGTGGCGCGGAAGTAGTGCGACGATTAAATATCCGATGACGATCGAACACAAAATCAGCCGTTTTCTTATAGAAAATTCGTTCACGGTCATAAATTCAGCTCGTTTGCCCGGTGGCATTTCCAATCCTCGTACTATTACGGCGAAGGCCTTAAAAATTGGCGTCATCACTCTGAAGATTATGAATCGACTATCATCTCGGCCTGCCTGATCCACTCTCTACCATCGGTCTAATCCAAGCGCCGACCAAGTCATCAATTACCCGACCAATTGGCATTTCTCCCGAAGTTACCGGGAATTAACTGCCTGCTAACCATTGTTGCTTACCCCTCGGCAACACAAATTTTAAGGGTCAAGGGGCATCGAAATGGAACTGCAGCGGTCCACTGAATTTACCGGCAATAATCAACCACTCGGCGTGTCGATAGTGATGCCTTGCCTCAACGAAATTCATTCGCTTGAGCATTGTCTCGACAATGCGCGTGATGCGTTGGACCAAATCGCTGCAAAATATGGGCTCGCAGGCGAAATTGTGATTGCAGACAATGGCTCGACTGATGGCAGTCAGGCTTTGGCTGAACGCCTTGGCGCGCGCGTTGTCGATGTTCCTCGAAAGGGCTATGGCGCCGCGATTATCGGCGGTTTTGATAGCGCCTTCGGCCAGTTTCTGGTGATGGGGGATTGCGACGGCAGCTATGATTTCACAAACAGTGTGCCGATGATTGGCCGATTGCTCGATGGGGCCGATTTATGCATGGGATCGCGGTTCAAAGGCGGAATTTCTCCGGGTGCGATGCCGTGGAAAAATCGCTACATCGGTAATCCGCTGCTGACCGGCATTCTCAACCTGTTCTTTCGTTCCGGCATTGATGATGCGCATTGCGGATTGCGCGCCATTCGCAAGGAAACCTATACTCAGTTGGGGCTGCAAGGTGTAGGCATGGAATTCGCAAGCGAGATGGTGATCAAGGCTTCGTTGCGCAAAATGCGGATTGATCAGGTGCCTGCCACACTGTCAGCGGATTTGCGCGACCGCGCGCCGCACCTTCGCCCGTGGCGCGATGGCTGGCGGCACTTGCGCTATTTGTTGATGCTCAGCCCGACCTGGGTGTTCGGTGTTCCCGCGCTGTTGGCAATGACGCTGGCATGCCTGATCCTGTCAATTTCTGCGCTCCATGCACTTGGCATGCTGCCGGGAGCCGGGGTATTCGGGGTCAGCTGGACCATAATTGGCGGATTCCTGCTGACACTTGGCCACTTTGCCGCGATCATGGCATTGGCCACTCATTTCCACGGCGTGAAACTGGGATACCGCCAGCTTCGGCCGAGCCTCGCCCGCCGCAGCAATCTACTGACGCTGGAACACGCCTTGATCAGTGGCGCACTGCTGATGGTAATTTCTGCCGTCGGCTTCGGTGTCTTGGGATGGAGCTGGATTACCAGCGGATTTATCGCGCCGACCAGCATCCTGCCCGTAACCCTCTCCGCCGCAGCGGGCGTGTTGGGATTACAGAATGTTATGGGCGGTTTTCTGGTGGCGATAATTGGCGGTCACGAAACGAGGTATATTTCAAATTCATCCGAGGCTGACTATTTCGCCTTGTCCGAGTCGGTGAGCGCCGCATGACACCGGAACGTGCGAAACCGCGCCCCTGGCAAACCGACTGGATGATGCTGCGCGGATTGACCCAGATCATTCGCGATGAAACTGTCCATTTGCGTGCCGGGCAATCGCTGGTCGACATGGGCTGCGGCGATATGCCGTATCGGCAGATTATCGAGCAATCGGGGGCAGAATACAAAGGTGCCGATCTGGGAAATCAGGCCGACCTGCAGATTGATAGTGAAGGCAAAGTGAATTTGCCTGGGCAAACTGCCGACGCGGTTCTGTCTGTGCAAGTGTTAGAGCATGTGCTTGATCTTGACGCGTATTGTGAAGAAATTCGGCGCCTGCTGCGCCCGGATGGAACTCTGTTTCTGTCGACTCACGGAACGTGGCTGTACCACCCCCATCCAGAGGATCACCGCCGCTGGACTCGGACCGGCTTGGTTGCGGATCTGGAATCGCGCGGGTTCAGCATTGAACAGATGAAGGCGCTGGTCGGCCCTCTGGCGACCACCACCATTATCCGGTTGACCGGATATGCTTTCGTCTTGCGACGTATTCCCCTGATCGGTGGATTTCTTGCTGGAGCATTGTCCCTGTTGATGAATGGCCGCGCCCTGCTGGAAGATGCTGTCACGCCGCAGCAGATGATTGAAGACAATGCCTGTATTTATTGGGTGCGGGCCCGGCTGGCATGATCGCCAACAAGCACCATTTCAGCTATCTTGCCGTAGCAACGACGTGCCTCATCACCCATAATGTTGTGATGATCGGTACCGATGCTGCCGGCTTCCCGTTGGTAATGGCTGTTCTTTCTTCCTACCTCGCGGTCATTTTGTTGGGCTACTTTCTGCATAGCCAGTTCACCTTTAGCGAAGTTTTGTCTTGGACAGGATTTTCTCGTTATGCGTTGGCGATGTCCTTTAACATTCCGGTGTCTTTCACCGTCGTGTGGATATTAAAAAGTGCCCTCGGCTTACCGATGTGGATCGCCTCCCCCGTTGCGACTGTCTGCACCTTGTCCATAAATTACTTCATCAGCCGCTGGGCTATCGTCACCTTGAAACATGTTTCGGAGTAACCAATTGATGCAAGATCAAGCTGCCATTGACCCGATGAGCGTACAGTCGATCCTCGCCCGGCACCTGCCGATGTACAAGGTAAAGGTTCCAACATATCAGTCGGTCATGCTCGAAAAACTACGTGAGGTGTGGGACGGCCCGCATGATCGCTTGTTGGACGTAGGCGGCGGGACCGGGGTAATCGCCCAAGTGATGGCGGAACTGTTTCCGGTCAAGCACGTCCATGCCGTAGATCTGGTTGATCGTTTTTGTCCCGGCCTGACAATCAAAACCACGCAATATGATGGCTGGAATTTGCCCTTCGCGGAAAAATCGTTCGATGCTGTCACTTTAAATAATGTGTTGCACCATGTGCCTGCGGCAGAACGGGTCGATCTGTTGCGTGAAATTCGCCGAGTGGTCGACGGTCCGCTCTATATAAAAGACCATATAAAACGCGGTTTGGTTGATGGTCTGCGGTTGACCACGCTGGACGCCATTGGCAACGTGCCCTTCGATGGTATGGTTAAGGCAAGCTATCTTTCTTTGCAGGACTGGCAAACTCTGGCTCAAGAAAGCGGCTGGCAAATTGGCGCCACTGCCCAGCAGGCCGATTACCGAACCGGCTTTTACAGCGCGATTTTTCCCAATCGTCTCGAAATGACCGTCCGCTTCGATCCAGCCTGAGCCCGGATTACTGCGATGCAAATATTGACGGTCACCCATTTTTTTGAAAGTCACGGTGGTGGAATTGAGCGGGTTGCCGGACATCTGTGCCGCAACCTAGCCGCTCTTGGCCACACTTGCATCTGGGCTGCCAGCGAGTCTGATTCCGCGCCGGCAGATGGCACAGTGTATCCGTTGCCCTTGTACTGCTTCAATGCGACCGAGCGCCTAACGGGATTGCCTATGCCGGTTCCCGGCTTAGGGGCGCTGGCAGCACTAGGCCGTGAAATATCCCGTGCAGATGTGGTCATTGTTCATGACGCACTATATTGCACCTCAATTGCCGCAATGGTGATCGCCCGGATGAAGGGCAAACCGGTAATTCTGATCCAGCATATCGCGGAGATCCCGTTTTCTTCGATGCTGATGTGCAAATTGATGGCACTTGCCAATTTGTTGGTAACGCGTCCGATGATCAGGTCTGCCGATCAGGTTGTTTTTATCAGCGAGACGGTTCGCCAGTCGTTTGCGGGAGTGAAGAAGAAGCGTGCTGCACTTCTGCTTTTTAATGGCGTAGATACCGCGATATTTCATCCAGGCCCACCGCTGCGCGCCCGTTTTGGGATATCTAAATCAGGCAAATTTGCTGTATTTGCGGGCCGCTTTGTAGAGAAAAAGGGGTTGGCAGTTCTGAAGATTTGCGCAGCCCAAAGCCCGGAAACAACGTTTGTCCTCGCCGGTTCTGGTCCGATTGATCCGCATCAGTGGAATTTACCCAATGTTATCCCGCTTGGTACTTTGTCGCCGAATGATGTAGCAGATTTGTTCCGCGCGGCCGATGTTCTGCTACTTCCTAGCGTTGGTGAAGGCTATCCTCTTGTCATCCAGGAAGCCATGGCATGCGGTTTACCGGTTGTCTGTGGCGCGAAAAGCGCAGAGTCCGATCCTGCGGCAGCGCGATGGCTGCTTGGCACAGATATCGACCTCAACGAAGTGGAGGAGACAGCCGCACGGGTCTGCGAATTGCTCAGTCAACAGCCGTTATCGGTCGAAGAAAGGCGTGAGATGGGCGACTATGCTGCTTCAGCATACAGTTGGCGTGGCATGGCGACCAGGATCGACGAAATCTTCTCGACGATTCGGACGCCCGAGCCGGGAATTTAGTTGTGCAGTCTGGAATTCGTTTGAGAAGTTTATTTGGCACGCCCAATAGATTCTTCTGTTGAACTGTGGACGCCGACACGCACGCGATCATCTGTCTGTGAAGCCGATTGTCCTCTCGTAGCTTAGAGCCATGATTTGGTGAGGTCTCATTCCGGAGCCAAAAGATGACAGTTGCGGCGATGCAGACGGCGGAGATGAAGGTGCGGGCGCAGCGATGGTAGCGGGGAATGTGGGCCTTAAAGTTCGTTTTTGAGCAGTTCGACGCTGCAATCGTTCGGCTGGACAGTGCTTCGCGGAAGAAGTCGGCACTATTGTTAGGGTCACCGACCAGGGCTTTGGCATTCGCGCCATTGCTGTCCGTTCTTGATCACTGAGACAATATCGCTCTCATCGCAGATCATCAACCGAGGGGATCCCATGTGACAAGGGGAAATACGCCTCAATTCGGCATTCCGGCGCCTCGCAAAGCCAAATCAGATTAATTAGAGCAACGTCTCCTAATTTCCTGCATTGGTTCAAATGCAAGTCGCATCTATGGATCCCCTTTTCATAGGTCCTAAGCAAAAAAAGGGCCGGTCTTTCGACCGACCCCTTTCCGCTCGCTGTGCGGAACTCAAATGCTCCGAACTTGCGAAAAACAATTATTGCGCAGCGCGGGCTGCAGCAACATCTTCCTGAGTGACCGGAATGATCTTGATTTCGACCCGGCGGTTCAGTGCACGGCCCTCTGCGGTTGCATTGTCACCGACGAAATACCGTGAATCTTCACCAAAACCCTGTGAACGAATTCGGGCTGCGGAAACGCCGCGGGCCGACAGGTAATTCGCCACTGCCTGCGCGCGCTGTTCGGACAGGCGCTGGTTGAACGCATCCGAACCGGTCGAATCAGTATAGCCGTACACGTCGATCAGGCTGTCCGGATATTGCACCATGCTGGCAGCGACCTTGTCCAGCGTGTTACGGAAAGTCTGGTTGATGGTGTAGCTGCCGGTTGCGAAGGTAACGCCGTCGGGCAGATTGACCAGAATTGCCGAGCCGCCGTCGGTTTCGGACACATCCACGCCCGAACCGGCGGTCTGTTCTTTCAATTCCTTGATCTGCTGGTCCATCTTGTAACCGACCACGCCGCCGGCAACGCCGCCAACACCGGCACCGATGATGCGCCCGGTCTTGCCGCCGATAACGCCGCCCAGCAATCCGCCAAGCACCGCGCCGCCGACACCGCCGATTGCGGTACGCGAAACTTTCTTTTCACCCGTATTGGGGTCCGTAACGCAGCCTGAGACTGCTACCAGCGACAACGCTGCCAGACCCGAAACGAAAATCCGTGAATTCTTCATAGGGATGTTCCCTCCTCTTGTTGTGCCACCGGCACGTAAAAATTATACCCCGCACCCACCTGCGTTGTAAGCGTTCAACCATTCAAGCCCGCGCCTGTTCCCGGACGGGAAGATTGGTCAGTTGGTGCGAGTATGTGCGGCACGATTGCGGCTCGCAGTCTGAATGGTGGCGGAACGCTTCAATTGTGCTAGCGATGCGGGCGTGACACCATTTCCCTGGCCTGACCTGATCATCATCGGCGGACTGATCGTCCTCAATGGCGTTTTCGCCATGTCCGAACTCGCGATTGTTTCGGCGAGGACAGCAAAGCTGCGTTCCGCCGTTGCGCAGGGTAGCAAAGCTGCCAA
>JBFEKH010000081.1:0-9453 GCA_041552775.1 Allopontixanthobacter sp.
GCCTCCAATGCGGCAAGCTGGTCTTCGAATATCATCTTTGAATCGTATAGCAGTCGCCCGATCAGGGTTGATTTGCCATCATCCACGCTGCCGCAGGTGATGAAGCGCAGCAGGCCCTTATTCTGGTGCTGTTCCAGGTAGGCGCCTATATCCTCGGCAATCAGAGCTTCGGTGCGGTACGTTGGGTCAGAAATGGGAAGGTCGTCCATCAGAAATACCCCTCCTGTTTCTTCTTCTCCATACCGGCACCGCCTTCATCCTGGTCAATCACGCGGCCTTGCCGCTCGCTGGTGGTGGTGAGCAGCATTTCCTGCACCACCTCTGCCAAGGTGGCAGCTTCGCTTTCGACTGCGCCGGTCAGCGGAAAACAGCCCAGCGTGCGGAAGCGAATGGATCGTTCGATAATCTCCGGACGGCGGCCCATGACAGCTTCCAGCCGCTCGATATCGTCGGCCATATACAAGCCGCCCTCATATTCGAAAGTAGGCCGCTTGGCCGCAAAGTACAGCGGCACGATCTCGATATTTTCGGACATGATATATTGCCAGATATCCAGCTCGGTCCAATTGCTCAGCGGGAACACGCGGATGCTTTCGCCGCCATTCTGGGTTCGGGGGGCCTTGCGTGCGTTATACAGGTTCCACAATTCCGGGCGCTGACTTTTCGGATCCCACCCGTGGCTGGCAGTACGGAAGGAGAATATCCGTTCTTTCGCGCGGCTTTTTTCTTCGTCCCGCCGTGCACCGCCAAAGGCTGCGTCGAATTTATAGTGATCGAGCGCCTGTTTCAGCCCCTGCGTTTTCCACATGTCGGTATGCAGCGGGCCATGATCGAAGGGATTGATCCCGCGCTCGATCGCTTCGAGGTTGCGCCAAACCAGCAATTCCATCCCGGCATCCTGCGCAGCCTTCTCGCGCAAGGCGTACATTTCCCTGAATTTCCAGGTGGTATCGACGTGCAGCAGCGGGAAGGGCGGGGGTGAGGGGTAGAATGCCTTGCGCGCCAGATGCAGCATAACGGCGCTGTCCTTGCCCACCGAATACATCATCACCGGGTTGGCGGTCTCTGCAACCACCTCCCGCATGATGTGAATGCTCTCGGCTTCAAGCCTTTGCAGATGGGTCAGGCGTAACATTAATATCCCGTCGGGTTTGATCACTAAGCTGTTTGCGCTAGTCAATTCGCCGGGAAAGGGGAACCTAGAATTGCTTGCTCTAGGCGAAGCACGAAGCCAGCGCCCTAACTGATGGTTGACGAATCTGCGCTGATGGTGCCAAGCGCGCCGAACTGCTTGCACGAGGCTGGACTGCCGCGTAATAGCACTCCGAGCGGGCGGGTATAGCTTAGTGGTAAAGCCCTAGCCTTCCAAGCTAGTGATGCGGGTTCGATTCCCGCTACCCGCTCCATTCCTGCAAGTTCAGTGGAATACCCGCCATGTGCTGGCGGCGCTAATCGTGCGCGCTGAACTGGGGGGCGCAGCGCGCACGACGCGACCCGAAGGGCTTTGCGCCCTCCAGGCCCCGCCGTTTAGCAATGTTGCCAGCAACAACACGTCCCCTAATCATGCGGCATGGGGCTGGCGAACGTGCTTATGCAGCCCGATCACCTACCGGCATGTTGTCGATCAGTCGCGTACCGCCGATGCGGGCGGCGACCAGCAGGCGGCCTGCGCGCTGGCCTAGTTCATCCCACTTTTGCAGGCTGCCTGCGTCTGCCAGTTCGGCATAATCGACCGACGTGAAGCCAGCGCCGAGCAGCTCATCTTCAAGCGCAGCGAGCGTTGACGAGACTTCCTGACCAGCTTCAATGCGGGCAATCGCCTCCTGTATTGCACGCGGCAAAGTGGCGGCGGCAGCGCGGCTTTCTGGTGAAAGATAGCGATTACGGCTGCTCATCGCCAATCCGTCCGCCTCGCGCACGGTAGCAATGCCTTCGATCCGGTCGGCCGAAGGGTAGGAAAGGTCGAGATCGCGGGCCATGCGCCGGATTACCGCCAATTGCTGCCAGTCTTTCTCGCCGAAACAGGCCACGTCCGGGCGCACCTGATTGAATAATTTGCACACCACGGTGGCGACGCCGTCAAAATGTCCGGGCCGGTCACCTCCGCAGTAACTCTCGCTCACCCCGGCAACGGAAATGCTGGTCGCGAACCCTGCGGGGTACATTTCCTCGACCGCCGGAGCCCATAGGATATCCACCCCTTCGGCCCGAAGCAGCGCAGAATCCGCCTCCAACTGGCGCGGATAGGCATCCAGATCCTCGTTCGGGCCGAATTGGGTCGGATTGACGAAGATCGAAACGCAGACATGGTCCGCCCGGGCTTTCGCCTCCCGTACAAGCGTCAAATGGCCTTCATGCAAGGCGCCCATCGTGGGCACCAGCGCAAGCCTGGTGCCATGCTGGCGTAAAGAAGCCACACTATTTCTCAACATATCGAGACTTGTGATGGTTTGCACGGGGCGGGCCCCTCCGATAAGAGAACTGACCAATCCACCTAGCCTTGGGCGGGTTGGAAAAACAATGCACAACGACAATATTCAAAAACGACACTTAAAGTCGACGGGCGAACACCCGATCCACACGCCAAAGGATAGTTTCAGATCGTGCCCGACAAGACCCCACACCGGATTACCTTTGCGAATGAAAAGGGCGGCACCGGCAAATCGACCACAGCGGTACATGTCGCGGTCGCGCTGGCGTATCGCGGGGCAAAAGTGGCCGCGCTGGACCTCGATCCGCGCCAGCGTACATTCGCGCGGTATTTCGAAAATCGCGGCGAGACAGAAGCGCGCCGTGGGATCACGTTGCCGGGCGGACAGGTTGAAACCTTCACCGGCAGCAGTATCGAGGAATTCGAAGATGCTGCCCGCCGTGTTGGCGAAGGGGCGGATTTCCTGATCGTCGATACGCCGGGCCGGGATGACCCTTTCGCCCGCCACGCTGCCACCGAAGCAGACACGCTGGTAACTCCGCTGAACGATAGCTTCGTTGATTTCGATCTGATCGGCCAGGTGGATGCGGAAAGTTTCAAGGTCCGCCGCCTCAGCTTTTATGCCGAATTGATCTGGGAAACCCGCAAGGCCCGCGCACTTTCGCGCCGTCAGGAAATCGACTGGGTGGTGGTGCGCAACCGCACCGGCCATGTCGAGGCGCGCAACATGCAGCGGATCGAAAAAGCGCTGAAGGAATTGTCCAAGCGCGCCGGTTTCCGCGTCGCCAAGGGATTGTCCGAACGGGTGATCTACCGTGAGTTGTTCCCCTCCGGCCTGACCCTGCTGGACAAGGGACATCTTGGCGAGCTTGGCACCAGCCATATTGTCGCTCGGCAGGAAATGCGTGCTCTGCTGGCGGGGCTGAACCTGCCCGAAACCGGCATGGTTGTTAATGACGGCCTGACCGCTGGATCTGGAAGCTTGTCCGGCAAGAAGGCCGCGGCGGCATGATCCGATTGCTGGTCCTCGCAGCCGTCATCTGTATCGGATGCAAGCTGGCGTTTGGCAAATGGCCATGGGAATTTGCGGGCCAGAAAAGGACCCGCCAGCAGGCGCTGCTGCGCGCGCGCAAACTGCTCGGCGTTTCAGCCAGCGCCTCGCGGCAGGAAGTACTCGACGCACACAAGCGCCTGATGGCCAAGGTCCATCCGGACCGCGGCGGCAGCAATGCCGAGGTGCACGAAGCAAATGCAGCGCGCGATTTGTTGATTGATGAATTACCCCACCTAAGCTGAGGAGCCTCCATGACTCACACATTCGATCCGACTGTCCTAAGGGAATATGACATTCGCGGGATCATTGGCGAAACGCTGGGGCCTGACGATGCCCGCGCGATTGGCCGGGGCTTTGCCACTTTGCTGCGCCGTGCTGGCGGTTCGCGGATTGCCGTTGGTTATGACGGCCGGGTCAGCTCGCCAATCTTGGAACACGCGCTGATCGAAGGGATCAACGCCAGCGGCTGCGATGTCGTGGCCATCGGGATGAGCGCGACCCCGATGCTTTATTATACCGAGGCTTCAGCCGAAGATGTGCATGGCGGCATTGAGATAACAGGCAGCCACAATCCCGCCAATTACAATGGCTTCAAGATGGTATTTCAGGGTCGGCCGTTTTTCGGTGAGGACATCCTCACGATTGGCAAAATGGCTGCCGAAGGTGATTGGGACGATGGGACCGGAACGGTCGAGCGCCGCTCGATCATGGAAGAGTATATCGATCGCCTCCTGCTCGGCCTTGATGGCATCGAGATGGATGTTCTGAACGGTCTCCGCATCGGCTGGGACGCAGGCAACGGCGCCGCCGGTCCCGCTCTCGAAGCTCTCGCCGCGCGCCTGCCTGGCGAGCATCATCTGCTGTTTACTGATGTCGATGGTAATTTTCCTAATCATCATCCGGACCCCACTGTTGAGGCCAATCTGGAGGACCTGCGCGCCTTGGTCGCGGAGAAGGGCCTCCATTTCGGAGTTGCTTTTGACGGTGATGGCGACCGGATCGGTGCCATTGATGGGGAAGGCCGGGTGATATGGGGCGATCAATTGCTGATGATTTACGCCGAGGACCTCCTTTCGCGCATGCCCGGTGCCACTATTATAGCGGATGTGAAGGCATCCCGTGCGCTGTTCGATTCGGTTGCGGAACATGGCGGCAAGCCGCTCATGTGGAAAACTGGGCACAGCCTGATTAAATCCAAAATGAAGGAAACAGGCTCGCCGCTGGCCGGTGAAATGAGCGGGCACGTGTTTTTTGCCGACACATATTACGGATATGACGATGCTCTCTATGCAGGAATCAGGCTGATCGCGGCATCGGCGCGGCTTGGAAAGTCGGTTACCGAACTGCGATCCGCCATGCCCAAAATGATCAACACGCCCGAAATGCGTTTCCAGGTGGATGAAAGCCGGAAATTCGCCGCGATTGACGAAGTGAAGGAGCGATTGTCGAAAACCGACGCAGTGGTCGACGGGACCGACGGTGTCCGGGTAACAAATGATGACGGCTGGTGGCTTTTGCGCGCATCGAACACACAGGATGTGCTGGTCGCGCGTGCTGAAAGCGAGACAGAGGTCGGGCTGAAGCGGCTGATGGCCCAGATCGACGAACAGCTTAAGCTGTCGGGTCTGGAGCGGGGGCCGCAGGCAAGCCATTGATCGCGGCGGCGCGCGGTCTGCGCCCTCGGTGCGGCAATGCTGGAAGTTTCGGGAAGATCGACTATCTGACTGAAGGTTGACCGACCAATTTACCCTTCCGGTGGAAATATCCAGATGGTTCGCCGGTCGCGAATGGCGTGTCCGTTCGCATCAACTAGAGATGTTCGCTGCCAATGAGCGGGGAAACCATGCGCTGCTGGTGGCCGATACCGGCGCGGGCAAGACGCTCGCGGGGTTCCTGCCGACGCTGACAGATTTCTGCCCATCGAGGCTGGCCGGTGCGCCGCCTCCCGAGGGACTGCACACGCTATACGTCTCGCCGCTAAAGGCGCTGGCGCATGATGTGCAGCGCAACCTGCTAACGCCGGTCGAGGAAATGGGCCTGCCTGTGCGGATTGAAACCCGCAGCGGGGATACGCCGTCCGATCGCAAGAAACGCCAACGCCATCGGCCGCCGCAGATCTTGCTGACAACGCCGGAATCCCTGTCCCTGCTGCTGTCCTATCCTGACAGTTTCACGATGTTTGCCGGGTTAAGGCGGATCGTGATCGACGAGGTCCACGCCTTCGCCACCGGCAAACGCGGTGATTTGCTTGCGCTGTGCCTCAGCCGCTTGCAGTCTCTGTCGCCCGATCTCCAGCGCGTGGCCCTCTCCGCCACGGTGGCCGAGCCAGAAGCATTTCGCGGTTGGTTGGCCCCGTGGGGTGATGTCGGCGCCGTGGAACTGGTGATCGGCGAGGCGGGAGCCCCGGCACAGGTGGAAATCATGCTCCCCGATGAGGAACACGTGCCGTGGGGCGGCCATGCGGCGATCTGGGCGATCCCCCAATTGTACGAATTGATCCGGGCCAACCGCACCGCGCTGATTTTTACCAACACCAGGTTCCTGGCAGAATTCATCTTCCAGCATCTGTGGGATGCGAATGAGGATAAATTGCCCATCGGCATCCACCACGGTTCGCTGTCGAAAGAGGCGCGGCGGAAGGTCGAAGGGGCGATGGCACGCGGCGAACTGCGTGCTCTGGTAGCGACTGCCAGTCTGGATCTGGGGGTCGATTGGGGCGATATCGATCTGGTTGTCCAGATGGGGGCGCCAAAGGGATCGTCCCGGCTTCTCCAGCGGATCGGTCGGGCTAACCACCGGCTTGACCAGCCCAGCCGCGCGGTTCTGGTGCCGGGCAACAGGTTCGAATTCCTTGAGGCGACAGCAGCCAAGGACGCTGTCGACGAGGGCCAGCGCGATGGTGAGGATTTCCGGGCCGGCGGGCTGGACGTGCTGGCGCAGCACGTCATGGGCTGCGCCTGCGCGGCACCTTTCGATGAAGCGGGCGTGCTGGCGGAAATACGCTCGTCACTGACCTATCATTGGGTCGATGATACCATCTGGCAGCGCGTGCTGAACTTTGTTGCGACGGGCGGGTATTCTCTCAAGGCCTACGACCGGTTCAGGCGGATAACCCGTGACAAGGACGGAACGTGGCGCCTGACCCATCCCGAACAGGCGGCCCGCCATCGGCTGAACGCCGGCATCATCATCGATAGCGAGATGTTCGATGTGCGGTTCCGCAATGGTCGCTCGCTCGGCCGGGTGGAGGAACGGTTCGCCGCGAGCCTGTCGCCCGGCGACACATTTGCTTTTGCCGGGACAAGCCTGGAGGTCGAGCGGGTCAAGGAAGCCGAGGTTACTGTTCGGGCGTCCAAGAAGTCGGCCATGATACCGTCCTATGGCGGCGCGCGCATGCCGCTGACCACCCATCTGGCGGACCGGGTTCGCGCGATGCTGAGTGATCGGGCGGGCTGGGGCCGTTTCCCCGATGATGTGCGCGAGTGGCTGGAGATGCAGGATTACCGGTCGGTCATGCCGGGGCTCGGCCAATTGCTGGTGGAAAGCTTTCCGTACTCGAAGCGCGAATACACTGTTTTCTACACGTTCGAGGGGTGGAACGCGAACCAGTCGCTGGGGATGCTGATTACCCGGCGGATGGAGACCATGGGGCTGCGCCCGGGCGGGTTCGTGGCAAATGATTATTCGCTCGGCGTATGGGGACTGAAGCCGGTGGACGATCCCCAGCCCTTATTGTCACCCGACATTCTGGGCGATGAATTTGTGGCGTGGATCGAGAGTTCGCATCTCCTGCGCCGCGCTTTCCGCGAGGTTGCAATCATTGGCGGCTTGGTGGAGCGGCAACAACCGGGCAAGCGCAAGAGCGGCAAGCAAGTCAGCTTCTCGACCGATCTGATATATGATGTCCTGCGCAAATATGAGCCGGATCATCTCTTGCTCGACGCGGCCTGGGCCGACGCCAAGGCAAAAATGACGGATATTGGCAGACTGGCCTCTTTGCTTGATCGCGCCGGGGACCAGATGGTGCATGTCCGGCTCGACCGGGTTAGCCCGATGGCGGTACCGATCATGGTGATGATAGGGCGCGAAAGCGTGCCGCAGGGCGCGGTCGATGATGATCTGCTGCTGGAGGCTGAAAGCCTTGCAGATGCGGCCATGCGGGCTGATCCGCTGCCGGATGTTTATGACGACGAGGACACAAGCGAGGGCGCGTAAGGCCATAGTCGCTGGAGACTACTTGCCGAATTTGCGGTATTTTTCGTTTCCGACAAAGCCGAACTTCGTGACGCCGCTGGCATCGATGGTGTTGAGCGCGCGGGCAGACGCTGCATAGCTCACCATCGGGTCCGGTTCGGTTTGCAGCTCCGGCTCTATGTCTATGAACCGTGTGTCGCTCAGCAGGCCGGACATCTGGCCTATGGTGACGGATTGGCCAGTCCAGAATAGACGATCCTGCGCATCGATGATGATCTTGCTCTTCAAATCAATGATCGGCGCCTCGGTTGGCTCTCCGTTGACGGTAAAATCCACCGAATGTGTCGCGACTGGAATGGTGATGATGAACATGATCAGGAGCACCAGCATCACGTCTATCAGGGGCGTGGTGTTCATCTCTGGCATTGGTTGCGGCGCAATTGCCGATCCCGTGGGAGCAAAGGTTAAAGCCATCACTTAACCCCCTTTTCTAATTTAATAATATACCATCACAATCAGGGACGCAAAAGAGAGGCGGATAGCTTCCGCTTGGCCTTCAATGGCAAAGCATGAGCGGGCATAAAAAAGGGGGCGGATCGCTCCGCCCCCTTGTTCTAGGAATTCAGCATTGATGTCGGTTAAGCGCCAGCTTTTCCGAATTCGCGATATTTTTCGTTGCCGACAAAGCCGAACTTAGTAACGCCGGAGCCCTTGATGATATTCAACACTTTGGCTGAAAGGTCATAGCTTGCCCGAGGTTCTGGTTCGAACTGCAGTTCAGGCTCGACTTCGAATGCCAGGGATTCCTGCAGGTTGCGAACGAGCTCGTTTTGGTTGATCGCAGTGCCATTCCAAAGGATTTCATCCGCCTGGGTCAGAACGATCTTGTTCTTGATCGGGTCGACCTGATCCAATGGCGGTGGCTCAGCACTAGGCTGCGGCAGATCGATGTCCACCGAGTGCGTGGCTACGGGGATGGTAATGATGAACATGATAAGCAAAACGAGCATGACGTCGATAAGCGGCGTCGTGTTCATTTCCATCATCGGCGAACCATCGTCCTTGCCGCCTGACATTGCCATTGTGTGTTACTCCTGAATATTCCGCCCAGCTTTGCAAGGCTCGAAGTTGGTTGCTTGATCGGCGAGGCCGCAGGGCCCCGCCTGATCAGGCCGATCAACCGTTGGGGTCGACCGGGTTGGAGATGAAGCCGACGGTCGGATAGCCGGCCGCCTGCACGTTGTAGATCGTTCCTGCAACGCACTGCCAAGGTGCATTCACGTCGCCGCGAATGTGGACCTGCGGGATCAAATCGGGATCCTGCATGATGGCTTCGGGACCGCCAGCGCGGGTGACGATATCATCTAGCCGCTTGAAGGCGTCATCATACAGTTCCTGCGATGTCACGGGGGTCGTATTGTTGAAATAGATCCGGCACTCGCCCTCGCGGGATGCACCTTCGAAGCCAGGCTCACCAGCGGTGCGTCCTGCAGTGTCGGTCGTACTGACCGTCAGCAGAAGATTTTCCACCTTATCCTTCGATTCCACGGATTCCATAATCGGCAGCTTGAGCTTGTCGATTGTCTGGATCGCAACCGGAACTGCGATAAGGAAGATGATGAGGAGCACCAGCATCACGTCGACGAGCGGCGTGGTATTGATGTCCGACATCGGCCTGTCTATGCCACCGCCGCCTGCTGAAATTGCCATGGCTAAATCCTATCCTGAACAAATAAATACAATGGATCGCTCGGGGATTGTCAGGGGCGGCCGC
>JBFEKH010000082.1:0-9199 GCA_041552775.1 Allopontixanthobacter sp.
CATCGACGCCGCCGCCGCACGTGAAGCCGCGAAAAAGGCCCGCGAACTGACCCGCCGCAAGGGTGCGATGGACATCGCCAGCCTGCCCGGCAAGCTGGCCGATTGCCAGGAACGCGATCCGGCGAAATCCGAACTGTTCCTGGTCGAAGGCGATTCCGCTGGCGGTAGCGCGAAGCAGGGCCGAGACCGGCATTATCAAGCGATCCTGCCGCTGAAGGGCAAGATCCTGAATGTGGAGCGCGCCCGGTTCGACCGGATCATTTCCTCCAAGGAAGTCGGTACGCTGATCCAGGCGATGGGCACCGGCATCCGCGATGAATTCAACCTCGACAAACTGCGCTATCACAAGATCGTGATCATGACCGACGCCGATGTCGACGGCGCGCATATCCGCACCTTGCTGCTGACATTCTTCCACCGCCAGATGCCCGAAATCATCCGTTCGGGTCATCTGTTCATCGCCCAGCCGCCTTTGTTCAAGGTCAACAAGGGCCGCAGCGAAGTCTATCTGAAGGATCAGGCCGCGCTTGACCGCTATCTGGTCGAAGGCGGATTGCAGGGCAGGCTGCTGGAAAGTTCCGGCGGCGCACGCGGGGGCGCGGAATTGTCCGGCCTGGTCGATCATGCATTGCGCATCCGCAATCTGATGGCCTTCGTGCCGCGCAAATATGATCCGGCCTTGATTGAAGCGATGGCGCTGGCCGGGGTGCTAGATCCCGACCTCGACCGTGCCGGACGCGAGGCGTCGCTGGTCAATGCCGCGCGCCGCCTGCAACTGGGCGATAACCAGGCCAAATGGTCCGCATCCCTCAAGGATGATGGCGGTGTCCGCTTCGAACGGCTGTGGCGCGGCGTGACCGACGTCCATGAAATCGACGCGGCGTTCCTGATCAGCGCCGAAGGGCGCAAGATGCACAAGCTCGCATCAGAACAGACCGATGTTTACGAGAACCCCTCACGGCTGGTCAAAAGCTCAACTGCCGACATGCAGGATGCCGAAGCAGACACCAGCACCGAAGATGATGCCAACGATGATGCGCCGGTGATTTCCGATGACGAATCGATCACGCGTCCAACGCAATTGCTTGATGCGGTACTCGCGGCGGGCCGCAAGGGTCTCGCGATTGCCCGCTACAAGGGACTGGGCGAGATGAATGCCGACCAATTGTGGGAAACAACGCTGGACCCGGACAATCGCGCGCTGCTGCAGGTAAAGGTCGAGGATGCCGACGTAACCGACGAGATCTTCACCCGCCTGATGGGCGATGTGGTCGAACCGCGCCGCGAATTCATTCAGGACAATGCCTTGAATGTCGCGAACCTCGACACCTGAATGACGGGTCCGGCCAGCGCCGCCCTGGCCGCCGTGCTGGCATCTGCCGCGTGGCTGTTTTTGGTCGGGACGGTCTGCGCGGTCCGGCCCGACTTGGCGTTGGCACAGCTGGGCAGGATGGGCGGCAGCTGGACCATCCAGATCGGCGAGCATGCTCTGCGCGGTGCTGCCGGCGCAGCCTTGATCCTGAGGGCGGAACATTCAAAGGCACCGGAAATCTTTACCGTTGGCGGCTGGTTCGTGGTCCTTTCCTCGCTCGCGATCCTGATCCTGCCGCGGGCATGGCATCAGGCCTATTCCCGCTATTGGGCACTCAATTTACCGTCAGGTGCCGTCCGGATCATGGCCATCCCGACCTTCGCCGCAGCAGGATGGCTCGCCTATGCCGCATTCTGATCCCGAAATAGCCTCCGCCTACGACGCGATCATCCTTGGCGGCGGAGCGGCAGGCCTGATGTACGCGGCTGTCGCAGGCCAGCGTGGCCGGCGCGTGGTGGTGCTGGAAAAGGCCGAAGCGCCGGGCAAGAAGATCCTGATTTCCGGCGGCGGACGGTGTAATTTTACCAATGTGAACACCGCGCCCGACCGCTATCTGTCCGCCAATCCGCACTTCGCCAAATCCGCCCTCAGCCGCTACACCGCGCGGGATTTCATCGCACTGGTCGATGCGTACGGCATTGCCTGGCACGAAAAGACGCTGGGCCAATTGTTCTGTGACGGGTCCGCCAAACAGATCGTTGCGATGCTGCTGGAAGAATGCTCGAAAGGCTCCGCTCAGGTTCTGTGCGGACAGGAAGTGAAATCGGTCATCCATGCAGACGGCATTTACTCGGTGACGAGCAACGGCAAGGTCATGACCGCCCGGTCGCTGGTCATCGCCACCGGCGGGCCTTCAATTCCGAAAATGGGCGCGACCGGATTTGCCTATGATCTGGCGCGCCAATTCGGCCTGAAAGTGGTCGAGCCGCGCCCTGCGCTGGTCCCGCTCACCCTGGGCGGAGAAGACGTGCTGTTCCGCGATTTGTCGGGTGTGTCCGCCCCGGTCGATGCGATCTGCGGCAAGACCCGGTTCCACGAGGCGGCGCTGTTCACCCACCGCGGATTGTCCGGTCCCGCGATCCTGCAAATCTCGTCCTACTGGCGGCCGGGCGATATGGTGGAGATCGATTTCCTGCCCGGCAGGCCGCGCGGCTGGCTACGCGAAACCAAACGCACGGCTCCACGCAGTTCCATCCGCACGCTGCTGAAGGATGCGCTGCCGGACCGGCTGGCAACGACGCTGGCGGACCGGCTGGATCCAAATTTGGACACTGAGGGCGATCTGCAAAGCCTGTCCGACAAACTGCTGGATGCCGCGGAGGCGAAACTGGCCCGGTGGCCGTTCTGCCCCAATGGGTCCGAGGGACTGGCGAAGGCCGAAGTAACGTCCGGCGGGATCAGCACGGCGGAATTATCCTCCAGGACGATGGAGGCAAAACGCGTGCCCGGCCTGTTCGCCATTGGCGAGGCAGTGGACGTGACCGGCTGGCTGGGCGGCTATAATTTCCAATGGGCCTGGGCCAGCGGCTGGGCCGCGGCGCAGGAGATTTAGTCCAGCGGATCAGGTCGCCGCCAGCGCTTCCTCGATCTGGTCCAGCCGTTCCTTGCCGAAGAACATGTCATTGCCCACAAAGAAAGTCGGCAGTCCAAAGGCGCCGCGCTCCACCGCGTGGTCGGTATTGTCCACCAATTGCTGTTTCAGCTCGGGCGACTGGATACGCTCCGTCAATGCCGCAGCGTCGAAGGGCGATTGCTCCAGCAGCGCCGCGACCGTTTCCGGCTCAGTCATGTTGGCGCCCTGTTCCCACACATGGGGCAGCAGGAAATCGATGAATTCGATCTCCCGGCCAAGTTCCTTTGCAGCCATGAGCAGGCGCTGGAGCTGGATCGAATTGAACGGGAAATGCGGGTTCATGGTGAACTTGCCCAAGTGATGCCGCGCCACGAAGCGGTCAATTTCCAGCATCGCATAGGCATTCTTGCCCTTCACCTCGGCATCGCGGATGAAGGGCGGGGCATTGCCCGTCAATTTGTGCATGCCGCCAAGGAATATCGGGGTGATGACGATTTCCGCCCCTTGCCGCGCGGCCAGTTCCTTCAGTGGATAATAGGCCAGATAGATGTTCGGGCTGACGAAATCGAACAGCAGTTCAACCGCTTTGGCCATCTCAGAAAGTCTCCGTCCAGGGCCGCAGTTCCAACTCGTGGGTCCATGCGGATCGTGGCTGCCGCCACAGGTTTACATAAGTCTGCGCGATATCGGCGGGGCTCAATATCTGGTCCTGCTGCGCCCGCTGTTCGACATCCTCGAAGTTCTCGCGGGCGAATTTTCCGTCCACCAGGCCATCGATAATCACATGGGCGACATGGACCCCCTCGGGCCCCAGTTCCCGCGCCATACTTTGGGCCACCGCACGCAGCGCATGTTTGGCGCTGGCAAAGGCCGCAAAACCAGCAGCGCCCCGGACCGAAGCCGTCGCGCCAGTGAAGATGATCGTCCCGCTCCCGCGCGGAACCATCACCCGCGCCGCTTCCCTGCCGGTCAGGAACCCCGCAAACGCCGCCATTTCCCAGACCTTGCGGAAAACCCGCGCAGTGGTGTCGCGAATGGAAAACCGGACATTGGCCCCGATGTTGAAGATCACCACTTCCAGCGGACCCACTTCGGTTTCGATCCAGTCGATCATCGCCGCCACTTCAGCCTCGTCGCGGGCATCGACGCCGAAAGCATGGGCGCTTCCTTCCGCATCGCGGATTTCCTGCGCAAGCACTTCCAGTTCAGCAACGTTCCGCTCGCGGCGCGCAAGGCATACTGTCAGTCCCTCGGCAGCAAAGGCGCGGGCGAGGCCCGACCCCAGGCCGATGCCGGCGCCCATGATCAGGCACGTAGGTGTTTGCTTGTCCGGCATGATGGAGCGCCTCTCAGGAACCATAAGTTTACAGCATAGCCTACGCGTTTTCACGGCAAAAGAAACGGGCCATCCGATCTGCCTTTCCTCTCTCATCACTGGCGGCTAATGCGGCTGCATGATCACCAGATTCCTTGCGCCTGCCTTTGCCGCCCTCGCCCTGTCCGCCTGTAAGACACTGCCCGAACCCGGCCCCGCCACGGCGACCAGAACTGTCACTGTGCGAATTATCGGGATCAACGATTTCCACGGCAATCTGGAGCCACTGCGGAGTCCGGCCATGCTGAAAACGCCGGATGGCACCGAGCGAGAGGTCAATGTCGGCGGCGCTGCCTATCTGGCGACAGCGATCCGGGAACATCGTGCAAAATCGGAAAACAGCCTAGTCATTTCCGCAGGCGACCTGATCAGCGCCAGCCCACTGGTTTCCTCGCTGTTTCTGGACGAGCCGACCATCGGCGCGATGAACCGGATCGGCCTTACATTCAACGCGGTCGGCAATCATGAGTTCGATCGCGGCGCGCAGGAACTCTTGCGCATGCAGCAGGGTGGATGCGAAAGATATACACTGCGTGACCCGTGCCGGGTCGAACAGTTTCCCGGGGCGCAATTCGGCTTCCTGGCGGCCAATGTCACCAAGGAGGACGGTTCCACCCTGTTTCCGCCATACGGGATCCGCCGCTTCGGCAGCGGACCGGGCGAAGTGGCAATCGGGGTGATCGGCCTGACGCTGGAGGGTACCCCCAGCGTCGTGACCCCCAGCGGTGTGTCGGGCCTGAGCTTCGGAGACGAAGCCGACGCGATCAATGCGCTGATCCCCGAACTGGAAACGCAAGGGACCGATGCGATCGTGGTGGCCATCCATCAGGGCCTGTCCAACCCCGCAGGCTATAACGACAAGGATTGCGGAGCGCTCTCGGGCGATCTGATGGAGATACTTGAACGCCTCGATCCGCGGGTCGACCTGGTCATTTCCGGCCATACTCACCAGGCCTATGTCTGCGATTATGCGCAAATCGATCCGACCCGTCCGATGCTGGTCACCAGCGCGGGGGCAATCGGGACAATGCTGACCGATATCGTCCTGACGATCGACCCGGCCACAAATGAAGTCATTGCCCGCACGGCAGACAATGTACCGGTGCAAAGCCCGCGGTTCGACAAGAGCGGCATACAATTGCCCGCCAATTCAGCATTCCCGCTGATGGATGCAGACGCGCAGATTGCAGCCTATGTCGCGCGCTATGCCGATGCCGCCAGATCGGAAGCGAGCCGTCCGGTCGGCAAGATTTCCGCCTCTGCCGAACGCCGCGGCGGGGACAGCCCGCTGGGCAGCCTGATCGCGGACGCACAATTGGCGGGCACTCGTTCGGCTGGGGCACAAATCGGCCTCATGAATACTGGCGGTATCCGCTCTTCCTTGGTGGCAGGACCCGGTGGAGTCATCAACTATGGCGATATCTATGCTGTCCAGCCTTTCGGCAACACCCTGATCACCAAGAGTTATACCGGCGCGCAATTGCTCGCCCTGCTGGAACAGCAATTCGGGCAGGATGGGCGCATTTCCCTGTTGTCGGTGTCAGAAGGCTTTGCGGTGCGATACGATCTCGGTCGCGCGCCGGGCAGTAACATCGTGTCCGCAACTCTGGGCGGTAAACCAATCGATCCGGCGGCGACCTACCGCGTGACGATGAATAGTTTCCTGGCCAGTGGCGGCGATGGCTTTACCGTTTTCACGGACGGTACCGACAGCGTCACCGGACCGGTCGATCTGGACGCGATGGAGGAGTATCTGCGTGCGGTTCCCTTCCGCCAATTGCCTGCCACTGGCCGGATAACGGAAATCAAATAAGGCGTCAGGCCCGTTTCTTTGGCGACATGGGAATGAAGCCCGAAGTCCGCTCGATATACTCCGCATATTTCGGACGGCGTTTCTGCATGCCCCCTTCCAGCAGCGGCGCGCCGGACCATTTGGTCAGGGTGAAAGTCAGGAAGATCGGCCCGATGACGCTCCATGCCGCGATGTCCCACCCGAGCGACGCCGCCGCCATCCAGATGCCCCACCATACGCAGGCATCGCCAAAATAATTGGGATGGCGGGTATAGCGCCACAGACCCTTGTCCATCACTTCGCCCTTGTTCGCGGGATCGGCATTGAACTGCTTGAGCTGAAAGTCGCCCACCACTTCGAAGAACATGCCCACGCACCACAGCAGCAAACCGGCCCATGCCAGCGGAAGGATCGGGGCCGGTTCGGCGCTCGCCAGGATACCCAGTTGCGCCGGAAGGCATACCATGAACAGCAGGACCGCCTGGCCAAGGAAAATCTTGGTCAGCGCGGCGAAGGCGAAGCGGCCTTTCTCCCGGTCCTGGCGGAGCATCTTTTCGTACCGCTTGTCCTCCCCTTCTGCCCGCCAGCGGGTGAACAGGTGGCTGCCCAGCCGCATGCCCCATACCGCCGCCATGACCACGATCAATCCGGCCAGAGCGCCCGGAGCATCCAGTTGCAGATAGCTGGCGGCGGCCATCACCGCCATGCCTGCGCCCCAGAATGCATCGATGAAGGACACATCGTTGATGCGCACCGAAACACCCCACAAGACCAGCACCAGTGCCAGCAGAATGGCCGCGTTGAGAAGCAATGCGTCAATCATTGTTCGGGTGTCTCAATAAGTCGTTGAGCCTGTGCTTCCAGCACCTTGTACCGTTCATATTCAGGCAGCCTGGACCGCATGAATGCAGCTATTTTCGTAAGGTCTGCTGCATAATCGCCGGTGGGCATGATCGGCGGACCGAAGCCAAGTATCTTCCGCTCGTTGCAGACCCAGGCGGGCACGATCGGTACGCCTGCAGCCATGGCGATATGGTAGAAACCGGAACGCCATTCCCCGATGGAAGACCTTGTGCCTTCCGCCGCGATGACCAGCGCCAATTCGTCCCGCGCAGCGAACTCGGCGGCAATCTGTTCAACGTAATTGGCACTTTTCGACCGGTCCACGGGAATGCCGCCCATATCGAGCATGAAATTGGTCATCGGCCATTTGAACAAGGTGTCCTTGCCCATGAAATTGGGCTGGACGCCTTCCTCTGCGGTCGCGCCCACGAAGAACACGAAATCCCAATTCGAAGAATGCGGCGCGCCAGCGATCACGAATTTCGGCAGGTCCGGCAAATGGCCGTCGAGCTTCCAGCCCTTCCAGCGATAGAGCCAGAGGATGATCCGGCGGACCAGACGCGATAGTAGGCTCGCCTTGCGGTTGCCGCGCGCCCTTGGGGTGCTGCCCATGATATTTCCCCCGTCCCGCTGCGACCATCCCCCGGCTGCAACCATCTGCGCCGGATTGTCTGACCTCACGCTAGCGCAAATATAACCGCCTTCCCAGAGGGACGAGCGCCAGGATTTGCGGATATATCCATCGCGGGCGCCGCCGTGACTACATTTGTTTGCCAAATTCTGGTTCCATGCGTAACGAAATCCGTCGAAAAGGCGCGGCTTGGGTCATGGGAAGTATAACGAAATTTAATGACTAACAGCGTCACTCCGGATCTTCCCGTATCGAATGCTACCGTCGATACGGCGAATACGCTTGATTGCGCCAATGACATGCGTGCGCAATTGCTGGCGGCGCACGGTCTCGAATCGCTTCAGGACGATCCCGAAATGGCGCGAATCGTGAAATTCGCCGCCAAGCTGTGTGAAGTTCCCGTCTCGCTGATTTCCATCGTGGAAACCGATCGCCAGTGGTTCCTGGCCCGCGAAGGACATGACGCGCGCGAGACTCCGCGCACAACGTCCTTCTGTGCACATACTATGTTGGGCTCCAAAACGTTGGTGGTGCCCGATGCAACCAAGGACCCGCGCTTCGCCGATTTTTCGCTGGTGACCGGGCCGGAAAATATCCGCTTTTATGCAGGTGCCCCATTGCTGGCCGAAGATGGCACGCCAATCGGCGCACTATGCGTGATCGACGTAGTACCCCGGCCCGAAGGCCTGCTTCCTTTCCAGATCGAAGGGCTGGAGACATTGGCGAATTCGGTGATGTGCCGGATGCATCACAACCGCGACCGGCTGGAAGCGGAACACGCGCTAGAATTCAGCGAGGTCCGCCTGCGCACTATCCTGAACGGGGTGCCGCAGATTGCATGGTCATCCGATGCCAAGGGCCATTTCGATTATTTCAACAAGCGCTGGACCGAAGTCACGGGCGGGACAGAGCCATTCTATGCCCAGGATTGGGAGCCATTCATCCATCCGGAAGATTGGCCAGAAATCCTGGCTCTGTGGAAGAAGTGCTTCGAGGACCTTAGCCCCTTCGAATGCCAATATCGCCTTCGGCAGGCTGACGGCTCCTATCACTGGATTCTTGCCCGCGCTGTGCCGATTTCGTCGACCGGCAAGAAATCCACCCGCTGGTCCGGCACGATTACCGATGTGGACGCATCCTATCGCCATGCGGAAAGCCGCGAATTGCTGTCGCTGGAACTGTCGCACCGGATTAAGAACATCTTCGCCGTTATCTCGGGCTTGATTTCGCTGACTTCACGCAGCCGGCCGGAAGCATCGGAATTCGCCGTTGAATTGAACAGCAAGGTGCGGGCGCTTGGCCGCGCGCATGATTTCGTTCGGCCGGTCGACAATGAAAAAGGTGACAGCCTGCACGGACTCCTGAGCGAGCTGATGAAGCCCTATGTCGAAGCTGATGAAGAACGGGTCATCGTAGAAGGCGACGGCATCACGATCAGGGTGAAATCGGCCACGCCGCTGGCCCTGGTGTTTCATGAATTTGCCACCAATTCCGCGAAATACGGAGCGCTGTCAGTTCCGGAAGGCAGGGTATCGGTTTCGCTAACCCGGAATATTGCCGGCCAGAATGACGATGAATTTGCCACCATTGTATGGCAGGAACGCGGCGGGCCC
>JBFEKH010000083.1:0-9098 GCA_041552775.1 Allopontixanthobacter sp.
CATTCGGGCGCACGCGGGGTCAACGGCCATGCACGCAACGTACCCGACAGCGTGCTACGGCGGTTACCGGAAAATGGCGGCGTGGTGATGGTGGTCGCCTATCCGGCCTTCGTGAAGGAGGAAGTGCGCCAATATTTTGCAGACCGCGCGGGCGAAGAAGCCCGTTTGGCTACCCTTTGGCCGGGCGCGCCCGACAAGATGACAGAAGGCCTTGCCGATTGGGATGCTGCGCGTCCGCTACCCGGAAGCACAGCTTCGGACATGGCCGACCATATCGACCGGATTCGCATGATCGCAGGTATCGATCATATTGCGATCGGCGGCGATTATGACGGTATCCCCATCACGCTGACCGGCATGGAGGACGTATCGGGATACCCCGCGCTGTTCACCGAACTCGCGCGGCGCGGTTATTCGCAGGCCGATCTGGAGAAGATATCATCGCGCAACATGATGCGGGTGATGCGCGGCGCGGAAGCCTATTCCGCCAGCCAGGCGGGCGAGCCAGCGATCGAAACCCCGCTTCCGGAATAAAAATCAGTTCTCGATTGTGCCTGTGGGCGCTTCTTCAGCGGCAACGGCATCCATCTGATCGGCATCGGTGCTGATGATGCTGTCGGTTCCACTCGACTGGTCGACAATGTCCGCTTGTGTGCCGGCCGGTGCGCCTGGTGTATCATCAGCTGACCACGCGCCGAAAATCCAGATTGCTGAAAGCAAGGCAATGGCAAGCAGCAGGCTGATGGCCAATACCCAGCGCATCACGCCGGTGGATTCTCCGCCGCGTGCTTCGTCTGTGTTCAGATGCGTTTCATCGCCCTGGCGTTCCATAACTCAATTTCCTGACCATAATTTTTGCCGGTATCCGGCTGTCCATGGGCCTAAAACGATCATCAGGCCCAAGCGTTCCAAACCTAATGCGGTCAGTTAATCCCGCAACAGTTCATTGATCCCGGTCTTGGCGCGCGTTTGCGCATCGACCGTCTTCACAATGACCGCGCAATAGAGCGACGGGCCCATGTTGCCATCGGGCAGCGGCTTTCCAGGGAGCGCGCCCGGTACAACCACGGCATAGGGCGGCACGCGTCCGATATGAATCTCGCCCGTCGCGCGGTCCACGATCTTGGTCGATGCGCCAAGATATACACCCATGGACAGAACCGCGCCAGTGCCAACGATGACCCCTTCGGCCACTTCGGAGCGTGCGCCAACGAACGCGCCATCCTCAATCACTACGGGGCCAGCCTGCAGCGGTTCCAGCACGCCGCCAATCCCTGCTCCGCCGGAAATATGGACATTCTTGCCGATTTGCGCACAGCTGCCGACTGTGGCCCAGGTATCGACCATGGTGCCTTCGTCAACATAGGCGCCGATATTGATGAAGCTCGGCATCAGCACTGCGCCTTTACCGATAAAACTGCCCCGCCGCGCCACTGCGCCGGGCACCACCCGGAAACCGGCATCCCGGAAGCGGTTTTCGCCCCAACCAGCGAATTTGGAGGGGACCTTGTCGAACGCAGGGGCGCCAGCCGCGCCGTGGTCCATCACTACATTGTCATTCAGGCGGAACGATAGAAGGACCGCTTTCTTGAGCCATTGGTTGACCTGCCATCCCCCGGCGCCGTCCGGCTGCGCCACACGGGCGCGGCCGCTGTCGAGCAATTCCAGCGCGGCGTTCACCACTTCGGCAACATCGCTGCTGGCGGGAGTTACCTCGGCGCGATTTTCCCACGCAGCTTCGATGGCAGTTTCAAGGTCGTGGGTCATAGGCACAGTTCCCGTGTTTTCGTTTGTTCCACCCGGCTGCTAGCCGCACCGGCCATTACGGGCAAGAGAACACCGGCAAGTGCGGCGCAGCGGCCACGGTCCCGTAGCGGAATAGCAGCGCCTGCTATCCTCGCATTGTGCAGCGTTCAGGCGGCGGTTACCACTTGGCGCTAAATATGGCTGAATTTCGAAGGGTCGATCTATGCCAGGCGCAGATACCACTAACCGATTCGCAGTACGATTGCGTCTTGGTTCCGCTTTGGCCGCCCTGGCTGTCCTGACTGCGTGCGGCGGATCGAGTGGCGGGGTCGCGAGTACGCCGAGACCGACGCCAACTCCAACTCCAACTCCAACGCCGACACCTTCGCCGACGCCAACCCCCACTCCCACCCCGTCTTCGACGAATTTCAACACCACCGAATTCCGTCGGTCGGACGGTCCGGGTTTCCATAATGCGGTCACCGCATGGAACGCAGGCATTACTGGTAGCGGGGCCACGATTGCGATCATCGACACCGGCATCGACATAGACAATCCCGAATTCGCCGGACGGATCAGTGCCAACTCCGCCGATGTCGCTGGCAATCGCGGGTTCAATGCAGAAGATGATCACGGCACCAATGTCGCACTGATCGCCGCCGCCGGGTTTGACGGCCTGGGCGTGGTCGGAATTGCCTTTGACGCAACCATCATGGCCTTGCGAGCCGACGAACCCGGCAGCTGCGCAACCGAAACCGACGAAGCGCTTGATGGGTGCGTATTCTTCGACCGCGATATCGCCACGGGGGTTGACCGCGCAGTTGCTGCGGGCGCGAAAGTCATCAATCTGAGCCTTGGCGGTGGAAGTCCCACGGCCGCGCTCAGGACTGCAGTCAGCCGAGCGGCGGCGGCGGGCGTGGTCATTATCGTGGCCGCGGGCAATGATGGCGGCAGCACCGATCCAGCGGTCGATCCGAACCAGCCCGATCCCTTCGCCAGCGGATTGCTGGGAGCGGGCGGAGCCAATGTGATCATTGTCGGGTCGGTCGATGAAAATGGCAATTTCTCCGACTTCAGCAATCGGGCGGGCAGCGGTGCGTCTTCCTACCTTTCGGCCCGGGGCGAGGGAATCTGCTGCATCTATGAAAATGGCGCGATCAGGATCACCACGGAGCCCAATGGCGATCAATTCGTGACGATTTTCTCCGGCACCAGCTTCGCCGCGCCCCAAGTTTCCGGCGCGGTAGCGCTGCTGGCGCAGGCGTTTCCCAACCTGAGCGGCGCGCAGATTGTGGAGATTTTGCTGACCACGGCGCGCGATGGCGGCACTACAGGCGTCGATGCGACATTCGGTCGGGGCATTCTTGACATCCGCAATGCTCTGGCACCGCAGGGGACCACCACCCTCGCGGGCAGCAGTGTGGCATTTGCGCTGGGCGGTGAAACCGGATCTGCCTCGCCCGCAATGGGCGGCGCGCTGAGCAATGTTCCGCTGGCTGCGATCATCACCGACCAATATCTCCGGGCCTACACCTACGATATCGGCAGCGGGCTGGGCGGTGCGGCGATCCGTCCGCGCTTGCAGGGTGCAGTCGATACGCGCAGCCGCCGGGTTTCCGGCGGGTCAGGCGCGGTTTCGCTGGCCTTTACCGTCAGTAATGATCCGCTTGGCGGCAATGGAGCAAATCCGCTGCGCCTCTCACCGCAGGATGCGCGGGTGGCGCAGGTCCTGGCCGCCCGGGTGGCATTGCAGCTTTCCCCCGATACCAAAATGGGCTTCGCTTTTTCCGAAGGTGCCGACGGAATGGTGGTGCAGATGCAGGGCCATAGCCGTCCGGCATTCATGATCGCAGGCGGGGCTGGCGGCGATGCCGGCTTCCTGCGCAGCACCGATGCATCTGCCGCCATCCGCAAGCAGATGGGCGCGTGGGGCTTTACCCTCAGCGCGGAAAGCGGGGAGGCGCTGTTTGCGCGCCGCAATGGAATTGCCGAGCTGAATGTAATGCGGAACAAGCCGCATGAAATCCGCAGCTTCCGCGTGGCCGCTGACCGCCGCATCGGCCCGGTTGAAGCGGCGCTGTCGCTCAGCTGGATGGATGAAAGTGATACCGTGCTGGGTGCCTATTTCCACGAAGCGCTGGGTGCCTCGGGTGCCGATACTGTATTTGCCGATGCCAGTTTCGGGGTCGATATCGCGGCCCAGTGGCGTCTCGGCGGCGAATTGCGCCAGAGCTTTACCCGTGCGCGGGCAAGTGGTTTCGTGGCGGATGGGTCCCGTTTTTCCAGCCGGGCGTGGTCGATAGACATGGTCCGCCGCAATGCGTTCCAGATCGGCGATACACTTGGGCTGCGGCTGACACAGCCATTGCGCGTCACAGGCGGGGGGCTCAACCTCAACCTGCCGGTTAGCTATGATTACGCGACTGAAAGTCCCGGTTATGGCCTGCGCCGCGTTTCGCTGGCGCCTGACGGCACGGAGATGATCGGCGAAGTGTCCTGGCACGGGCCGCTGTGGAACGGGCGGGCGGGGGCCAGTGTCTTCTACCGCAAGGACCCGGGCCATTATGCCGCTGCGCCCGACGATACGGGCGTTGCGATCACCTGGGCACGGGGTTTCTAGCGGTCTATTCCAGTCCGGCTTTGCGCGCATATTCATAGGCCCGCTGCACCAGCGGCAGGACGCGGTCGGACATTTCCCTGGCATGCGCACTGGACGCAGTGCCATCGATCACGCGTTTCTTAATGCCCTGGATGATGCCCGCCAGCCGGAACAGGTTGAAGGCAAAATACCAGTCCATCGGTGGCACGGGAAATCCGGTGCGCGTGACATAGCGGTCGACCGCTTCTTCCATCGTCGGAATGCCCAGCGCGGCATGGTCCAGCCCGCCGATCCCGGCACGGCCATCGGGCGGACTGATCCAGTTGAGCATCAGGTAGGAGAAATCGGCAATCGGATCGCCCAGCGTCGACAATTCCCAATCCAGGACCGCGATGATGCGGGCTTCCGTCTTGTGAAAAATCATGTTGTCGAGCCGGTAATCGCCGTGGGCAATGCTGTTGCCATGCTGCGGCGGAATGGTCGTCGGCAGCCATTCGATCAGGCGGTCCATTTCCGGAATTACCTCGGTCTCGGACAGTTTGTACTGCTTGGACCAGCGAGCGATCTGGCGCGCGCAATAATCGGTCGGCTTGCCGAAATCGCCCATTCCGATTTCGTCCGGCTTCTGCATATGCAGGTCGGCGATAGTGTCGATCATCGCATTGTAGATTGCACGGCGCTCGTCCGGATCACAGCCGGGCAGGGTGCCGTCCCATAGCGAGCGGCCATCGGCGAGGCTCATCACGAAGAATTTCGATCCCAGCAATTCGGCATCCTCGCACAGGCCATATGGCCTCGGTACCGGAAAGCCGGTGGGATACAGCGCGGCCATCGCCTTGTATTCGCGGTCCACCGCATGGGCGGACGGCAGCAACTTGCCAAAGGGCTGGCGCCGCAGGACGTAGCTTTGTCCTGGCGTGTCGATCCGGTAGGTCGGGTTCGATTGGCCGCCCTTGAACTTGGTGATGGTCATCGGGCCAGCGAAGCCTTCGACATTGGCCTCCATCCAGCCGTTCAGCTTCACTTCGTCGAGCTGGTCTTTTGCTGGCACCGCAACGGTGCCTACCATTTCTTTTTCGTAATCCATCGAAACCGCGTTTCCTTACGTGTCGAAAATAATGACGGAACGCGCCGAATTGCCAGCGCGCATCTTGTCAAAACCTTCGTTAACCTGATCGAGAGTTATCCGCTCTGCAATCAGTGTGTCGAGATCAAGCAGTCCGCGCATGTAGAAATCCACCAGGCGCGGCAGATCGACGGGGAAACGGTTCATTCCCATGATCGCGCCCTGCAATTTCTTGCCGCCAAGCAAGTCCATCGCGCCCAGACCAACCTTGCAATCCAGCGGCATCATACCGAGGATCGTAGCCGTGCCGCCGCGCCGCAGGATGCTGACAGCCATATCGGCAGACGCCTGCCGGCCCACGGCTTCGATCGCATGATCGACCCCGCCGCCGGTCATGGCGATGATCTGTTTCGCAGCATCATCCGCCATCGCATCAACCACATGGGTTGCGCCCAGCACCTTGGCCAGCTCGCGCTTTTCCGGCACCGGATCCACGGCAATGACTTTGCCCGCACCGGCGATCTTGGCGGCATTGATTGCGGCCAAGCCGACCCCGCCGCAGCCGATCACTGCAACGGTTTCGCCCGGTACCAGCTTGCAGGCGTTGAAAATCGCGCCTGCGCCGGTGGTTACTGCACAGCCAAGCAGCGCCGCGCGGTCCATCGGCATTTCCTTGTCGATCGCGACACAGGCATGTTCATGGACCAGCATTTTCTCGGCAAAGGCAGACAGGTTGAGCATCTGGCTAACCACTTCGGGTTCGCCGCCATTCCTGCTGGCACGGGTCAGCCGCGCCCCGTCGAATTTCTGCCGCCTTGTGTCTCCGCCCAGACACAGCGCCATGCGCCCCGTGACGCAAAATTCGCAGTGGCCGCAGAATGCGCTGAGGCAAGTGACAACGTGATCGCCCGGTTTCACCGTGCGGACTTCGGCGCCAACGGAAATGACCACGCCTGCCGCCTCATGCCCCGGAATGGCCGGCGTGGCATGTGGATAGGCACCATCGATGAAATGGAGATCCGAATGGCACAGCCCGCAGGCCGCCGTCCGGATCAACACTTCATGCGGCCCGGGATCGGCGACATCCACGTCGCCGATCACCAGGGGCTTGCCGGCCTGTTCGAGTATTGCTGCTTTCATGATGGGCCTTCTTTACCGTGTCGCGCCCATGTCGCCTGAACTGAAGCCGCCATCGGCCTCAGGGGCTGGGGCATGACGGGCAAATTCCATCCGGGCGATTGCGCGCGCATGAACTTCGTCGGGACCATCCGCCAGACGAAGCGTGCGCTGATGTGCCCATGCTTCGGCCAGGCCGAAATCATCCGACACACCGCCGCCGCCATGCGCCTGGATCGCATCGTCGAGGATCCGCAGCGCCATGTTGGGGGCCTGCACCTTGATCATGGCGATTTCCTGCGCCGCAGCCTTGTTGCCGACCTTGTCCATCATGTCCGCCGCCTTGAGGCACAGCAGACGCGTCATTTCGATATCGATGCGGGCCTGCGCAATGCGCTGTTCCCAGATCGAATGTTCGTACAGCGTCTTGCCAAAAGCAACGCGCGACTGAAGCCGCTTGGCCATCTTCGCGATCGCTTCTTCCGCCACGCCGATGGTGCGCATGCAGTGATGGATGCGGCCAGGCCCGAGGCGTCCCTGCGCGATCTCGAACCCGCGACCTTCGCCCAGCAGCATGTTGCTGGCCGGAACGCGGACATTGTTGAGCGCGATTTCCATGTGGCCATGCGGCGCATCGTCATAACCGAATACCGGCAGATGGCGTTCGATCACCACGCCTTCGGCATCCAGCGGCATCAGGATCATTGATTGCTGTGCATGGCGCTTGGCTTCGAAATCGGTCTTGCCCATCACGATGGAGATGCTGCAGCGCGGATCGCCCGCGCCGGAGGACCACCATTTGCGGCCATTGATGACATATTCATCGCCCTCGCGAACGATCGAACATTCGATATTGGTCGCATCGGAGGATGCAACGCGCGGTTCGGTCATCAGGAAGGCACTGCGGATTTCGCCATTCATCAGAGGCGCAAGATAGCGGTCCTTCTGTTCACGCGTGCCGTAACGGTGGAACACTTCCATGTTGCCGGTGTCGGGCGCGGAGCAGTTGAACACTTCGCTGGCCCAGCCGACGCGGCCCATTTCTTCGGCGCATAATGCATATTCGAGATTGGTCAGGCCGGGGCCTTCGAATTCGAACGTATCGTCCACGTGGCTACGGCCGGCCTGCGGCGGCATGAACAGGTTCCAGATGCCCTGCGCCTTCGCGCGGGCTTTTTCTTCTTCGATGACGGGCAGCACTTTCCAGCGCTCGCCCTCGGCCTTCTGCTTGATGTATTCGCCATGGCGCGGGCGCACATGCGTTTCGATGAAATGGCGCACCTGGTCGCGCCAATGCGTCTGCCGGTCGGTAAGATCGAAATCCATAATAGGGGGTCCTTCTTGAAATCAGTTGAGAGCTTATGGGTTGGGCGTGCCGCTGGCTATTTCATTTCTCGCGGCCGCATCCAAGGCGGTTAACCGGGCTTCGTGGTCGGCCCGGTTGATCGGGAATTTCGCCAGCCAATAGGCTGAAAACAGCGCCAGCACCACCGATGCGCCAATATAAAGCATGGTGAAATTGTCGAGCACGCTGTCGGGCACTTGTCCAGGCTTTGCATTGCTGGGGATTCCGGCCAGGTCAACCATCAGGCCGGCCAGAAAGATACCCAGGCCGGTAGCGCATTTCTGGATGAACCAATGGCCGGAATAGAATGATCCCTCTGCCCGGCGACCGGTGCGTTCCTGGAAAGCTTCGACGATTTCAGCGACCATCGAAGATCCCGAAATCATCACCATCACCGCAAAGACATTGCTGATCAGGACAAAGACGTAAACCAGGACGGTTGAACTGGTCCCGCCGATTTCCGGCCATATCCCAGCGATTCGCAGCAGATAGGGTGTGGTCCAGAAAGCCAGCGCCAACATCGTAGACATCACTGCTGTGTGGGCTTTACCATATTTGCGGTGCAGCGGGCCGAGGATCAGGAACACGATTAATACGCTGACAAACAATACCAACGGGTAGACGACAAATGCGGTTTCGGAAAATTGCCAGACGAAATTATAGAGATACAGCGTCATGGAGAAAGTCATGCCCTGGCTGATATAGGCACCCACGGCACCCGCAGCCAGAATCAGAAAGGCCGGTTCCGAAAAGGCTTCCTTGATTTCGGCAAAGGCCGTGCCGACCGAAAATGGCGGGGGTTTCTGCGCAGGTAGTTTGGCGACGCGGCTATGCTGACCCAGCGCGGAGCCAGTCACTGAAATAAAGATCACCACCGCGCCGAAAAGGCCGAACGCGAAATACCCTTCGCGCTGCAACATCGCATCGCCCGGCATGAACACAGTATATGCCAGCAGCAGCATGCCCAACCCGCCAATCCAGCCAAACAAGGCGCGATAGCGGAACAAGGTGGTCCGTTCATCATAATTGCTGGTCAATTCCGGCACCAGCGCAGCAGAAGGGACTTCGCAGGCGGACAGCAGCAATCGTACCATGATGGCAATACCCAGCAGGCCAAGGAAACTGGGGGCGGCTTGCGTGGGCGGAGACCACAGCATGACCCAGACCACTGCCAGCGGTAATGCGGCCGCGTACAGCCAAGGCAGGCGGCGGCCCCATCTGGTATA
>JBFEKH010000084.1:0-9083 GCA_041552775.1 Allopontixanthobacter sp.
AAATTCTTGCGCGCGGATGATCGAAAGTTTCCAACATCGTTAAAGAGCCGAGGCGGCAATAGCAGGCTGGCGGGATGTAGGAAAACGGTAGAGCCCGATCGGATCGGCCGGGACATGGCGCCCGTTAACCGGATCATAACCGCGGTAGCGGCCCAAATAGAAGTCGGCGGAGACACGCGGCTCTGGCCGGGGAAGCCGGCGAGGAGGTAATCGCCTGAGGGTGCCACCACAGCGCCCGCCGCATTGCTGGAGATCAGCGGCACGCCCGGAAGGCTGCCTCCGTACCATGCAACAATATGCCAGGGGGCCTGTAAGCCGGGTTCTGTCCTGCGACCGGTATGCGCGCCCTCGTTTCCTTGGGGGCACCAGCGCCGCAGGGGCAGCCATTCATCTAGGCCGTATGTTGCCACACGGCTCAAGCAGCCAACCCGGGCGATCGATGCAAAACACATCTGCTTTGGCATAAAGCCTCGGCGCGCCGCCCCTATTTGGCCTTGCTCCGGGTGGGGTTTACCATGCCGCTGTTGTTACCAACCGCGCGGTGCGCTCTTACCGCACCCTTTCACCCTTACCCCGCAAGCGGGGCGGTCTACTCTCTGTGGCACTTTCCCTAGGTTTAGGCCCTAAAGCTTTCACCCGGCGGGCGTTACCCGCCACCCTTGTTTCGTGGAGCCCGGACTTTCCTCGGCGTTATTGCTAACGACGCGGCTGCCCGGCCCCCTGGCCCCCGCTATCTAGCGGTTCCGCGGTCGCGTTCAAGCAGCAAGTGGAACAGGATGGCGCGCAATTGCCCGTCGATCTCGCCATCGATCCGGTGCGGGCGCCAGCGGCGCTGGAAAGCCTCGACCGCCTTGTGCCCGTCAGTAATGTCATAGCCCCAGCGTTCCAGCGCCAGATAGAACGCACCGTCATTATCGAACGGGTCGCCCATGCTGATGTTCGGATTGGGCAGCGCCAGGCCATATTCCGCCAGCCGGTCCCACGGAAACAGCTCGCCCGGATCGGTCTTGCGCGCCGGCGCGACATCGGAATGGCCGATCACATTGGCGCGGGGAATGTCATAGGTCTTCACGATCCGCGCCAGCAGCGGCACCAGCGCATCGATCTGGGCATCGGCAAAGGGCCGGTAGCCGAGTGCGTGGCCGGGGTGATCCAGCTCGATCCCGATGCTGGCGGAATTCACGTCCTTATGGCCGCGCCAGTAACTTGCGCCCGCATGCCAGGCCCGCTTTTCTTCGGGAACCAGCCGTGTCACTTCGCCCGCTTCGCTGATCAGATAATGCGCGCTGACCTCCGACTCGGGATCGCACATACGTTGCAGCGCGACTTCGGCATCGGCCATTTCGGTGTAGTGGAGCACCACCATCGAGATCGGCAATTGGCGCTCGCCGAAATTGGGCGACAGAACCTCGCGGTGGACCAGCTCATCTTTCATCGAACGCTCCGATCACCCACGGCCCTGCCGCAGGATCATCCAATCATGCCTTCTGGTTGCGGCAGAACTGCGCCCAGCACCAGCGCTTCGTCAGTGCGGTGGTATTGCAGGCCGCCGCCCGCCTGCTGGGCCAGCAGGGAAATCATATGCGCCGGCGCGGTGCGGCTGGACAATTCGCTGGTCGGAAGCGATCCTTCCAGCGCCTTGCCAATCGTTTCGTCGAAGGCAATTTTCGGCCCCGCCGCGCGGACCACGATCTCGCTGGCGCCGTCACGCATTTCCGCACCGATATCCAGCGTCCCGCCGCGCACCAGCGCGTCGATCGCGATATGGGCGAAATTGAGCAGCACCTTGACTGCATCCTTGGGCAATTTGGCATCGGCCAGCGCCCAGTTCACCTGTACCTTGGCTTTGTCCGCGATCAGTGCTTCGACCAGCGCCTTGGGCTCTGCCACTTCGACATATTCGCCAAAGCCGCCAGCCGCGCCAAACGCCAGGCGGAAGAATTTCAATTTGTCGGTGCTGGTCTTGGCGCTTTGTTCGAGCAATTCGAAACAGCGCGCGCGCATTTCGGGGTCTTTCTCGTCCGTCAACAATTCCAGCCCGTTGCTCATCGCGCCAACCGGGCTGAGCAGATCATGGCACAGTCGGGAACACAGCAAGGCAGCAAGATCGACGGAGGCAGTGGTCATGCGAAAATTTTCCGAATTTGAGTGTGGTTAACCGTCTTAGCGGGCCGCGCCGATATAGCCAACCGGTTCGAAACCGGAAGGGGCATCGTGCCACATCTCCACTCGGCCCAGCCCGATAATTGCCCAGATGCGCCCATCTGCTGCGGCCATCGACCGATCCGTGACGGATGGTTCCGGCGGGCCGTTGGGGTGCGAATGATAATAGCCGACGATTTCCGGCCCGCCGCCACGCGCATTGCGGTGCGCGTCGATCAAAACCTGGGGATCGATCTCGAAATGGGTTTGGGGGGTTGGGTGGACATTCCCGGCAGGTTCGATGCGGTCGATCCGGCTGCCATTGCCGAGCAGCAGGCCGCACGCCTCCTGCGGCGCGGCGCGCGCGGCTGCCGCGTGCAGGGCATCGATCAGACCGGGGGCGACGCTGAGCTTCATCGTTCCAACAGGATCATAGGGAAAAACAGTCCTTCGACAAGCGTGGGTCACAGGGGTAAGGGGCCATTGTGAGCGATTCCGAAACAGACCCGAACCTTATTACCGGCACCATCGCCGTATCCGGCCGCATCGACAAGACGTTGGCCGAAGCATCCGGCCTTTCGCGCGAACGGATCAAGGCGCTGATGGCGGAGGGCGCCATCATTGTCGGCAAGACGACAGCGATCGACCCGTCCAAGAAAATGCAGGCCGGGGCGCATTTCACCATCACCCTGCCCCCACCCGTCGAAGCCGGAGCCAAGCCGCAGGACATCGCGCTGGAGGTCGTTTTCGAGGACGAGCACCTGATCGTGATCAACAAGGCTGCAGGAATGGTCGTCCACCCCGCAGCTGGCAATTACAACGGTACGCTGGTCAACGCACTGCTGTTTCATTGCGAAGGGCAATTGTCAGGTATTGGCGGCGTCGCACGACCCGGGATCGTACACCGGATCGATAAGGACACTTCTGGTTTGCTGGTCGCTGCAAAAACTACTGCGGCACATGAAGGGCTGGCCAAGCAATTCGCGGACCATTCGATCGAGCGTACATATCTGGCGGTGTGTGCGGGTCACCCAGCCCCCACATCAGGGACCATCGAGAAACGAATCGGGCGGTCGGATCACAACCGCAAGAAAATGATGACGCTGGATGATAATTCTTCGCGCGGTAAGCATGCGGTGACGCATTACAAAACCTTGAAAATACTGAACAATTGTTCGATGATCGAATGCAGGCTCGAAACCGGCAGGACCCATCAGGTCCGGGTTCATCTTGCGTCAATCGGTCATGCGCTATTGGGGGACCCAACATATGGACGGACATCCTCCACCTTGCGGCCAATTCTTCGAGCACTCGGTTTTGAACGGCAGGCGCTCCATGCGGCCTCGCTCGGCTTCATCCATCCCGCCACAGGCGAAAAAGTGGAATTTCACGCCGAGATTCCAGCCGACATGCGGGAACTGATCGACGAAACCGCTCGTTTAAATCGATGAAACGCGCTTCAAGACGCGGGTAAACCCTCTATATGTGACCACGTGGCTTGCGAGTACGGATGCCCATCAGGGGTCTGACAAAGCGAGTCGACGCAAGAAAGGTTAGGGAAACTGTGAGCACCAAGAAAAGTTTGACGGTCCCGGCACTGAGCGGTGAGCAAAGCATCAACCGCTATCTGGCCGAGATCAAGAAATTCCCCATTCTGACGCCCGAGCAGGAATACATGCTCGCCAAGCGTTATGCCGAACACGAAGATCCCGAGGCAGCGGCACAGCTGGTAACCTCGCATCTGCGTCTCGTGGCAAAAATCGCCATGGGCTACCGCGGCTATGGCCTGCCCGTCAGCGACCTGATTTCCGAAGGGAATGTCGGGCTGATGCAGGGCGTCAAGAAATTCGAACCCGATCGCGGCTTCCGTCTGGCTACCTATGCAATGTGGTGGATCAAGGCGAGCATGCAGGAATTCATCCTGCGTAGCTGGTCGCTGGTCAAGATGGGCACCACCGCCGCGCAGAAGAAGCTGTTCTTTAACCTGCGCCGGATGAAGAAGCAGCTGGAAGCTTACGAAGATTCCGACCTGCATCCGGATGACGTGACCAAGATTGCCACGACCCTCGGCGTTGCCGAGCAGGAAGTCATCAACATGAACCGGCGGATGATGATGGGCGGCGATGCCTCCCTCAACGTCCAGATGCGCGGCGATGAAGATGGCGGCGGACAGTGGCAGGATTGGCTGACGGATGACGGCCCGCTGCAGGACGAAATGGTGGCCGAGGCAGAAGAAGCTTCGGTCCGCCATCAGATGCTCGGCGAAGCGATGGACAGCCTGAACGATCGGGAAAAGCACATCTTGACCGAACGGCGCCTGACCGACAATCCGCAAACGTTGGAAGAACTGTCTCAGGTCTACAGCGTCAGCCGCGAACGTATCCGCCAGATCGAAGTGCGGGCATTCGAAAAGCTGCAAAAGGCGATGAAGACAATCGCCGGCGACAGGCTGATGCCGACTGCGGCATAGACTATCTATGAAGGGCGGGCTTAAAACCCGCCCTTTTTATTGCCCGCCATCTTGATAGATGGTCAGCCTGCGGTCGTCGGGTCGATGACAGTGCGGATTTCCTCTACCGAATTTGCCGGAAAACCCGCGGCACTTGCGTGCTCCCGGATGAGATCGGCATTTTCCGCTCGGTAGACGCAGTAAATCTTGTCATCAGTGACGTATGAATGAACCCATTGGATGTCCGGCCCCATGGTTCGCAATACGCTGCACGATGTCTGCGATGCACCCTGAAGGTCCGCGGGTCCCAAGGAACCGACGTCCGGCATGTCACGCTCGATAATAAACTGACGCATAGAGTTTCTCCCTGCGACCTGTGTGTGGGGATGTCCCAAATCCAGATCAGAGTCGAGCACAACTTCTGGGGGCTAGGAACACGGCCAACAAACGGATAACAGATTGCTATGATACGTTTGATCGGCTGGGTTGCCAAATTTATCCTATGGTTTGTTGGCATCAGCCTGGCGCTGGTCCTGCTGTTCAAATTCGTGCCGCCGCCGGTTACGGCCACGATGATCCTGAATGGTGACGGGATCACCAAGGATTGGGAATCGCTCAGCAACATCGACCGAAATCTGGTCACCGCAGTAATTGCGGCAGAGGACGGCAAGTTCTGTAGCCACAGCGGCTTCGATCAGGATGCGATTGAAAAGGCGATCAAGCGAAACGCAGAAGGCGGGCGTATCCGCGGGGGTTCCACCATCAGCCAGCAAACCGCCAAGAATGTATTCCTGTGGCAAGGCGGCGGCTTCTTCCGCAAGGGGCTGGAAGCGTGGTTCACCTTCCTGATCGAGAATATCTGGGGCAAACACCGGATCATGGAAGTCTATCTGAATGTCGCGGAAACCGGCATTGGCACATATGGCGCAGAGGCCGGGTCGCAGCGCTATTTCAACCATTCCGCCGCGCGGCTGACCAAAACAGAGGCTGCCCGGATGGCGGCTGCCCTGCCCCTGCCGCAGAAACGTTCGGTTACCAATCCGACCGGCTTTACCCGCCGGTACGGCAACACAATCGCTGCCCGGATGGGCGTGGTTCGGCGTGACGGGCTCGACGCCTGCGTGTACAACTGATTTCAATGGGAAGCGGGCACTCACACGATCACGCCAGTAATGCGCATTCGCACGGCCATACCCATGGGCACGGGCATGCTTCGGCGGATTTCGGCAACGCCTTTGCCATTGGCGTGGTGCTCAATACCGGGTTTGTCATTATCGAGGCGACTTACGGCTATCTGGCCGGCTCCATGGCGCTGGTGGCGGATGCCGGGCACAATCTTTCCGATGTGCTGAGCCTGCTGCTGGCCTGGGGCGCAAGCATCCTGGCCAAACGCGCGCCATCGGAACGCTTCACCTACGGTCTCAAAAGCTCCACCATCCTGGCGGCCATGGCCAATGCCGGGCTGCTGCTGATCGCACTGGGCGCAATCCTGTTCGAAACACTGAACCGATTTTCCGAGCCCACCCCCGTAGCCGGAATGACCATGGTGATCATTGCCGGCATCGGCATAGCGATAAACACCGGTACGGCGCTGCTGTTCATGCGTGGGCGGAAGCACGATCTCAATATTCGCGGTGCGTTCCTGCATATGGCAGCCGACGCGCTGGTTTCCGTCGGGGTGGTCGTGGCCGGGATCGCAATCCTGATGACCGGCGCATGGTGGATCGATCCGGTGACCAGCCTGATCATCGTCGCCATCATCGCATGGGGCACCTGGGGCCTGCTGAAAGACAGCGTCAAGATGGGCCTGCTGGCCGTGCCGGAGGGGATCGAGGAATGCGCCGTGCGCAGTTATCTGACTGGATTGCCCGGCGTGGTGGCGGTGCATGATCTGCATATCTGGGCGATGAGCACCACGGAAAACGCCTTGACCGCCCATCTGGTGATGCCTGACGGCACGGGCAAAAATGGTCTGGGGGATGCCTTTCTCAGCGAGATTTCGGAGCATCTCGCCCATGATTTCCGCATCGGCCATAGTACGATACAGATTGAGGAAACGCGCGATTGCACGGACAGGAACAACAGCTGCACCCCATGAGAGAAACCAACCCGGCCCCCACTGATACCCAAGTTGCCGACGCAGCACGGGCACGCCTGCGTGAGGCCATGCTGCGGCTGGCGGACGGCGACCGCAGCGCGCTCGAATGGATCTACCAGGCTACATCGGCGAAACTATTTGGCATCTGCCTTCGTATCTTGGGTGACCGGGGAGAAGCGGAGGATGCGTTGCAGGACGTCTATGTCAGCCTGTGGCAGCGGGCGAAAAGCTATGATCCCGACCGGGCCAGCCCGATCGGCTGGCTGGCCGTGTTCGCCCGCAATCGGGCAATTGACCGGAGGCGCAAGAGCAAGGTGCGCAGCGGCGCGGTGCCGGTGGACGAAGCGCTGGAACTGCCGGACCGGGAGCCACTGGCCGACGCCATATTGGAAAGCGGCGAACGCAGCGCGCGCATCCATCACTGCATAAGCACGTTGGAATCGCGGCAGCAGGACGCAATCCGAACCGCATTTTTTGAAGGAACCACATATGCGGAACTGGCCGAAACACGCGGTGTCCCGCTGGGCACAATGAAAAGCTGGGTCCGCCGCGGTCTGGCCCGGCTGAAAAGGTGTCTCGAACAATGACCGCTCCTGAAGAAACCGGGCCAGAACTGGCCGAGCGCGAAATTCTCGCCGCCGAATACGCACTTGGCCTGCTGGATGCAGAGACTACGCTGAAGGCGCGCGGGCTGATGGCAACCGACCCCGGATTTGCGGTCGAGGTCGCCCATTGGGAAGACCGGCTGGCGCCACTGCTCGACACCATGCCGCCAATCGAGCCGGGACAGGACATGTGGCCGCGCATCCAGGCGGCCCTTGATCAAGGCGGCCTCGGTTCCGAGCCAGTGGTCGAAATTATCGCCTTGCGCCGCCGCGTCCGCACATGGAAAATCGCGACCGGATTTGCCGCTGCTGCTGCGGTCGCATTGGCCTTCATAGCCCTGCCCATGTCGCGCGGGCCCAGCCTGGATACATCCCCGGCGCAGCAGTTTGCCGCAGCCGACCCGCTGGTGGCCTCCATCCCGATTGGCGACACGCCGCTTCGGCTCGGAGTAACCTATCTGCCGGACCGGGAAGAGATGCTGGTGTCTGCCAGCGGACTGACCGCCGACGGCGTGCATGATCACGAATTGTGGCTGATCACCCCGGATGAAGGCGCGAAATCACTCGGCGTGGTGGTCCCGGGTGAGGAACGCCGGATGACAATCGACAAAGCCTTGGCAAGCGACTTGCGCGATGGTTCGGCCCTGGTCCTGACCCGCGAGCCGATCGGCGGGGCGGCGCCAAACGGTGTTGCCGGTCCGGTTGTCGCCAGCGGAAAGTTACGCACGACCTGAATTAATCTGCATCCAGCAATCGATTGGCTGCGTATCTTTTTCGACAAGTCCGACTGGCTTGCTTCGAAAAGGAGAATACGATGCCGAGGAATTTTTCACGATACGCCCTGCCGATGGCCGCAATTGTCGCTCTGACCAGCGGTTGCACCACTATGGGCAGCGATATGGATGACGGCATGCAAGGTGCCAGCGCCAGCAGCGAGCAGACCGTGATGGTCGGCGGTGCGGCGATGTACCCCAGCCGCAACATCATCGAAAACGCCATCAATTCCGCTGACCACACAACCCTGGTAGCAGCAGTCAAGGCGGCAGGTTTGGTCGAGACCCTGTCAGGGCCGGGGCCGTTCACAGTTTTCGCCCCGACCAATGCTGCCTTTGCAAAACTGCCTGCTGGCACCGTGGAAACGCTGGTGAAGCCGGAAAACAAAGCCACGTTGACCAGCATCCTGACCTATCACGTGGTGCCCGGCCGCGTAACGGCCAGCGATTTGATCGCTATGATCAAGGCAGGCAACGGTTCGGCCAAGCTAACCACGGTGAACGGCGGCACACTCACCGCGCATTTGATGGGCGGCAAGGTCATGGTCATCGATGCAAAGGGCGGAATGGCCACAGTGACGCAGGCCGATGTCATGCAGTCGAACGGGGTGATCCACGTGACCAACGCAGTTTCACTGCCAGGCTGACCATCAAGCGAACAAATTCGGGCGCGGAGTTTTCCCCTCCCCCGCGTCCGCACGATCCCGTCCGGTGCCTCAATGGGCCGGGCGGGATTTTTGGTTGGAAGAGGGAGGATGTTTTTATCCGAGGTGACGCGCCATCCGGCTTTCGAGCAGCGTGACCAGTTCCGGTTGCATGAAGCGAAACCGGTCCGGAATGTCCAAGCAGATGATTTTGGTCGAGCCAATGGCGGCACGATGCCGCTGCTGAACCTTGCGGCGCTGTGCCTACTCCATCACGAAAATTGTATCGGCCCATTGAACCAATTCATCCGTAAGCGGATTTTCCGCCTCGTGCTTGATGACCGCAGAGGAAACCTCAAGACCTTCGAAATT
>JBFEKH010000085.1:0-8825 GCA_041552775.1 Allopontixanthobacter sp.
CGACCCAATAGTCGCCATTAATGCTGGTATTCAGGATCCTCCAAAGCAGGCGTTCGCCTTGAAATCTGAAGTTCAACCGCGAGCGTCATCGGCATGTCTTGGAAACACCTTAGGGATGCTCTAATTCAATGCAGGAGTGTAAAGATGCGATGGAACTTGGGTAAGCTGCGCTTGCGAAAAGTGACCGCACGGATGAGTGCTCAATCCTTGCACGAGCTCGTTGAATGGCAAGATGTGAGCTTGATAACACTGACAGAAGAACAGCGCATCGACCGGTACCTGCGCGCAAGTCGCTTGATCTGCTAGGCTAAGTCCGGGGTTGCAGCGTCCTGACAACCTGACGATCAGTTCTCTACCCAGTTGGGTACGTTCGCTAGTGCGACCACAACACAATGAATGGCATATAAAGACATCAGTATTGGAGCACCAGTTGCCAGTTTCATTGATATCGCGCTGGTTGGCGCCTGCGCTTCTCTTGGGAGTGGCCTGCGTGATCACTGGTTGTTCCGCCGAGCCTGATGCGGAGCATTTGTCCGACAGTCAGAAGGCCCTGGAAGAACCTGCTCAGGCGGCGCCTGTTGTCACGGGCCCCTCGCCCGATGTCGCCGCACCCGGCGCCACAGCCCGCTTGGCGGTCGATGCAGAGGGCCTGCGTTGGTTCCTTCAGCCTAGCGGCAGCGCTCGGCCCATCCCTTTTGGACGTTCAGAGAGCGAGGTAGTCTCCGCTTTGGAGAGACTAAACGGTTCCGCCGTGAAAGGCACTAATCAGGATTGCGGTGCTGGTCCTGTCCAAGTCGCAAGTTGGGCTGACGGGATGAGCCTTTTGTTCCAGGATGGCCGCTTCGTCGGGTGGGGCTTGGGTCGGCGTGCTGACGGCCAGATTGGGACCGCCGCTGGTATCGGCCCCGGAAGCACTCGGGCCGAGCTTGACGCAGCTTACAGTACTACTGTCAGCCAAACATCGCTTGGAAGCGAGTTCAGCGCTGGCGGTCTGCATGGCATTCTCGACGGCACCTCATCTGGAGCTCGGATTACCGACATGTGGGCAGGGGTGAATTGTGTAGCCCGTTAGATGCGGATTTGTTCGACAGCCAAACATTCGAAGTTCGCCGCTGAGCTGCAATAGCTGAGTGGCAGTCTCTGATCGCCTGACGTAATCCGCGATCTCGCCCTTGGCGCGCCGATCGGAGACAAGTTGCCATCCGACTGACAGCACCCTGAAGCGCCATGGCCGCACGGAGACGATTGTCACCGATGGCCTGAAGTCCTGTTCGGCAGCTCTGCGCGATTTGGGAAATCTGGACCGTCGCAAGATGGGGCGCTGGCTGAACAATCGGGTGGAGAACTCGCACCTTCCATTCCGACGACGAGAGCGGGCGATGCTGCGATTTCGGCAGATGAAATCGCTACAGAAGTTCGCCTCGGTACATGCCAACGTCCACAACCACTTTCACTTGCAGCGCCACTTGGTTGACCGCCAACCTTACAAAAGCCGCCGCTTGGCCGCCCTGGTCGAGTGGCAGAACCTCATGGCTTGAGCCTTGCCAGGGAAGGGGAGAAATACGTCGACTGGAGACAAGTCGCGATTAGACCGACAGCACTTATTTTACAGCACCCTCGAGGCCTGTTAGTCTGACGTTAATTTAAAAAATAGGGAGTGAATGCGATGCGAATGGTTAATTACCGCTTCAACGAGGACCTGGCGATGGAGCTGGTCCAGAAAATAGGACTGGCCGTTCTCATCATCGTCGTCACCTGGCTGCTGGCGCGGGCCGCGAAATGGGCCTTTGCCAAGCTGGTCGACAACGTCAGCTTCTTCCAGCGGGGCACCGGCAGCGGCAGTTCGCTGGGCGAATCGCTCGGCAAGATCGTCAGCCTGCTGATCTGGCTGCTCGGCCTGCTCGCCGTGTTGCAAGTGTTCGAACTCGGCGCGGTCGCCGGGCCGATCGGCTCGCTGCTCGAAAACGTCGTGTCGTTCATCCCGAATCTTATCGGGGCGGGGCTGATCTTCTTCATCGGACTGATGGTCGCGAAAATCGTGCGCGATCTCGTCGTCACCGCGCTCCAGACCGTCGATTTCGACAAATGGGCCAATCGCGGCGGAGTCGATACCGTCACCGGCAATTCCACCATCAGCAACACCATCGGTACGATCGTCTATGTGCTGATCATCATCCCGGTCGCGATCGCAGCGCTCGAAGCGCTCAATATCGATACGATTTCGGCGCCGGCCAGCAACATGCTGCAGCTGATTTTCGATGCCATTCCGCGCATCATCGGGGCTGCGATCCTGCTTGGCATCGGCTATGTCATCAGCCGGTTTGTGGTGCAGATCCTGAAGGAAATCCTCGGCGGACTGGGCGTCGACCGCTCGCTCGCCGCGGCTGAAATCCTGCCCGACGGCACTTCGGCATCGGGCGTGATCGCGCGCATTGCGCAGGTCGCCATCATCCTGTTTTTCGCGATTGCGGCGACCCGCCTGCTCGGTTTCCCCGAGCTGACGATGCTGCTCAACGAAGTGCTGGAGCTAGGCGGCAAGGTCGTGTTCGGCGCGGTGGTGATCGGGATCGGTTTCCTGATCGCCAATATGCTGGCACGGATCGTTTCCGGGTCGGATGCCGGGTCGACTGCAGGCACGATCGTGAAATGGGCCACCATCGTCCTATTCACCTTCATGGGCCTAAGCTACACTGGCGTGGGCGACATCATTACCGAGACCGCCTTTACCGCGATCGTCATCGGTATCGCCGTGGCTGGAGCGCTGGCCTTCGGCCTTGGCGGACGCGAATGGGCCGGGCGCAAGCTCGAGCAGATGGACGATGCGGCGTCGCGGCCGGGCGTTCCGCCGACACCCACCCCGGCTCCGAAGAGTACCACGAAAAGCGCGCGGCAATCGGACGATCCGCTGCCCCCGGGCGCGTGATTGAACTTGTACGAACGCAAAGGGGCGCGGAACTTCGGTTCCGCGCCCCTTTGCTTGCTTCGGGGCTTGACCCCGGCAGGCGCGCAGGCTTTGCCTGCGTAAAGCCGAACCTGCGCCACCGGCACTGTCAGAGCAAATGCACCTACTAGTAAGGGTTGAGCGGGCAGGGCGTTGTGATGCCGCGCAAGAAGAAACCAGCCAGCCGGTTTCGCTATTTCAACTCGTCGCCGGAGATCATCCGCCTGGTCGTGATGATGTACGTCCGCTTCCCCTTGAGCCTGCGGAACGTGGAAGACCTGCTGTTCGAACGCGGGATCGACATCTGTCACGAAACCGTGCGGCTGTGGTCGAACAGGTTCGGCCCGTTGATTGCGGCTGACATTCGGCATCAGCGGGTAAGTCGGATGAAGGGCTTCCGGCAGTGGAAGTGGCACCTCGACGAAGTGTTCGTGAAGATAAAAGGAGAGCGTCATTACCTATGGCGGGTCGTCGACCACGAAGGCGAGATCCTCGAGAGCTACCTTAACAGGAAACGTGACAAACCAGCGGCCTTGGCGTTCCTGAAGAAGACGCTGAAACGGCATGGCAAAGCTGAGACGATAGTCACCGATGGCTTGAAATCCTACCCAGCGGCGATGCGGGAGCTGGGCAATCTGGACCGCCGGGAGATGGGGCGTTGGTTGAATAATCGAGCCGAGAACAGCCACCTGCCGTTCTGACGACGAGAGCGTGCAATGCTGCGATTTCGGCAGATGAAGTCGTCACAGAAATTCGCCTCAGTTCACGCTAACGTCCACAACCACTTTAACTTGCAGCGCCATCTCATCGACCGTCAAACCTACTAGACCTACTAGACCTACTAGACCTACTAGACCTGCTGCTCGGCTGCACTGGCCGAGTGGCAGAACCTCATGGCCTGAAGCCCGACGCGATCAAGACGCGGCTGCGCCGATCAGAGACGAGTTGCGATTGGACTGACAGCACCCTGCGGTCTATTTCGGTAATGCCATCGTCGAGCGTGTATCACTGAAGCTCGTGCGCATGATCGCAGCGTTGCTGTTTCTCGCAGTCGGCTTTTGGGTTATCGCGCAGGCTGTGGGGCTTCACAGGTTATGACCGCTATCCACCCAGTTTTTGCCGTTCAGCAGCGTTTTGCATTTCACCAAAAGCAGACCGTCGGCTTATCAAGGGTTCAAGATAAAAGCAGACCGGCAGGAACCGACCCCAAGTGCTGTCATTCGATAAGGCCGCCCAGCAAGGCAATCGCCACACTAGCGGGGTTTTGAATTGTTCAATCGCAATGCTTTGGCAGTAAAAATACGCCAAATTAGCGCGCTGCTATTTTGGCCAGTGCACAAATATGCCTGTGGCACTGCCATACGACCGACCGCAGTTCGGCGCGATGACAGTGCCAAGGCTCGCCAGTGCTTTAGTCGCGGCGGACAGGTATTGTTTGATTGAATGCGAAGATCTTGTTGCTGCCTTTAGATGCAGCAATGCGTGACTTTTCAGAACGGTTCAGTTCCTTGGACAAATCCACGTATTCAAGATAATTACTAGCGACGATAATATTCGCCATATATTGCTGGTTTTCGGAAACGCCGCGCGGCAGCGGATGCATAGTGCGGATTTTTGAAACTGCGCGCATTCCGAGGCGGTTCACACCACGATTGTCATCCTTACGATAATAGGAAATGTTGGTGGGTTTGCCATCAGGCCCGCATTCGAAGAGAACTTGAACTATACCGGTGCCCAAAACGGGCTCCGTCCTTGGGGTCGACCGGTTGAGTGTTCGATTAAGGTCTTCGTTCACATTGCTGACGAAAGTGTCCAAGGATCGTCCACCGATCACGACATTATCGTAATTGGGATTGACGACAATGTTTTGGGCCTGAGCGGGTGAAGAGACAGCCAGCGTGGCAATGAGCGACGTGGCAACGAGAATTTTGAGAGTAACAGACATCGAGGTTCTCCTTAGTTTCGGGTGACAGAGCATTCTGCCTGCCCCCTCAATCAAGGAATTGGTCGGTGAAGTCCTGAGCGCCGCCTGATGTTGTTCTGATGTTGGACTGATCTTTTGGCGATAGCGAATTTGGCCTTGCCGAGTGCTCTATGACGGCCAGAGCGAGGTCACATGAGCCTTGGCTCTTTCGGCGCTTGGCAGATCGGGCCAGCAATGGCGCCAATGCTCAATCCACCTCAGATAGCTGTTGAGCGTGAATTGCGGGTGCGAGTTTTGCAGCGAGACGAATTCAGCTTGCGCTTCAACCGGTTGATCAAGCTCTGCAAGTGCGGTGCCGAGCATAAATTGGCTTGAATGGAAATGTAGATTGCGCTCTTTCGCTAGCGCGTATGCTGCAGCAGCTGCTTCCCAGTCGCCCAGCTTTCCCTCGCATACCCCGCGATAATGGGCCCAGATGGAGAAGCGCGGATGATGCGGCGCCCGCCGTTCCGCAGTTTCGATCATCTCAATATTGTTTCGGTCGCCTGTCAGAACGCAAGACTGCCAGCCAAACAAGGCCAAACAATGAGGATCATTGGGGTTCAATTGCAAGGATCGATGAAGCGTCTGCACAGCGGTTTCTACATCGCAGCTCATCGCGGCGACAATACCCGCAGATGACAGCACGTCTGAGGCAGTCGGCGCTATTCGTTTCGCCAAAGCCAGATGCTTTTCCGCTTTGGCCATGTTCTCATCATATGGTCCAAAAAAGCTGGCGGCAGTTTGCGCAAATTGCACAGCAAGCGACGCATGTGCCGCGGCATTCTCTGGCTCCTGGCCAATCACATGTTCGAGATGCTCGACAATCTCTGCAGCCCGCCGCGCGGAGTAAAGCGTGCGCAGCATTTCGGTCGATTTAACAAGCCGCAGCCCCTCGCTGTAATGGCCAGGGCGCAAGTGAGCCAACGAAGCCTCGAAGATCTGGATCTCGCATAATATCGGCGTCGACAGATCGAGGATGAATTCGTCCAAATCTTCGAAAAAGCGATCGACCGTGCCAGAGTGCTTCCATGACAGGATATGCGTGCCATCAATCGCATCAACGAGACTGATGCGCAGTATGATTTGCCCGTCGTGATAGGAAAGCGAGCCAGACACGACATAGTGGACATTCAGCAGCCGGCCTGCCGCAAGCAGTCCAGGCTGGCCATTCTGCCCCAATAGGGCGGAATCGTAACCAGCCACGCGTAAATACGGCGCTCGGGCCAGCATGGAAACCAGATCGCGAGCAATATCGTCGGCCAGATTGGCAGCGATACCGCTTCCCGAAATGAACATTGGGACAACCGCGACCGAGTAACTCCTTATCGACCTTTGCGATCGGGCACTGTCATTGGAAATTTGAGTGATTTCGTCAGCGAATTGTACTGCTTGCAAGTCGCCCGACAGCGCTTGGTCCAGGCTCTGTCCGTGGGCTTCAACGCCTTCGGCGGGCTCAGCCAACCGGTACCCGCGTTTAGGAATGGTCTCGATAATTTCGCCCTCGGAACCGCATTGCTTGAAGGTTTTGCGCAGTTTCGAGATCGCCCGCGAAAGGCTCTCGTCACCGCCGAACTGGACACCCCAGACTGCATCAATCAATTCGGAGCGGGTGACGACTTCGCCACTGCGGATGGCCAAGGTGCACAAAACATCCATGATGCGTGGTTCGAGAGAGTAGAATATCTCAGCGCAGCATATCAGGTTCCGTGACGGCTCGATATCGAACGCCCCGATACTGAAACGTGCAGTTATACTCGGCTTTGATAGATTCAAGACGCAATCCCTGCTGCAACAAAAATGCCAGAAATTTGCGACCCTGATTGTTTGTTCTTACTCATATACCAGACGAATAGAAAAATTATAATAGCCTGCGGTTTGTCAGACTTTTTGATCGAGGTTCGCGGGACCAGCCTCCATCTTGGTGCTCTTGGTTTGGCGCAACAGCTGAAACTTGAGTAGATTGACTCGCTCCCGATAATAGCAAGATCGAAATGCCGAAGTATAGCAACCAAATTACCAACAATGGCACGACAATCTACATGAGATAGCTAAAGTCGATGCCGAAGATGGTTGCCACAATCGGCATGCCCCGGACTATTGCGATGCCGCAAAGCATGCTCGCTAGCACGGGGCGTATTCCTCATTGATAAGGACTTCGTGATGATGGCCTGACCATGACAAGGCGTTAGCCTATGCGATGTCCGGTTCCCACCCAGTTTCAGTCATTTAGCCTGCTCTTGCATTTCGGTAAAAGCGGCCTGTCAGCCTACGACCCGGTTGCGCAAACTGCTCTGATGGCACATAATCCTGCCTGTTAGTCGGGGCGCAAGGTTAGGGAGAAAAGCCGTGGCAGACGCCATTGAAGTACGCCGTTTCGACACGCCGGATGACGCGCTCGATATGAAAGACGCAGGAGGAATCAAGATTATCGGAATGTCCAGCACGGGCACCACTGGCATGCACGCGATCTTCGAACCTGGCTGGACTTGGGAAAAGGACGAAAAGCCGCTTTTGGGCCATCCCGACACATGCCCAATGCACCATACTGGCTATTCGCTATCTGGCACACTGGTCGTGAGGATGGTCAAAAGCGGCGAAGAAAGAACGATCATAGCAGGCGACTTCTTCGAAATTCCGCCGGGACACGATGCCTATGTTAAAGGCGACGAGCGGGTCGAACTGATCCTGTTCGCGCCGCCCGAACACACGCATTGAGAGTGCTAATAGACCGCGGTCAGATTATATCTGCTTTCCATGACAATTCCGCCATCCAACACAGATTTTCGCAGTCCTGAAAGCTGCCGGTTGTGGGCACCCAACAAAACCTGAATGAAGCGCAGGTTTTAGGTGTTTGCATCGGGCTTGGGAACGACCGGTTTGTCGGCGGATGCAGTCGCGTTGCCAGTGGCCAAGTCTAGCGGCAGCTAATCACCCTGGGAAAGGGCGGTGGCGGAGACGGAGGGAATTTGATTTAACAATCAAGCTATTGATATTAATCATCTTTAATTGTCTCCACCTCTTCTTGTGCCCTCTATTTGCAGGTAGCTACACGCAGTCAAATTTGGGATGTTCAAAGTATGATTTGCGTGTGAAAGTTTTTTCGTCAAATTTCAGAAGCTCCGAAATCAGATCTGATTCTGGCATTATGCGCCCCAGTTTTTGCCGTTCTGCAGGGTTTTGCATTTCACCCAAAGTAGCCTGTCGGCTTTTCGTGGGTTTCTGATAAAAGCAGCCCGTCTGGAACCGACCCAATTGCTGTCGCCAGCTGCGCGTTCCATAGTATCCGTCGAGGAGCGCACAATGGACCACGCTACGCCAAACCTGCCATCTATTAGTTTTGAGGCTACTTCGAGCTTTTACTCGCGATTGGGATTTGAAGAAAGTTGGCGAGACGAGGGTTGGATGATTCTAAATCGCGGCGGAATCACCTTGGAGTTTTTTCCATATCCTGATTTGAAAGCTGCCGAGAGCAATTTCAGTTGCTGCCTCCGTTTGGACGATATGGCCGTCCTGTATGAGGCGTGTAAGGGGGCTGGACTGCCCGAGCAGTGCTGGGGATGGCCTCGCCTTCATCCACCGAAGCTTGAGGACAGCGGACTCACAATAGCGTATATGGTTGATCCTGATGGATCACTTATTCGCCTGATCCAAAACTGAAGCTCGGGCAGCTTTCCTCGACGAACCGGAACGGCAGCTTATAGAAGCGCGGATCGCGATAGCGGAGATGGTGAGCAGGAACCGCGCATGTCAGCTTCGCGCCCTATTCTGTTGAAAAAGTCGGTCTTTTAGAAGACCTAATAATTTCCTTCGAATTACCACTCCCGTTACGACACATCGCTTCTCCGCTCTGCGAAAGTTTATTCAATTTAAGCAGCCATACGCAGTAAAATTACACACCGTGAGTTTTTCAACAGAATA
>JBFEKH010000086.1:0-8714 GCA_041552775.1 Allopontixanthobacter sp.
AGCGGCGGGCAGGCCATTCCCACATCTCATGCTTCAGGCGAACCACTGGGCGGAGTCCATGCCATGCAGGATATTTTTATTTTACCTGTGCACGCAGATTCAGGGTGATTGTCTCCTCCGCAGCCATTGTCCCCGATGGCCGAACTCTGAAATGCGTAACTGAACTGTCGAAGCCGTTGACATCGGGGACAGGGGCGTAAGCCCAAGTGATGCCCCCATCGGCGGAAAATGACAGATTGTCACTCTGGCTCGCCAAGCTTGTGTAGATATAATTCAGCCCGGGGCTATCATCGCTATATCCGATTGGCCCACTACCCAAGTCCCCATAATCTGCGACTCGCAATTTCATATCCGGAGGAAGAACATCAGTGATAAGTACCGATCCAGCATCAAGGCTGATCGAGTTGGTATTTTTTACCGAGATTACATACTCAATTATTGACCCTGGAATGGCTTTGGGGTTGCTGAGTCCGTTTGCCGGATCGCTGTAGATCGAATTGGCCTTGGTAACCGCGAGCGACGTGGGCCTAACCTTTACGATTGCGGTTGCGGTAGGGGTTTGGGCTGCACCAAACACAGCGCGAGCCGCGTTGGTATAATCGCCATTGGTTGGTGGAATATTTGCGGTGTATTTCAACACTACAGAAGCACCGCCAACGATGGAGTAGGTCTGGCCCGGCTTCCCTTGAAACGTGAGCGTTCCTGCCGCTCCTGTCGCGGGGATTGAACTAGAATTCGTAGGCATGACATCACTACCCAATGCGATGGCGTTGAACGTTGCACCATTTGGAAGGACATCGACTATCGAAGAGATAAAGCTGGCATAAGGCGATGGGTTGGTGACAGTCACCGTATAAGTCGCAAGCGTCGGACCACCAATAGTTAGGGTCTCCGGCGTGACAGACTTGGTAATGGTAAACGGGTTGGTCGCACCGGGATAGGTGATTTGGATACTTCCTACGCCGTCGAAATTGCCGGTATATTTGAGCTGCGTGCCCGAAGTCTGAGCTGCATATGGACGCGCGACCGTCGATGCGTTCGCACAGAGATATTGGAAAGAGTAGCGTATCGAGGCAACGTAATTGTTACCGGGTTGCTGCGTCGGCTGCACAAAATACAGCTTGTTGAACTGACCGACCGTAATTCCCGCGATATTCGAAGTTAGGACTTGCGTCTTGACCAATTTGAAACACGCCGCATTGAACGCGGTGGAGCCTGATGGCTGTAACAGAAATTCGTCACCAGCAGCATTCCCGCCAAAATCGTATGACACGTCAAGCTCAATGATTTGCCCGACAACTGCGCCTGGCCCCAAGGTGCTGGTGGTCACTCGTCCGCCCGCATTCGCGCTCTTGGATTGCTGAGTGCGCAGGGTGTAGGAGTGAAGTGTCGTCCCCGCAGAGGCCGACATCGTGATCAAGGCGGTTGCGGAAGCCTGATCTGTGCACCCATAACCGGTGAGCCAATAAACTGCGATTGATTGGCCCGGCGCAAGTGAACCCAAAAATTGCGATGGTGCTTGCCCGCCGCCGAGCGAGAAACCATTTGTAAGACCCGAAAGTGACGCCGAAATATTGGTGATAGTGGTCGCACCACTGTTAGTCACTAGCCCTCCCGTATAGGCGGCGGTTGGACCTTGGTTGGGACACTGGTTGCTATCCATTGCCACCTTTTGAAGCGAGGTAGTATTGTTCCCGGTCGTCAGGTTAAAAGTAAGCTGTGCATTTGCCGTACTTGCTCCAGCCGCGCAGATCGCAACAAGCAGGAGCTTTACCAGTCGGTTAACGACTTGTCGGATAAGTGACCGCATAACCACGTAGACCCTAGAGCCTAATGGTTAACAATTTTGCGCTCCCTGACGATTAGATAATGCCCATCTGATACTAGCCAGCGGCAAACTCCCGCAACGAGGCAAGATTGTGCGTAAAGCGGGCATTGAATTGAATGCAAACCAAAATCTGCAAATGGGTCGATTGCTGACAGACTGCTTTTATCAGAAATCCACGATAAGCTGACAATCTGCTTTTGGTGAAATGCAAAACGCTGCTGAACGGCAAAAACTGGGTGTATTCTGTTGAAAAACTCTGCTCTTTTGAAGGCCGAATAGTTTCCTTCTAATTGCCGCTCCCGCTACGACACATTGCTGCACCGCTCCGCAAAAGATGATTCAATTTGAGCGACCATGCGCAGTAAAATTACGCGCCGAGAGTTTTTCAACAGAATAGGGTGGTGGGGTGGAAAGCGGACGTGACTTCATTCCTTAAGGAAAGTGAAGCGCGAACTTTCTGAGTTAGGTTAAGCCTTCGCCTTCTTTCAAATCATCGCTGCGGTAATTTTCTAGATGAATCTGGCCCGTTATAGGACAGCCGCTAATCACTATCGCATTAATCATGCTCGTTAGTAGCATTCGCTAAACACCCAACCTAATTCGATCACTCATATATCATTCTTGGGATGCCATCATGACGAAAAATCTTGCTCTGGGTGTATTCGCGGCGATTGCTGCAACATTCGCTACACCAGTCCTTGCCGAACCAATTTTACTTGATTCAGGTAATGTCGGCGAAAGTTTCACTATCGATTATGATGGTTTCTCAGACGGCACCGCAATTGACAATCTGACTGCATCAACAACCTTCACTCTTACCGGCGCGACAGATGACACATACACATTTGATTACGTAGTCAATAACACGACAGCTGGCGGTGTTGGATCACGCATTTCTAGTTTCGCATTCAATACCGATCCTGACATTACCGGGGCCGAGTCAACTGGCACGTATAATTTCACCAAGTCCGACTCGAACTACCCGAACGGCATCGGAACAGTTGATGTTTGTTTCAAGGCTGGTGACAGTAACTCATGCGCGGGCAATAATGGCGGTGTTACAACTGGCGACACGGGCACCGGCTCGCTGACGCTATCATTCGATGGCCCGATCAGCTCGTTAACATTGGACGATTTCTTCGTCCGTTACCAATCGATCACCGGCGTTAACGGTATCGCTTCAGCAAGCGGCCAGCAAACTTCCAGCACTACCTCTGGTGGAACCTCCACGAGCGGGGGAACTCCCGTTCCAGAACCTGGTATGTTGGGGCTATTCGCGGCGTCTCTGATCGGGCTTGGCTTCATGCGCCGTCGCCGTGATCGTTTGATAAATGCCTAAACCGAGCACGTTTCTGGATTTCAAAACCCCGCCTTCACCAGCGGGGTTTTTGATTCCGAGTGTTGTTGCACCTGCGCCAAATGACGTGCGATTGTTGGATTTTTCGGTGCAAGATTCGCAGCCTTTGTAAGAAGCGCCTTTCCGCGCTGCCGATCGGTTCCTGTTTCAATTAGCAACATCCCTGCCGTATCGAGCACCGAGGCGTTCTTGGGGTCTGTATCAACGGCTAATAGTGCGAGTGAAACGGCTTCGTCAGATTTACCTTGCTTGCCTTTCGCGTAGGCTAGATTGTTAAGCACCATGGCATTGGGCCGCGTGAGGCGTTCGGCAATTCGCTCATAGCTTTTCGATGCCTGCGCCCAATTGCCGTTGCGTAGCGCCGCGTCGGCTTTTGCCATCTCGCCTCCGAACCACTCGGGGGCTGGAAGTTTGGCACGACTGGCAAATTCCGTCGCTGATGGGTGTCCAATCGCCTGGGCCGCTCGGGCCGCAAGCTTTAGTTCTTCAGGTGAGGCGTCGGGACGCTGCGCCAAGATTCTAAGTGTATCAAACGCGCCTTTTGCATCTCCACCACGCAATTGAGAATCGCCAAGCAACTGGCGAGAAAATCGTTGCCCGGGGTAACGCCGTACCACCGGTACGAGCCATGTACGCGCTTGTTCGACCTGTCCAATCTCCAACAGAGCCTGCGCATAGATCACCCGCATACTGGGGTTGTTGCGTAGCAAATTCTCTTTGCCTTGGAGTATCAAACGCGCCTTTTCCCATTCTTCGTTCTCGACCGCCAAGCGCGCTTGAAGATAAATAAGTTTTTCATTCTCGGGAGACATTTTGACCGTTTCGGCGAGCATCGATGTTGCCTCTTCGATCCGGTCCAGATCACCTAGAATCGCAATTTTCCCCATCCGCATTTCGATACTTTTGGGATGGGCGTCGAGCCCGCTCTCGTAAGCGGCAAGTGCATCCGAGAGTCGGTGACTTTGCGCGAATATTTGAGCGGACACCAGCAGTGCATCATGCATTTCCGGAGCGACTTTCAATGCGCGGTCAGCTTGAGCACGAGCTTCTGCTTTGTTGCCTGTAGCAAGCTCGAAACGAGCACTAGTCGCCAAAAGTGCCGCATTGTCAGGATCAACCGACAGTCCAGCAGCCAGTGCCTTGCGAGCGGAATCGACATCTTCGAGGCCAATATGGGCTAACGCCATCACACGGAAAGCTGAACCACTTTGCTCGCCATTGAGGGCTTCTAAAGCACTATCGAACTTTCCACGGAGGACTTCGGCCTCGGCAAGCAATGACACAAAATCATCTGGCTTTGGATTGGCCTTCATTAACTTCTCGATCGCAAAAGACGCACCCTCTCCGTCGCCTATCGCGATTTGTGTGCGGGCTAGAAGTGTAAGAAATTTCGCATCGCCTGGTGCTTCCTTAAGAGCGGCAATGAGATCAAGACGGGCAGCTGGAAAGTCACTTTCAGCAAAGCTCTCGCGCGCCCGGTCATAACGTTCCTCAGGCTCAATCCCGCAAGCAGAAAGTGAACTAAGGATTAGCAAAGGTGCGATGTATCGGATGCATTTTTTCATGACTTGAGAGATATCAAAAACCTCTAAACTTTGAGTGAATTTGAGGTCTGAACCGCCCCAGCATTGCCGGTGGCTATTTGGATTAAGTTACGCAGCCATGGATACGCAGTCCAGCATATCCTTGGAAAACTGTCGCAGAATTATCACATTCGCGCACTCTCGTATAAAAATGTACGCCAGCGTACGTTGCGAATAGCTTATTAAGCTATCTTTTTCAGTGCCTTATGCCCTTGCGATGCCGAGCGCATATGAATCCCATACTAACTGGCATATTTTTTCGAACACATAGCCTTGAAATCGCGATCTAGGCCCGGGCTTAACGGCTCTGACCAGTGAGCAAAGCGGATGGGAAGCACACTCATCCACAACGGGGACCATTCACATGCAAAAGATTAGTAAGCTGTACGCTTGTACTTCGGTAATTGGCCTGTTCGCTGCTACCGTTCCGATGACTGCCTATGCTCAGGACGCAGACACTGCGCTTCCTTCCGAAGAAATCGACAGCGAAGAAGCGACCGTCGATACATCAACATCAATCGTAGTTACGGGATCGCGTATCCGCCGTCCCAATCTCGATTCGACGGTGCCCATCACTTCGGTGGCAGGTGAGCAATTCTTTCAGCAGGGTCAGACAAACGTTGGCGACACGCTGAATGATCTTCCGCAGCTGCGCAGCACCTTTGCTCAGCAGAATCCGGGCCTGGGCATCGGCATTGCAGGGCTCAACCTCCTCGATTTGCGCGGCCTTGGTACGCAGCGCACTCTAGTGCTGGTCAATGGGCGCCGTCATGTTCCGGCAGATATTCTGAACAACGCAGTGTCGGTGGACACGAACTCGATCCCCAATGACCTCATTGAACGGGTGGACATTGTCACCGGGGGCAACTCTGCAGTTTATGGTTCTGACGCGATCGCGGGCGTCGTAAACTTCGTCCTGCGCAAGAATTACGACGGACTTCAGGTTCGCGGCCAAGCGGGCATTACCGAAGAAGGCTTTGGCGGAAACCAGTATTTGTCAGCGATGTTCGGCAAGAATTTTGCTGATGGCCGCGCCAACGTCACGTTGCATGGCGAATATGCCCGGACCGACCGGGTATTTGCGTCCGATGTGCCGGCGTTCCGAAGCAATGACAATTACCTAGTCGTTGATGCGGATGGCGGCACCGGTATCATAAATGGCGGAGACGGGATCCCCGATCGCAACTACTTCACGGACATCAGAAGTTCGACCATCCACGTTCAGGGTCTGGTTCCGATCAACCAGCGTAATGTCCCCAATACCGGATTGTGTGGAAACGCTACCACAGCCAACAACGGCGCACCCAATACGGCCGGCGCCGCGTTCAACTGCACCTATATCTTCAATCCCAACGGACGTCTGGTACAGCAGACAGGTACGCGTTTCGGGACAGGTATCAACAGCGCCATAATCGGCGGCAATGGCCAGACTGGCCGTGAAGGCGAATTGGTTTCGGTTCTGCCGTTCACAGAACGGTACAATTTCAATCTGCTGTCGCAGTTCGAATTTTCCGAAGCCGCAGAGCTGTTTGTAGAAGCAAAGTGGAACCGGGTGAATGCACTGGGCAACAACGCTGGTCCGTCGTTCAACCAGGGCACTGGCGGGACCACCGATTTCCGCGAAAGGGCTCGGCTGGACAACCCGTTCCTGAATCCGGCTGACCGGACCACGCTGGCCAATTTGATCATTGCTTCTGGCTGCCGGACTAGTCTGACCGTTACCTGCCCGGCTGCGGGCAATCTGACTGCGGCCGACATTACGGCTATCAACAATGGCAGCTTCCGTTTCGTCAATTCGCGCAGCTTGGCCGACGTCGGCCTGCGTGATGCGAAATTCAAACGCGACACCTACCGGATCGTAGGCGGCCTGCGCGGTTCGTTCAACGATGACTGGAACTACGAGCTGTCCGTCAATTACGGCAAGTTCAAGGAAGACACGACCAGTGACGGTTTCATCGATCGTCAGCGTTTCGCGCTGGCTTTGGATGCCGGTCGCAACCCTGTCGGCGGAGCCATCCAGTGCCGTTCGCAATATGATGCCGCATCCGCGGTGCCGCTGGTCGGCTTCGCTGCACCGGCCGCGGCAAACGCATCCCGTCTGGCTGCCGATATCGCTGCTTGCGTTCCATACAACCCTTTTGGCTCGCCGGACAATTCGGCGTCGATCAACTATTTTTCCCGCACATTTACCACTACAGCCTCGCTCGACCAGCTTGTCCTGTCTGGCTTCGTTGCGGGCGATATGAGCCAGGTTTTCGAACTGCCCGGCGGTCCGATTAGCTTCGCACTGGGCGGCGAATACCGCCGGGAAAACGCATCCTATGTGCAGGACCCCTTCGTCACCGATGGTTTCACCAATGCGGTGTCGATCCCGACCTTCAAGCCCGATGCATTCGAAGTGAAGGAAGCCTTCGGCGAAATCCGTGTTCCAATCCTAAGCGATACACCATTCTTTGAAGAATTGACCCTGAGCGGTGCAGGACGAGTTTCAAAATATCAGGGTAACGTCGGCACGGTCTATGCCTACAATGGTGGCGTTGACTATTCGCCAGTCCAAGACCTCCGCTTCCGGGCCAATTACAGCCGCGCAGTCCGTGCACCGAACGTGTCTGAAACCGGCTTCCCGTTGGTTCCCAACTTCTCCAACGGCTTTATCGATCCATGTAACCCGGCTGTTATCGGTACCGGTGTGCGCGCAGCCAACTGCCTGACCGATATCGGCGCAGCAACCTTGGGAACCTTCACAAACGTCACGCAATCGCTGGCAATCGTCAGCGGATCGAATCCTAATTTGACGGTCGAAACCTCCGATTCGTATACTTACGGAGTTATCTTGCAGCCGCGCTGGGTCCCCGGTTTCAGCCTCTCGGTCGATTATTACGATATCAACGTGAAGGGCGTGATTTCCAGCGTGGGCGCACAAGGAATTGTGAATTCTTGCTATGACTCGGCGACGCTGGACAACGTATTTTGTAAACAGTTTACACGTTTCCGCGGCCCTGGGGCGGGACCGCTGGGCGAAGATCCCGGCCGCATCCTCGGCAACTCGCTGATCAACGCACCGCTGAACTTTGCAAATCGGAAGCGTCGCGGTGTGGACGTCAACATGAGCTATCAGACGAAGTTCGGTGCCGTCGATTTCAGCACCAGCTTGATCTACACACATAATCTTGAAAGCAGCAATTTCCAGGATCCCACCAATCCAGATTTTGAAACCCGAATCCTTGGACAATTGGGCGATCCGAAGGATGAATTCCGGTGGGACTTCGACCTTGGTGCCGGTCCGGTAACCTTTGGCTACCGCATGCGGTACATTGGACCGATGTTCTTCAATTCCTATGCTTCTCTATTCGAAATCAACGGCCTGCCGCCAAGCGATATCGATGCGTTCCCGACGACCAAATATCCGTCAGTCATGTATCACGATGTTCGGGTCGATTTTGACGTAGCCAAGGATTCGAATGGCAATGCGATCAAGTTCTACACGGGTGTCGACAATGTTCTCGACAAGGGTGTGCCGCTTGGCGCGACCACCGCAACCGGTTCTGGCAGCGCAATCTACTCGTTTAGGGGCCGCAATTTCTATGCGGGATTCCGCGCTAGGTTCTAATGAAATACGTCTCGCGAATTAATCTCAAATTGATCCGCGATGCAAGCTTCAGCGCCAAGTAGCCGGTGCTGGCATCCGCCGTAGTTGTAGCTAGTCCCGCAGCTGCGGCGGATGCATTTATTGCCCAACCTCGCCTTGGTCGGGATATTCATTTCACAGGCAATGGACAAACTTTCCAGCGAGATTTACGCTGAATCAAAGAGCGAAGATATGACTCTGGGAGAAGCACAAAGTGGCAAAGCCTAAAGAGTCAGCGGATAGCGTAGTCGACCCATTGGTACTTCATGCTGAGAATGTATTTGCTCAGCGGCAGGCCCGAGCCTTTGTAATTGATCG
>JBFEKH010000087.1:0-8699 GCA_041552775.1 Allopontixanthobacter sp.
CGAGGCGCAGATAAACAAATATTCGCGTTTCGACCGGAAGAACTACTTCTACGCCGATTTGCCGCAGGGCTATCAGATCTCGCAGCTTTACCACCCCATCGTGGGCGAGGGGCAGTTGCTGATCGAGAAGGACGAGAAGGCAGGCATTCCCGAGGACAAGATCATCGGGATCGAACGCATCCACATCGAACAGGACGCGGGCAAGCTGATGCATGACCAGCATCCGACTATGTCCTATGTCGATCTCAACCGCTGCGGCGTCGCGCTGATGGAAATCGTCTCCATGCCGCACATGACTTCGCCTGCAGAAGCGGGGGCTTATGTGCGCAAGCTGCGCTCCATCCTGCGCTATGTCGGATCGTGTGACGGAAACATGGAAGAAGGCTCCATGCGCGCTGACGTGAACGTGTCCGTCCGCAAGGTTGGCGATCCGGAACTGGGCACGCGCACTGAAACCAAGAACGTCAATTCGGTCCGCTTCGTAATGGCGGTGATAGAACAGGAAGCGCGCCGCCAGGTCGATCTGATCGAGGAGGGTGGCACCGTGGTGCAGGAAACCCGCCTGTACGATCCGGACAAGAACGAAACGCGGTCCATGCGCTCCAAGGAAGACGCGCATGATTACCGTTACTTCCCCGATCCCGACCTGCTGCCGCTTCACCTAGAGGATGCATTTCTCGAGGAATGCCGCGCGTCATTGCCCGAACTGCCCGATGCCAAGCGCCTGCGCTACACTGGCGAGTTGGGCATGACCGAATATAACGCGGCGCAGCTGACGGCAGAGGTTGAAACCTTCGCGCGGTTCGAAACACTGCTGACGGAAACCGCAAAGCAGGCCGGAAAGCCCGAGTCCGAAGTGGCGACCCAGGTCGCCAACTGGACCCTCTCTGTCGCGCCGGGCGTGATCAAGTCATTGGCGGGCGAGGCGAAGCTGGAACACAACACGGCCGCCGCCAACGCCGCGATCCTGCAGATGGTCAGCGCCGAAACGGTATCCGGCGGCCAGGCCAAGGAAATCTACGAAATCGTGCTGAAAACTGGCCGCGACCCCGCAGAAATCGCCGAAACCGAAGGGTTGAAGCAGCAGTCCGACACCGGGGCGATTGAGGCTGAAATCGACAAGGTAATCGCGGCCAATCAGGACAAGGTCGAGCAGTACCGTGGCGGCAAGGACAAATTGTTCGGCTTCTTCGTGGGGCAGACCATGAAGGCGATGCAGGGCAAAGCAAACCCGGGCGTGGTCAACGAATTGTTGAAGGCAAAATTGGGGTAAGCGTGCGCCAGACAACTGTTGGCTGACATGAAAAAGGGCGCCGGGAATGATCCCGGCGCCCTGTCCAATTCAAATTGCGAAGATCTCAGGCCTTGCGCTCGCCTGTCATGGCCATCGACCCGAATGCGCCGGCATTGACGTTGCCGACCAGTTGGTCGCCGTCGATGGTCGCATCGCAATCCAGCGTCATCGGCATTGGTACGGTCATGTTCATCTTCCAGGTCAGCGTGTTGCCGTCGATCTTGCCGTCTACGACATCCATGCTGCCCATGGCGCCCTGGTTGGTGCCGGTGAAGGTGGTGCCATCATCGCCGGGTACGACGGTGAAGGTACTCTTCTGGTCGCCCATTGGGCTTTTGGTTACGCAATCATAGGTTCCTGCAACAGACATTCATTTTCTCCTTGTGAATTCATTGATGGTGAATCGGGGGCGGCGATTATTCGCCATTGGCCTGACGTATTTCGACGGGCAAGCCCAATTGGTCAAGCTGCGGCGCGACCACCGATGCATCGCCGACAATTACGTAAACCAGATCATTGCCCAGAAAATTGGCCCGCGCCTGCGCGTCAAGCTGTTCCGGGGTCAGGGCGGAGTAGCGGGCAGCCAGCGTCTCGTAATAATCGTCAGGCCGCCCGTAATCGACGATCGTCTCGATCCCGCCCAGAACCGCGCGCGACGTTTCGAAACGTCCTGGCAACTCTCGGACATTACCGTTGATCAGCCGTTCCAGTTCCTCGGGGGTCACGCCGGAACCGTCGGTGAAGGCCGTCAGATCCTTGCGCAATTCGGCAATGGAATCGCCGGTCCGGTCAGCCTGAACCGGCGCATAGATCATGAAGCTGGTCCGGTCGAGGGGCTGGCTCAGGATACTGCGCACACCATAGGACCAACCCTTCGTTTCGCGCAAATTCATGTTGATCCGGCTAAGGAAACTACCGCCGAAGACTTCGTTAGCCGAACCCACGACCAGCAAATCATCGGTGCCCTTTTGATTCAGAACGCGGCCAGCCAGGATCACCGATTGCGGCGAATTGGGCCGGTTGATCAAAATGATCCGCGATGTCTGTTGGGGGATCGGAGCGCTGAAGTCCTTCTTCGGAGCGGGCACATCGGGTGCCTTCCAATCGCCGAAGCTGGCTTCCAGCAGCTTCACCGCATCGGGCAGGGTCGTGTCACCGACGATGAACACCTTGGCCATATCCGGCCTGATCCAGACACGGTGGAAATCGGCCAGTTCCTCGCGGGTCAGGGTCTGGACCACGGCAGGATCGCCGGTGCCTGTGGGCGGGATGCCGTAGGGGTGATCGGTACCAAACAGCACCGGTGCCAGCGCGCGCTGGCCAATTGCGCCCGGATTGTTCAATTCGTTCTTGATCCGGGTGAGCTGCTGGGTGCGGACACGCTCAAGATCATTGGGCGCTAAAGCAGGATTGCGGGCGTAATCGGCCATCAGGTCGAGCGATGCCGCCAGGTTCGGTTCCATCGCGGCAAGGCCAACGGTGGTCGTATCGGCATCGGCGTTGGCATACAGCGCCGCGCCGAGCCGTTCCTTGGCAATCGCAAGCTGGGTGGAATCAAGGCTGGTGGTGCCCTCATCCATCAATTGCAGCATCATCGATTGCAGGCCCAGCCGGCTCTTGGGATCAGCGGCATAGCCTGCATCGAACTGGATTTCGACATTGACCACCGGCACCGCATCGCGGCGGGCAAAATAGACTTCCATCCCGTTAGTCAGGGTAGCGCGTTCGATATCGGGGAAATCGAGCGGCCTTAATTCCTGCACAGGCGGCAGGGCGGATCGGTCTGCTTCAATGGTCGTGCCTGCACTCGCCTGCGCTGCGAATGGACCGTTGTAGAATGCCGGCTGCATGCCGCCATCAGGCGCGGTGATGAACCCTGCGCGGTTCTCACCACCTTCGGTCCGCTCGCCCGGCTCCACAGTCAGCGCGAATACAGGGCGGGACAGCCATTTGGCAGTTGCCGCCTGCACTTCCGCCGGAGTCATCGCCGCAGCGCGCTCCAGCGTTGCCTTGTAAGCTGATGGATTGCCCTGATACAGCAAACCTTCGGCCAAGGTCGGTGCCTTGCCGCCAAAGCCGCCAACCTGTTCCAGCCCGCGGATCTGGCCCGCAGCATAGCTGGTGGTGGCGCGCTGCAATTCATCTTCGGTCGGGCCTTCCGCCATGAACTTGGCGATTTCCGCGTCAAGAGCGGCTGCCAGGGTTGCTTCGTCAACCCCCGGCCTGGCATCGGCATAGACCACGAACTGCCCGCCTTGCGCGAAAATCTCCGCACGGGCGGTGACGCTGACGGCCAATTGCTGTTCGCGCACCAGTGCATTGTCGAGCCGCGAGCTGGCTAGCCCGCCCAATACGGTGCCGCCCATGGTCAGCGGCAAATAATCGGGATTGTCGAGACCGGGGACGGCCCACATCCGGTACACGCGCGGGGTGGCAACGCGGTCGTAAATGGTTTTGGCCAGCGGTGCCGGAAGGTCGGGCACAGGGGCTGCGACCGGCTTGATTGCCGGGCCTGCAGGAATGGCGCCAAACCATTTGGCGACCTTCGTTTTGGCAGTGGCGGCATCGATATCACCAGCCAATACCAGCACGGCATTATTGGGGCCGTAATGATCGCGGAACCACTGCTTCACGTCGTCGAGCGTGGCGCTGGACAGATCGTCCATCGAACCGATGGTCGAGTGGTGATAGGGGTGGCCAGACGGGTAGAGATTTTCCAGCTGCTCATATTCGGTCAGGCCGTAGGGCTGGTTATCGCCCTGGCGCTTTTCATTCTGGACCACGCCGATCTGGTTATCGAGCTTTTCCTGGGTCACCGCGCCGAGCAGGTAGCCCATCCGGTCGCTTTCCAGCATCAATGTCCGGTCAAGCGCGCCGGTTGGTACGGTTTCGAAATAATTGGTCCGGTCGAACCAGGTGGTGCCATTGTAATCGGTCGCGCCGACTTGCTGCAATGGCTCGAAGAAATCGCCCGGTGCGTTTTCCGACCCGTTGAACATCAGATGTTCGAACAGATGCGCAAAGCCCGTCTTGCCCCTGGGTTCGTGCTTCGATCCCACGGCATACCAAACGGACAGGGCCACAACCGGGGCCTTGCGGTCGGTATGGACCAGCACGGTCAATCCATTATCCAGTGTGAAGCGGTCGTACGGGATCGATACCGCATTCACCAGTTCCGCAACCGATGCGGGTTCAGCCATGCCAGGCTGCTGCGCGACCGCCGCGGTCGTTGCCATCGGTTCAGCCGAAGTGGTGGCACATGCAGCAAGGGAAAGGGCAAACAAACTTACGGCAGCAAAGCGTAAACGCATGATGTTTCCTGAATTAGACAAGTGGTTTGGATGGATATCCGTTTAGCCAGCACTTACCGGCTGGTCACGGTTTTTCGACTAACTGCATTTCTTTCCGCATCAATGCGCCAGAAATGAACCGGTTTCAGCCGGTGCTGGATAAACAGCGATGACTGGTCGTTGTAATGTGGGCTGCCAGGTCGGGTGGTCGCCGAGCCGAATGGCTGGATGGACTGGGATCGGACCGGCTGGCCCTTTTCCCATTCCATGAACATCACGAAGCTGTCCCCATGCTTGACCGACAGCCGTCCGTCATCATCGACATCCCATGTGGTCGAAGCGCGCAGCGTATCGCTGCCCCCGTCGAGCGGCAGATCCTGATCGCCCTGTCTCAGCCGCAATAAATCCGACATCGGCGGATCGAGCCGGCCGAAATATTGCATCAAGTGGTTCGCGGCCCTGGACAATTCGGCCGACGGATTCGGCTGCTCCAATTTGTTCTGATATTCTGCCGACATATATTCGCGCAAGATGAGCAGCGCGAGCGCATCGGCCCGCCCCTGGTTATCCGCCGTCAGGTCCCATGTGCCGAGCAATTGCTGTGCTTTATACTCCAAGGTTCCATCGCGATATTTCCGGGCGGCGATCCCGTCCAGCATATCGGCGACATAGCCTTCTCGTTCATACGCCTGGTCGTATTTGATTTTTTCCAGCGTTTTGCGGTCGATTTTTGGCGCTTCGCTCATCAGTTTCCACGCCCGACGGGACCGGTTGGTTGTATTCAGTTCGACGCCCAGTTCCGGCGCGACACTATCAGGTGACAGATCGCTGCCCGGACCGGCCGCAGTGAAGGGTGTGTTGTTGGAATTGTACAGCCAGCCAGATGCCGGATTGAGATATTGCGGGACATCCGCGAAATCGGCTTTCTCGGTCCAGATCAGGCTGCTGTCATTACCGGGCAAAACAGTGCGCCAATTCGGGCCGATCTTGCGCTTAGGGAAGGACGCATTGTAAACATAGGCGATGTTGTCCGCCGCATCGGCATAGATGAAGTTGGTCGAGGGAACGTCCATCCGGGCCATGATTTCAGTCCATTCGGCGAGGTTCTTCGACTTGTTGAGGCGGTAATAGGCATCCAGCTGACCCAGATCATCGATCCCGGCATAGCGAATGGCGAAAAGACCGTTCTTGTTCTTGATTACTGGACCATGCTTGCTGCGATACACGATCTGCCAGACCGGCAGGGTCAACGGGCCAAAGCGGACGGGGATGCGCACGGATTTCTCCTCCAGCGGCAACCATTCCCCGTCTAAGCGGTACATCGTGCCCGCGTCGTTCATTTCGAGCTTATAGACATCGACCAGATCAGGACGGTTGACGGTGTTAGTCCAGCCCAGATTCTCGTTGTGGCCGAGGAAGGGGAAGGGGCTGCCGGGGAAATTGGCGCCAGCGAAATGCCAACCTTCGCCGCTCTCGACGACCATTTCATACCAGGCGACTCCGCCGCGCCAAGGCTGGTGCGCGTTGGAAACAAGGCGTGTCGTACCTTCGCCGGATTTGTCGGCTGATACCGCAAACGCGTTCGATCCGGACAGCGCCCCATCTTCGCCGACGGGCAAGGGGCCGGGCTGATCGGGATTGGGAGGCGTGATCGCAGGCCCGTATTCGGGCCGCATCGGCGCGCCGGATACCAGCGGTTCGATCACGTTGTTGAGGCCAAAGAAGAACGGCTGGCGCAGCGCGAAACCCGCGGCAACATCTTCGCCGTTTACCGGAAACAGATTGACGAGCTTCAGCTCGTCTGGATGCTTTTCGGCGAACTGGTTGAGGCCGGCGGCATAGGCATTGAACAGCGCCTGCGTGTCAGCGGGCAAGCCGGTGAACTGTCGCTGCGCGGTGCCGCGTGCATCCAGCAGATGATACACATAATCGACCGAAGCGCCGTCCGCCCCGGCAATTGCGCCATAGCGGCCGCGGCTCATGGCCACCACGTCCTGAAGCGTGGCGAAATCGTCCTCCGCATGGGCAATTGCCACGCCGAACGCGACATCCGAATCGGTGTCGCCGTAAATATGCGGAACGCCAAACTCGTCGCGGATGATTTCGGCGCGATATTCCCGCGCCTCGGGAGCTGTACCGCGTTCGGCAAACAGCGGTTCCCACGTCATCAGGCCGATTGCCACCACAATCACCAGGCCGAGCGCAACCCAGCCCAGTCGGACGAGCCATTTCTTCATGCAAATATCCTCTCGCGCAGCGGACTAGCGCGCTTTTGCGGACTGGAAAAGGGTTGTGATACGAAACTTTACACGTGCCACCGCCTGCGGTGACTTGCCGTCAAACTTTTTGCGGTCGAAGCCTGTCACTTCGTTCGCGCCACCCCTATATATCAGTAACACACCTTATTGTGTGGCGTTTGGTTGGGTGGTCCTTGTGTTGCCTATGCGCCACACCATATCTGCCCGATACAATTCGAGAGGGATTTCATGAATCTGGAAAAATTCACCGACCGCGCGAAGGGTTTCCTCCAGTCCGCGCAGACCGTCGCCATTCGCAACAACCACCAGCGGATCAGCCCGACCCACCTCCTGAAGGCACTGCTGGAAGATGAAGAGGGCATGGCGGCCGGACTGATCCAGCGCGCGGGCGGCGATGCCAAGCTGGCGGTGCAGGATATCGATGCCGAACTGGCGAAGGTACCGGCGGTGTCCGGCGGTGGGGCGCAGCAGACACCCGGTCTCGACAATGATGTCGTGCGCATTCTGGACCAGGCAGAGCAGATTGCCGAGAAATCAGGCGATTCCTATGTGACGGTAGAGCGGCTGCTGGTCGCCCTGGCACTCGCTACCACAACTAATGCAGGGCAAATCCTCAAAGCCGCAAATGTGGATGCTGCGGCACTGAACAGCGCAATCAATGAATTGCGCGGCGGCCGCACGGCTGACAGTGCCAGCGCTGAAAACGCCTATGACGCGATGAAGAAATATGCCCGCGACCTGACGCAGGCTGCGCGCGATGGCAAACTTGACCCTGTTATTGGCCGCGACGAGGAAATTCGGCGCACGATCCAGATCCTCGCTCGCCGGACAAAGAACAATCCTGCCCTGATCGGCGAGCCCGGTACGGGCAAGACCGCGATTGCGGAAGGTTTAGCGCTGCGCATTGCCAACGGCGATGTCCCTGACAGCCTCAAGGGCCGCACGCTGATGTCGCTCGACATGGGTTCGCTGATTGCGGGCGCCAAATATCGCGGCGAATTCGAGGAGCGGTTGAAGGCTGTGCTTGACGAAGTGAAGGGCGCTGAAGGTCAGATCATCCTGTTCATTGACGAGATGCATACGCTGATCGGTGCAGGAGCTTCCGAAGGGTCGATGGATGCATCCAATTTGCTAAAACCCGCACTGTCGCGCGGCGAACTCCATTGCATCGGTGCGACCACGCTCGACGAATATCAGAAATATGTCGAGAAAGACCCGGCTCTCCAGCGTCGTTTTCAACCGGTTTATATCGAAGAGCCAAGCGTCGAGGACACGATTTCGATCCTGCGAGGGATCAAGGACAAATACGAATTGCACCACGGTGTGCGGATCACTGATAACGCGATTGTCGCCGCGGCGCAGCTGAGCAATCGTTACATTTCCAACCGCTTCCTGCCCGATAAGGCAATCGACTTGATGGACGAGGCGGCCAGTCGGATCCGGATGGAAGTCGAGTCCAAGCCCGAGGAGATTGAGGGCCTCGACCGCCGCATCATCCAGCTCAAGATCGAAGAATCTGCGCTGACCAAGGAAAGCGACCAGGCCTCGAAAGACCGGCTCGCCGCGCTGCGGGAAGAACTGGCCAATCTGGAACAGCAAAGCTCTGAACTAACCACGCGTTGGCAGAACGAAAGGGACAAGATCCATGCCGAAAGCAGGCTTAAGGAACAGCTCGATGCAGCGCGGATCGAACTGGAACAGGCCCAGCGCGAAGGCGATCTCGCCAAGGCTGGCGAGCTGTCATACGGGCGCATCCCCGAGCTGGAAAAGGCGCTTGAATCGGCGCAGGGCCATACGGAAAATGCGCTGCTGCGCGAAGAAGTGACCGAGGATGACATCGCCGGTGTCGTGAGCCGC
>JBFEKH010000088.1:0-8628 GCA_041552775.1 Allopontixanthobacter sp.
ATCTGTCGCAAAGGCCAAGGTTGGCCAGACGGCCGGCCTTGCAGTGCGCGAAGGCGTGCAGATGCATGGCGGCATCGGCATGACCGACGAGTATGACATCGGGCTGTACATGAAGCGCGACCGCGCGCTGCAGGAATTCCTTGGCGATATATATTACCACGCCGAACGGGTAGCCCAGATCAGCGGCTACTAACGCTTTCAGGAGAGAAAATTATGGATATCGGTAAATTGTTCAGCCTGGAAGGCCGTGTTGCGCTCGTTACTGGTGGATCCCGCGGGATCGGCAAAATGATTGTTGAAGGCTTCCTCGCAGCGGGCTGCGCTAAGGTGTATATCACCGCGCGCAAGGTCGACGAAATCAATGCCACAATCGAGGAATTCGGTGACAAGGTCATCGGCCTGCCGGGCGATATCTCCAACATGGAAGGTATCCAGCGTCTGGCCGACCAGATTGCTGAGCGAGAAGACAAGCTCGATATTCTCGTCAACAATGCCGGTGCAGCCTGGGGCCAGCCGTTCGATGAATTCAGCGAAGCGGGCTGGGATCGGACAATGGACCTCAACGTCAAGACGCCGTTCTTCCTAACCCAGAAACTGCATGGGCTGCTGAAAGCCGCGGCCAGTTTCGATCGCCCGGCCAAAGTCATCAATATCTCAAGCATCGATGGTCAGCGGATCAACCCATGGCCAACGTATCCGTACCAAGCATCCAAGGCCGCTGTCATCCAGCTGACCCGCCGCCTGGCTGCCGAGCTTGTGCCCGATCATATCATTGTCACTTCGATCGCGCCGGGCGCGTTCCCGAGCGCGATGAACCGTGCTGCGCGCGATCATGTAGATGCTGCGGCAGCCGGCATTCCGGCCAAGCGGGTTGGCAATGCAGAAGATATGGCAGCAGGCGCGATCTATCTTGCCAGCAGGGCCGGCGACTATGTGATCGGCGACACGCTGACAATCGACGGAGGCGTTGTGAACGCGCATCTGCCGAGCCATTTCGCCCAGCCATGAAAAATTTCCTCCCTGCGAGCCGTGCTCGCGGGGAGGGCTTATGCCATTAACTTCCGGACGAAGTCGACGAGGCCCGTCTGGCGTGCGCGGCGCATGCGTTCGGAATGCAGGATGCCGGTCACCTTGGCGAAGCACGCGTCGATATCGTCGTTGACCACCACATAATCGTAACCGTCCCAATGGCTGATCTCGGATCGCGCGCGCGCCATTCGGGCGGCGACCACTTCTGCGCTGTCGGTGCCACGGGACGATAACCGCCGTTGCAATTCGCCAATGCTGGGCGGCAACAGGAATACGCGGACAACGTCCACCTCCATCCGCTGGTATAGTTGTTGGGTTCCTTGCCAGTCGATATCGAACAGATAATCGAGTCCGGATTTCAGTCCTGCCTTGATCTCGGCTTTGGGCGTACCGTAAAGGTGCCCAAAGACCTCGGCCCATTCGATAAATGCGCCATCGTCGACTTTTTGCTGAAACTCGTCCTGGTTCACAAAATAATAGTCGCGGCCATGCACTTCGCCAGGCCGGATTGGCCGGGTCGTGTACGATACCGACAGACGAATATGCCCGTCTTCAGCCAGGATGCGCCGCGCTATGGTGGTCTTTCCCGCTCCCGATGGCGAAGACAGGATAAACATTAGCCCGCGCCGGTGCAGCGTGTCGGAGGAAATATCGGCGGACGTTTCAGGAGATGTACCGGTCATGCCCGCTCATGGACCGGGGAGCGCTCAAAAATCAAGTGCCGCGCGTATTAGCCAAGGCCATCAATCTTCCGCTTGTTTGTCCAGCGCCTTTTCACCGTCACGCCGTGCGGCCCGGCGCGATTTGCTGCGGTCAAACAAGGTCTTGACGATCAATCCCCCGCCGACAAGGGCCGCGCCGGGCAACGAGCGGGTGGCGATCTTTGTCACACCGTAAGCAGCGAGGGTGTGGATCAATGACCGGTTTTCAACGATTGCTTTGGCTTTCGTGCGGTCATAGCGGCGCGCCAGAAGGCTCTTCTCAAGCGTCAGGCGAACAATTCGTCCCACACTGCGCAGCGCAATGTCGTGGATAATCAGATTTGTATATGGGTTAGGACTTGGTCCGCCAATGTCGTTGCCAGAATGCGGCTTGATCTTGCCAACCTTGGTCGCAACCTTAGCCGTTCGATCGGTTAAATTCTCGTTGGAGATTTTCTTAGCCATCACTGAGCACGCCTGGTTAGGCCGATATCCCGGGCAAGCCGGCGGATCGGATTATTTCTTGCGGCCGAAATCAACCGTGACGACGTTCGAACCGTCTTCAACGCTTTGAACGATCTCTTCCCTGTCCGGTTCCGGCGTGTCATTTTGTGCCTGATCGTGGAGTTCAGGTGCCATGTCGGCGACAGTGGCCTGAAATTGCAGCCCGAAATCCACCGCCGGATCAACAAATGCGGTAATCGCGGCGAAGGGAATATCCAGCTTGGCGGGCATCTGGTTGAAGCTGAGGCCGACCGTGAAACCGTGCTCGTCCACGCCCAGATCCCAGAACTTGTTCTGGAGCACGATGGTCATCTCATCCGGGAACCGTTCGCGCAGATGTAGCGGAATGGAAACCCCGGGCGCGCCGGTCTTGAAGGTGATGTAGAAATGATGGTTGCCCGGAAGCGTGCTGCCATTCGCCTGGATTTCGCCCAGCACCCGACCGACGACGGCGCGCAGGGCTTCCTGAACGATTTCGTCGTAGGGGATCAGGCTATCTGGCGCTTCATCACTCATAATCTATACTAGGTGGCGCTGGGAAGCGCCGTGGTCAAGACGGAAAGCGCCGTAATTGTCGCAAAGCTGACGGGTACAGCCCCGACTTCGATCCTATCTTAGGTTGCACCGACTCCATCCTAGCGTATAGCGCGCACCCATGCGCACCGCCAAAATCGTCCGGAACACGACCGAAACCAAGATCCATATCGAGGTGAATCTCGATGGAACGGGCACTTATGACATTTCCACCGGGATCGGCTTTCTCGATCACATGGTGGAACAGTTTTCCCGCCACTCGCTGATCGATGTGGTCATGAAGATCGATGGCGACCTGCACATCGACCAGCATCACACCACCGAAGACAGCGCGATTGCGCTGGGCCAGGCGCTGTCGGAAGCCATGGGCGACAAGGCCGGGATCGGCCGGTACGGCAATGTCTATTCCCCGATGGACGAGACCCTGTCCCGCGTTGCGCTGGATATCTCGGGCCGACCCTATCTGGTGTGGCGCGCCGGCTTCAGCCAGGAAAAGCTGGGTGAATGGGATACCGAGCTGATTGAGCACTGGTTTCATTCCGTGGCCCAGGCCGCCGGCATTACGCTGCATATCGAACTCATTTATGGCCAGAATAACCACCACATTTGCGAATCGATCTACAAGGGCTTTGCCCGGGCAATGCGCAGCGCGGTCGAGCTTGATCCGCGCAAGGGTAATGCCGTGCCTTCAACCAAGGGCCAGCTCGGTGGCTGACATTATTGCGCTGGTCGATTACGGCGCAGGCAATCTCCATTCCGTGCACAATGCGCTGAAGGCGGCGGGAGCCAGCGGTGTGAATGTCACCGCCGATCCTGCAGTCGTGCGAGCGGCGGACCGGATCGTGTTGCCGGGTGTCGGATCATTCGGGGCCTGTGCCAAGGGACTGCGGGCGATCGGCGGCATGGTCGATGCGCTGGACGAGCGAGTGCGCGGCGGCGGGGTGCCGTTTCTCGGCATTTGCGTGGGCATGCAATTGCTCGCCACGCGCGGGCTGGAACATGGCGTGACCAAGGGGCTGGACTGGATTGCTGGCGAGGTACGCAAGATCGAAGTGACCGATCCCAGGATCAAGGTGCCGCATATGGGCTGGAACGATGTCGCGCTGACACCACACGTGAAGTCCGGGCATGAGCGCCACTCCAGTTTGCTGGAGGAAGGCGAGGCCTATTTTCTCCATTCCTATCATTTCGCGCCCTACGAGGGCCATGATATTGCTGCAATGACTGACCACGGTGGTGGTCTGGTGGCCGCGGTGGCGCGGGACAATATCGTCGGCGTGCAGTTTCATCCCGAGAAGAGCCAGGCCTATGGGCTGGAACTGCTCGGCAGATTTTTGGAGTGGCGCCCATGATGGGAGATTTCGCTTGATCGTCTTTCCCGCAATCGACCTGAAACAGGGTCAGGTGGTCCGTCTGGCCGAGGGCGATATGGACCGCGCCACGGTTTATGGCGATGATCCTGCCGCGCAGGCTCTGCTGTTTGCCGAGGCAGGTGCGGAGCATCTCCACGTGGTCGATCTGGATGGTTCGTTCGCTGGCCGCGCAGAAAATCGCGAGGCGGTTGAAGGAATCATCAAGGCCTTTCCCGGCTATGTCCAATTGGGCGGCGGTATTCGTACGCCCGAAGCGGTGGCGGGCTGGTTCGATCTTGGCGTGGCGCGGGTGGTGATGGGCACTGCTGCGCTGAAAGACCCGCAATTCGTGAAGAACATGGCCCGCGAATATCCCGGCGGCATCGTGGTGGCAGTAGACGCCAAGGACGGCATGGTCGCCACTGCTGGCTGGGCCGATGTGTCCGATGTCCCTGCAGTGGACATGGCCCGCCGGTTCGAGGATGCGGGTGTTGCCAGCCTGCTGTTCACCGACATCGGCCGCGACGGGATGCTGAAAGGCTGCAACATCGACGCGACGGTGGAGCTCGCGCGGCAAACCGATATGCCGGTCATCGCCAGCGGCGGGGTCAAGGGGCTGGACGATATCCACCTACTTTCGATCCATGCGGTCGAGGGCATCGAAGGCGTGATTACCGGGCGTGCGCTATATGACGGACGGCTGGATCTGGCGGCAGCGCTGGCGATGGCTGCGCGGGGTTGATGGTGCCAAAATGACCGTCCGTATCCGCGTCATCCCCTGTCTCGACGTGGCCGAGGGCCGCGTGGTCAAGGGCGTCAATTTCGTCGATCTCAAGGACGCGGGCGATCCGGTGGAGCAGGCGCAGGCCTACGATGCGGCGGGCGCTGACGAGCTGTGTTTTCTCGATATTTCCGCCACCCATGAAGGGCGCGGCACCTTGCTCGATATCGTCCGGCGCACGGCGGAGGTTTGCTTTATGCCGGTCACTGTTGGCGGCGGCGTGCGCAAGGCGGAAGATGCGCGGGCGTTGTTGCTGGCGGGGGCGGACAAAGTCGCGGTGAACAGCGCAGCGGTGACCCGGCCCGAAGTGGTGGCGGAAATCGCCGACAAATTCGGCAGCCAATGCATTGTCGCCTCCGTCGATGCCCGCAGGACAGCGCCGGGCCGGTGGGAGATTTTCACCCATGGCGGCAGGCAGGCAACCGGGATCGACGCACTGGAACATGCGGTCAAGCTGGCCGGGCTGGGCGCGGGCGAATTGCTGGTCACGTCGATGGACGGGGACGGGACCAAGGCGGGTTACGACCTCGAATTGACCCGCACCATCGCCGATGCAGTATCCGTGCCGGTGGTAGCCAGCGGCGGGGTCGGCACGCTCGATCATCTGGTGGAAGGGGTGACCAAGGGCCACGCAAGCGCGGTTTTGGCGGCCTCGATCTTCCACTTCGGTACTTATACCATAGCCGAGGCACATGCTGCCTTGCGTGCTGCCGGATTGCCTGCCCGAGCTTAGGTAAGGCTTGCCCGCGAAGCGGTCCCGATGCGGGACGCGGCCTTCTTCGCAGTTGCGGAATTCGGGCATGGGGCACAGCGGAAATGCATGAACTTACGGCTCCTGATTCTCGCGCTTCTGTTTGTGGCTGCCCCAGCTGCGGCTGCAGAAGGCATCCAGATCCCCGAACCCAGCAACATGGCGCTGATGGCGCTCGGACTGGTGGGCCTGGTCGTCGGCCGTCACGCAGCCCGATCGAAACTTCCCAAGGACGAAGCCGCACGCAAAGCCAGTACCAGAGATTGACCCGGCTCGGCTGGCAATCCATTACGGCGTCATGGACACGCTTTCACGCTTAGAAGACACCGTCACCCGCCGTTTGGCCGCCGATCCCGGCAGCAGCTATGTCGCGCAATTGCATGCGCGCGGGCTGCCCGTGATCGCCCGTAAACTGGGCGAGGAAGCGGTTGAAACCGTGATCGCCGCGCTGTCGGGCACCCGCGAAGAATTGGTCGGCGAAGCAGCCGATGTGCTGTTCCACCTCACCGTCTTGCTGGCGGAAAAGGGCGTGCCGCTGTCCGATGTGATGGTCGAACTGGACCGGCGTGAAGGCACCTCCGGTCTCGATGAAAAAGCCGGGAGGTCGAGCTGATGCCGATCGACGCAACCCTGCCTTATGACGATGACAACATCTTCGCCAAGATCCTGCGCGGAGAAATTCCCTCGACCAAAATCTATGAAGATGAATGGGCCTTCGCATTTCCCGACATCAACCCGCAAGCGAAACTGCATGTGCTGGTGATCCCCAAGGGGCGCTATGTCAGCTGGGATGATTTTTCGGCCACGGCCAGCGCAGAAGAAATCGCCGGCTTCATCCGGGCCGTTGGGCATGTGGCACGCGAACATGGGTTGGTTGAGCGCGGCTACCGGTTGCTCGCGAATGTGGGGCCGCATTCCGGGCAAGAAGTGGCGCATCTGCATGTCCATCTGTTTGGCGGCGAACCGCTCGGTCCAATGATCGCCCGCCGGTAAAACTGGCGCGCGAACCTGATGCATTGACCGCGCCCCAGCGGCAGTTCGACGAAAGCACGGGCCAATCAGCATGATTTTGTTGCCGAGCGACTCCCGCCTACGCTACAGCGCGACCGCCTATGGAAACTCCCCTTTCCCCTCCTGTAACACCGCATGACGGCCGCTTCGACGGGCCGCTCCACCACTTTGCGGTGCGGGTGTATTACGAAGACACCGATCTTTCGGGCATAGTCTATCACGCCAATTACCTGCGCTGGTTCGAACGCGCCCGTTCCGACATGTTGCGCGTGCTGAAAATCGACCAGCGCGCCGCGATTGAAGCGGGCCAGGGCGCCTATGCAGTTGCCGACTTGCAGATCCGGTATGTCCGCCCGGCCAAGCTAGACGACAATGTGCTGATCGAAAGCACCTGCACCCAATTGCGGGCGGCTTCCGTCCGGATGCACCAGCGCGCCTTTCGCGGCTCCGAACTGCTGACCGAAGCCCATCTGCGGGTCGGCTTTGTCAGTCCCGATGGCAAACCCTGCCGCCAGCCGCAAAGCTGGCGTGACGCCTTTTCCCAAGTCCTTGTTCCGGAAGAAATTGCATGAGCATTCTGTCTCTACTTTCCGCTGTACCTGCCGCGGGCAGCACATCGAACCATCTCGATCCCGTGAAACTGTTCCTCGATGCCGATATTGTCGTGCAACTGGTGATGGCCGGGCTGTTGCTGGCCAGCGTGTGGGTCTGGACGATCATCGTGTCCTTCAGTTTTCGGCTGGGCGCGGTGAAGCGGCGATCCGCCAAGTTTGAAGAAGAATTCTGGCGCGCCAATGATTTCGACGCCTTCATGAAGGAAACCGGGCGGCATGATATCCCATCGGCCCGAATCGCGGCGGCGGCGATGTCCGAATGGCGCAGCTCCGCCCGGGTCAAGGCGATGGACCGCGACGGGACTCGTCAGCGTTTGGCCGGGGCGATGGAAAGCCAGGTTGCGCAGGAAGCGGACAATCTGGCGGAGCGGCTCAATTTCCTCGCCACCGTTGGTTCCGTCGCGCCGTTCGTGGGGCTGTTTGGCACGGTCTGGGGAATCATGAACAGTTTCTTCCAGATCGGTGCGCAGCAGAACAGCTCGCTCGCGGTGGTGGCTCCGGGTATTTCGGAAGCGCTGTTCGCCACGGCGATCGGCCTGTTCGCCGCCATTCCTGCAGTGATCGCCTATAACCGGTTCAGTCACGGCGTGAATGCGCTGGAATCCAAGCTGCAACGCTTTGCCGACCGGTTCCACGCGAGCCTGAGCCGCGAGCTGGAGCGCGGCTGATGGCGATGGGGCTGGCCAACAACAGCAGGCGCGGCGGCAGGCGGGGTTCGCGCCGCGCGCCGATGGCGGAAATCAACGTCACGCCTTTCGTCGACGTGATGCTGGTGCTGCTGATTATCTTCATGGTCACCGCGCCGCTGCTGGCCGCGGGTGTGCCGATTGACTTGCCGGAAAGCCGCGCGAATGCACTGGCGCCGGAAGAAGATCCGGTGACGATCAGCATCGACGGTGACGGCTTCATTTATATGGGCGATGAGCGGTTAGCGGTGGGCGAACTGCCCGAACGGCTCGCCAATATCAGTCCGGGTGCGACCGGCAGTCTGCCGCAGGTTACCTTGCGCGCGGACCAGGGTCTGGAATACGGCCGGGTGATGGCGGTCATGGGCGAGCTGAACCGGGCTGGCTTCAACGCGATATCGTTGGTCACCAACGGTTCAGAGTCTGCGCCATAGGCACCCAATATGGCGTTTGCATCACTCCGTCCTGATGAACGCGTGGGCCTCGGGTTCGCGGTGTTGCTGCATGCCGCGCTGGTTGCTGTGCTCGTGCTTCAGCCGGGCAAGGACGAGGTGCCGCCGCTGCCAGAACGTATGACCGTCAGCCTTACCAGCGACGTCAGCCTCGCCTCGACCGCGCCCGATCCAGTGGCCGAAAGCCGTGCCGCCGTCGCGCCGACGCTGTCG
>JBFEKH010000089.1:0-8587 GCA_041552775.1 Allopontixanthobacter sp.
GAGCTTATTCGGCCGCAGGCAGCTCGTCCGCAGGCAGATACAGATTGTCGCCCTTGTCCTTATAGACCTTGGACATTTCCCGCATGCCTTCCTCGGCTGCGGCCTTGCTGGCAGCGGCAGTTTCGGCTCCCCATTTTTCAGCCGCCAGGAAGCCGTCGGCGGTCTGGTTCTGTTTGGCGGCGAAGTCGCGGACTTCTTGTGAAATCTGCATCGAGCAGAATTTCGGCCCGCACATGGAGCAGAAATGCGCGGTTTTCGCACCTTCCGCGGGCAGGGTCTGATCGTGATAGGCCTCTGCAGTATCGGGATCGAGCGACAGGTTGAACTGGTCACGCCAGCGGAATTCGAAACGGGCGCGGGACAGCGCATCGTCGCGCATTTGGGCCGCCGGATGCCCCTTGGCCAGATCCGCCGCATGGGCCGCCAGTTTATAGGTGATCACGCCCACTTTCACATCGTCACGGTCGGGCAGGCCCAGGTGTTCCTTCGGGGTGACGTAGCAGAGCATCGCGGTGCCGTACCAGCCGATCTGCGCAGCGCCGATGCCGCTAGTGATGTGGTCGTAACCCGGCGCAATGTCGGTGACCAAGGGGCCGAGGGTGTAGAACGGAGCCTCGCCGCAGACCTGCAGCTGCTTTTCCATGTTCTCCTTGATCTTGTGCATCGGGACATGCCCCGGCCCTTCGATCATTACCTGCACATCGGATCTCCAAGCGCGATGGGTGAGTTCGCCCAGCGTGTAGAGTTCGGCAAACTGCGCTTCGTCATTGGCGTCCGCGATGCTGCCGGGTCGCAGGCCATCGCCGAGGCTGTAAGCGATGTCATAGGCCTTCATGATCTCGGTAATGTCGTCGAAATGTTCGTACAGGAACGATTCCTTGTGATGCGCCAGGCACCATTTCGCCATGATCGAACCGCCGCGCGATACGATGCCGGTCACGCGTTTGGCGGCCATCGGCACATAGGGCAGGCGCACGCCCGCATGGATGGTGAAGTAATCGACGCCCTGTTCGGCCTGTTCGATCAGCGTATCGCGGAAAATCTCCCAAGTTAGGTCTTCGGCCACGCCGCCGACCTTTTCCAGCGCCTGATAGATCGGCACAGTGCCGATGGGCACGGGGCTGTTGCGGATGATCCATTCGCGGGTGTCGTGGATATTCCGCCCGGTGCTCAGATCCATCACCGTATCCGCGCCCCAGCGGATCGACCAGACCATCTTGTCGACTTCACTCGCCACATCGGATGCGACCGCGGAGTTGCCGATATTGGCATTGATCTTGACCAGAAAATTACGCCCGATCGCCATCGGTTCGCATTCCGGATGGTTGACGTTGGAGGGGATGATCGCCCGTCCGCGCGCCAGTTCGTCACGCACGAATTCCGGGGTGACGTTCAGCGGGATGTTCGCACCGAAGCTTTCGCCGCCGGACGATGCTTCTCGGGCCATTTCGCGGCCGAGATTTTCCCGCGCCGCGACATATTCCATTTCCGGAGTGATGATACCCTGCCGGGCATAATGCATCTGGCTAAGGTTTGCGCCCGCCTTGGCGCGCAAGGGGCGGCGCAGCGCGGCCGGGAACGGGGGCACCCCGCCGGAGCGGTCGGGTCCGAGCTGGCCGTTATCTTCCGGCTTCACTTCGCGCGGGGTATATTCTTCCACATCGCCGCGATCCAGCTGCCATTGGCGGCGCAGCGGAGCCAGGCCTGCCTGGATATCGATCTGCACATTGGGATCGGTATAAGGACCGGAGGTGTCATACACCCGCAGCGGCGGTTCACCGCTAGAAGGCTCCAGATCAATCTCGCGCATCGCGACGTTGAACGAGCCGATATGCACCTTGCGGCTGCCGCGGATCGGACCGGTGGTCACACCGATTTCGAGTTTGGAATTGATGTCGGCCATGCGCGCATTCTCCTCAAGGCGGAGAGCGGTTGTCCTAATTAACAGGTCCGCTCCCTCCGCCGATGTTAATCGGTTCAGGTTCAACGGGTCGGGCAGCGTGACCTGCCCCTCTCAGCCAACACAGGCTCCCCGGGGTATGGACGAAGGGTTACGCTTTTTCAGGCAGCATGGGAAGGGGCGAACACACACCGCACACAGCTTGCATCCGGTTCACGATACAATGCTTTGCCGTCCAGTCACCAGCACTGCGATGGCTGCGAACAGGGCCGCCGCGGTGCCCGCTGCACCGGCCGGGATCACCAGATCCATGCCAATCGCCATTGCAGCAGCGTTGAGCAGAACCGCGGCGAGCCCGCTTAGAATAGCCAGCCCGCCTATGGTCTTCGCCGCAATCGGCCCCTTCATCAGGGCAATTCCGAGGACTATCGCGGCAATACCAAACAGGAACTTTCCGGCAAAATAGAAGAAGAAAGCCCCCGCGACGACAGCCTGATACGCTGGCTCGAAGGCTTCCCCTGCATCCTTCAGCGGTCCGAACATGGAGAGGCCCATTCCCGCCTGGATCACGTTGAGCAGCCCGGCCAGCGCAATCGAAGCCCAGACAACTGGCGCGCTGGCCCGGCGGGCAATTGCCACCAGCCCAAAAACCGCCATGGCCAAGAAACCAATCGCCTCGATCGTCCAGATGACCGTTGTCGCGATGCCCAGTCCCGCGCTGCTGTTGACCATGTACAGCGCCTGTGTCGACACGATCAAGAGCATCGTCAGGGCCGCGAGCTGGCCTGCACTGCGGGCGGAAGTTTCCATGCGCTGATCCTCTGATTGCACCGGAATTCCCGGCACCGTCTCAACCCCCGGTTCGGGACTGACGACGGGAAGTTACAGTTTTATGCGAATATAGGCGGCCCGGATATAGGCGGCGCGGAATTATTGCGAGGCAATCCAGTCGTCGATCTTCTTTTCCAGCACCGGCATGGGCAATGCCCCTGTGCCGAGCACCTGCGCATGAAACTCCTTGATGTCGAACTTGTCGCCCAATGCAGCCTCGGCCTTCTTGCGCAGGCGCTGGATCGTCAGCGCACCAACCTTGTAGGCCAGCGCCTGTGACGGGATCGCGATATACCGTTCTACTTCGGCAGTCGCGTCAGTCACACCCATCGCGGAATTATCGGTCATGTACTTGATCGCCTGATCCCGGGTCCAGCCTTTGGAATGCAGTCCGGTATCGACGACCAGACGCATCGCGCGCAGCATTTCGTCATCCAATGTGCCCTGCCGCTGATAGGGATCATCGAACAGGCCCATCTCGTAGCCGAGAGATTCCGCATACAGCGCCCAGCCTTCGACATAGGCAGTATTGCCGCCGAACCGCATGAAGGCCGGCAGCGCCTCGTTTTCCTGTGCCAGGCTGATCTGGAAATGATGACCCGGGGCACCTTCGTGCAGATACAGCGTGGTGATCCCCGGCGTTGTCCGGCTCGGTAGATCATAGGCGTTGAAATAGAATATGCCGGCGCGCGAACCATCCGCCGGGCCGGATTGATAGGAACCGCCCGCTTCGAATTTCTCGCGGAATTCCTCGTACGGCCGGATTTCCAGCGGGGTCTTGGGGACCAGCGAAAACAGTTCGGGGACCTTGGCGTCCACCACCTTGCCAATGTCATAATATGCCTGCGTCAGGTCTTCGCGGCTCTTGGACTTGAACTGCGGGTCGGTGCGGATGAAATCGAAGAATTCCTTCAGCGTGCCCTTGAAGCCAACCTCGTCCTTCACCTGCTCCAGCCCTTCGCGGATCCGCGCGACTTCGGACAGGCCCAGATTATGGAGGTAGTCTGCTGTCAGCGGCAACGTGGTCGTGCTCTCGATCAGCTGGCTATACAGCGTAGCGCCGCCTTTCATCTGGCTCAAGCCGACTGTCGTGCGCGCTACGGGAAGATATTCGTCCCGCAGGAAATCGCGCATGCGGGTGTTGGCGGCGTAGATATCGCCGGTGACCTTGCGATAGTCCGATGTAAGCCGAGCCTTGTCAGCACCCGAAATATCATCCGGGAACATCCCGATCGGGCCCCAATAGGGCGATTTTTCCAGCGGAAGCGCTAGTTGGGTATCCAGCTGTTCGATCACATTCCTGATCGTCAGGCTGGTTTCGACCACGCCCGATTTCATTCCTTCGCGGAACCGGCCAATGGAACGATCGCCGAGTTTGATATATTCCGCGTGGCGCTTCAGATTGTTCTCGTAATCCTCCACCGTCTTGAACGGCGCTGCACTTTGCCCGCTGGCCAGAGTGGGATAGAACGTATGGAAGCCGGTGAAATGATTGACCGGGCGAACATCATTGAGCGCGAGAATTTCCGGCGCCAGCCCCTTCAGCGCTTCGTCCTGGTTGTAGATGAACACGTCATAGGCGATCTTGTCGGTCGCATTTAGCGCGGCGCGGTCAATGCCCTTCATGGCGGCCAGATTGCCCTGCGCCGCAGCGCGTTCCGCATCATTATATTCATCGGTCAGATAATCGCCCAGCCGGTCCGCGTAGCGCATGTCGCCGCGAAACAGCGCGCTCAGCGGATTACGCTTGAGACTGGCCTCGTCAGCAGCAGCAAAGATCGCGAACATGCGGTCGTGGGCAGTTTCTGCCTGTGCAGTTTGCGCCGCCGGCACGGCGCTCGCCGTTGGCATATCGACCGGCGCGGTCGTGGCGCAGGCACCCAAGGGGAGAGCGGCTGCCGACAAGAGTGCGATGCGCAGAAATTTCATTATGTGCGTCCCTCGAAAAATATCATTGGCCGTTCATGCTGGGATCGCCCGCGTCCCGCACGCGGCTTTCGCTCAACCGAAATTCCAGCCCGACGAATTACGCGATCCGTTGTTATTCCATCACCCTGCCGCGCACCATCACCCAGCCGACATTTTCCAGCACGGTCGCATCATCCAGCGGGTTGCCATCCACCGCGATGATATCAGCGGAGTATCCCGGGGCTATCCGACCGATCTCGCCCGCCATATCCAGAACCTCGGCGGCCACCGTGGTCGCGCTGGACAGCGCCTGACGGCTGGACATGCCTTGGTCCATCATCAGCCGGAATTCCTGGCCGTTTCGGCCATGATCAAACACCCCGGCATCGGTGCCGAACGCGATAGTCACCCCGCCGCGCAGGGCGCGTCCCATGAATACCTTGGCGGTTTCGGACACTGCGCGGACCTTGTCCTCTACCACCGGCGTGTAGATGCCTTGGACCAGCCGTTCGCTGATACCCTTGAATGCCATCAGTGTGGGCACCAACACGGTGTCGTTTTCCTTCATGGCCTTGATCGCGCCGTCATCCAGATAGGTGCCGTGTTCGATCGTATCGATGCCCGCCTTGGCTGCGGCCTCGATCCCGCGTGCACCATGCGCATGGGCCATGACCTTGAGGCCGAGCGAATGGGCGGTATCGGCGATGCTTTTCATTTCCGCATCGCTAAAATGCGCTTCCAGACCGCGGCCCTGCTGGCTGAGCACGCCGCCGGTCGCGGTGATCTTGATGATGTCTGCGCCGTTCTGGCTGGCACGGCGTACTTTCTCCGCGCATTCCACCGCGCCAGTGCAGCTATATCCGCTGGTCAGCACCGCGTTCACTTCGGGCTTGAAGCCGGACACATCGCCGTGCCCCCCGACAATCGCCAGCGCCGGGCCGGCGGCGATGATGCGCGGGCCGGGAATGATCCCCTCCGCAGTACCGCGCCGCAGACTGTAGGCGGTCTGCTGAGCGCTGCCTGCTTCGCGCACGGTGGTGAACCCGGCCAAGGCTGTCAGCCGCGCGTTCTTCGCGCCCACCACCACGCCCCACTCTTCAGATTCAATCGCTTCTTTCCAGAAATCTCCGCCAGGATCGCCGGTCAGGTGGACATGCAGGTCGATCAGGCCGGGCAGCACGGTTTTTTCCGGCAGATGCACCATCGTGGCACCTTCCGGCGTTGCCACGAACCCGTCCTCGATGCTGACGATCTTGCCATCGGTGACGATGATTGTCGCTGGTCCGCTGGCGTCGCCCGATGCATCGGTAATCACCGATCCGGCATGGATATAAGTGGTCTCCGCAAGTGCTGAATGGGCGGAAAAGGCGGCGCTGATCGCGGCGGCGCTAGTAAGCAATTTGGCAAGTATTTTCATGGTTATGGCTCCCCTTGGCACACTCATGCCGTGTTAGGCCGATACGGACAAGGGTACCGGTTGCACTGATTGCCACTTTCGCTATGGCTTCGCGTCTTCCCTATGGTCGTACAAGGAAAATACTCGATGACCCGCAAGCTTTTGCTCGCTGCCACACTGCTTGGCTCGGCTTCTATCGCCGCAACCGCCGCCGCCCGCCCGATGACTGCAGAAGACGTCGCGAAGCTGGAATCTGTGGGCACCATCAAAGTTTCGCCTGACGGCAGCCGCATTGCCTATACCACCGCCCGCCTGCCCGATGTGACCGAGGGTGCAGACAATGGTTCCACCAACCAGCAGTTAAGCATGGCATACGGCCCGGATCAGGCGCGCGAATTCCTGCCCGCCGACATGTCCGTGCGCGGCGTGGATTTCACGCCGGACGGCCTGATGGTCAGTTTCCTGTGGGCTGCCGAAGATGAAAAGCGCGCCGTATGGGGCATTCCGGTCGATGGCGGCGGTCACCGCAAGCTGGCCGAAGTGGACGGATCGAATGTCTCGTCCTACGCCTTCTCGCCCGATGGCACCTTGGTTTACATGCTGACCGGCGCGGCGGAAGACAAGCAACGCGAAACGCAGAGCAAGGCCGGTTTCAACGCGGTCGTCTATGAAGAAGAAGCACAGTTCAACCGCGTGTTCTCTGCCTCAATCGGTGCCGAAGTCGATGCGAAGCCCATGCAGCTGGCGGTCCCCGGATATGTCAGCGCCTTCGACGTCACATCGGACGGTTCGCGCGCCATCATCCAGAGTGCGCCCAGCCCTGCGGTCGATGACAGCTACACCTCCAACCGTGTGCAAGTCCTCGACCTGGCGACCGGCAAGGTCAGCCGCATCATCGAAACGCCGGGCAAGCTGGGCGATGTCGAGATTGGCCCCGATGGCATGGTCCTGTCGATGATCGCCGCGGTGGATAAAAACGATCCCGCAGCGACCACGCTGTATCTCGCGAATGTCGAAACGGGCGAGTTGACGCCGCTCAACAAGAACGCGCCAGAGGCCGCAGTGGACGCCGAATGGCTGCCCGACGAGCGGCTGGCAGTGATCATCCACAAAGGCGCGCAAAGCCTGCTACGCATGTACGGAGCGGACGTCACCGAAGTGGACACCGGCGGCCTGATTCTGACCAGCATCGAAGCGGGCGGCGATACCATTGCCGTGGAAGCGCATTCGCCGGCGCATCCGCCCGAACTGTTCGTGCTGAAGGACGGTGCTTTCACCCGCTGGACCAGGCATAATCCGTGGCTGGCCGATATCGACATGGGCACCCAGCGCACCATGACTTATACTGCGCGCGATGGAAGCCAGATCGAAGGCGTGCTGATCGAGCCTGTCGGCAGCATTCCCAAGGGCGGCGCGCCGACCATTCTCAACGTTCATGGCGGGCCGGAAGCACACGAATCCAACGGCTGGCAGACCGCCTACAGCAAGCCCGGCCAGGTTGCGGCGGGACAGGGTTACGCCGTTTTCCTGCCCAATTATCGCGGCTCCACCGGCTATGGCACACCATTCTCCAAGGAACATCAGGGCGATTATGCGGGCAAGGAATTCGACGATCTGGTCGATGGCAAGCGCGCATTGGTAGCCGCAGGGATCGCCGATCCTCTGCGTACCGGGATAACCGGCGGTTCCTATGGCGGGTTTGCCAGCGCATGGGGCGCAACTCGTTATTCGGAGGAGTATGCCGCTAGCGTGATGTTCGTCGGCATTTCCAACAACATTAGCAAATTCGGCACCACCGACATTCCGAACGAGATGTATCTGGTGCACGAACGCAAATGGCCCTGGGAAGAATGGGACCGCCTGCTGCAGCGAAGCCCGATCTATTATGCCGGACAGGCGGAAACCCCGCTGCTGATCATGCACGGGGCGGAAGATCCGCGCGTATCGCCCACGCAAAGTTACGAGCTGTACCGTAACATCAAGGTCCGTAAGCCAGACACTCCGCTGCGGCTGGTGCTGTTTCCTGGCGAAGGCCACGGCAACCAGAAGGCTGCTGCGCGGTATGATTACAATTTGCGAATGATGGAATGGTTCGACACCTATCTGAAAACCGGAAACCGGACGGCGACATTACCTGCGCCTCGACCGCAATTGGCGGACGGGGCCAACGGCGCAAAGGCGACGAACAGCAGCGATAAATAGGGCAAATCGCAACCGGGCTCGATCTCACTTTCCATATTGGAAAGTTATCCCTTGCCAATATGGAAAGTGAGCACTATCTCTTTCCATATTGGAAAGAGAAGGAGATTCGAGATGCAACCGAGTGAAGCCCGCGAGGCGCTGGACAGGATTCAGGCCGCAGACAGCAGACTTGCCGAAAAGGTGGGCCATTGCCCGCCATGGCGTCATGCCGGCTTTGGCGGTACGTTCGCACTGCTGATCGGGTCCATCGCGGTGTCGAGCGCAGTTCAGTTCGCCACCATACCGGTCATTCTGGCATTTGCGGTCCTGATGATGCGTTCCGACAGGCAGCGCCTTGGTGTATTTATCAA
>JBFEKH010000090.1:0-8219 GCA_041552775.1 Allopontixanthobacter sp.
CGGAAGCATCATCGGTGCTGTCACCGGCCTCCTGCTTGCCCGCAAAGTTGCGGCGGCGCAGGCCACTCCGACTGCAGCAGCATTCGGCGAATACAATTTTCCCGGTTCCAAACCGCCCATTTCCGCCCATGAAGAATTGGGTGCCGAAAGCCTCGATCAACCGGTTGCAGAAGATGAAGCGGGCCCGACACCGCTTGCGATCAAACCGCTTCCCCTAGCGGCAGAGCTCTACGAACATGAGCCTGGCGACTGGGTAGACGAATGGGCTGACGATTTTGCGGAAGACATAAGTGACACGGATGATCTGGACGCGGCCGAACCTGAAGTCGTCCAGGCTTTACCAGAGTACGAATTGGCCCCGCAGGCCAAGGCACAGAACCCGGCAACCGGCATGACCGCCGCGCAATTGATCAGCCGCCCGCTGGACGAACTGGGTATCGTTCAATTGGTCGAACGATTCGCCTTGGCACTCCAGCAGCGTCCTGCAAACGCCTTCAACTCGCCCGAAAATGATGGCGAAGTAACACCGGAAGTCGTCCCGCAGGCTGCGCCCCCGGTTGACGCATTTCCTGTGCCGGAAGAGACGCAGGCCGAATTTGCGGCCGAAATCGTCCATCCCGTGGCGGCAGACAGTGTTCCCGCCGAAATTCCTGCCGCGCTTCGCCCGGTCGAATTCGGCTGGTCCGCAGAGGGCCTCCTCAATGATGAGGACGATGGCAACGAGGATGACGATCTGGTGGTGATTGACTGGAAAGCAGCCTTCTCGGCCAGCGATTCGGGCTACGAGCCGGACGACGAGTCAAATGATGAGGAAGAAGACGAAGAATTCAGCTCGCTGCTGAACCTCAGGAAAACAGCCACGGTACCGCGCAAAAGTGTGGAATTGCCGGATGATACCGCAAGCGATCCATCTGAAACGGTCGCGGTTTTCCCGAGTCCGGAAGAAACCGCAGCCAAGCGGAAATTTGACGCTCCGGTGGCAGTTCCGACCGCAAAAACGCCGCCTTCCCACGAAGGCAGCGCAGCGGAAACGGAGCGCACTTTGCGTGACGCGCTGGAACAGCTCCAGAAAATGAGTGGGACCGGCTAACCTTCACGTCGACCGCCTTGACGCGACGGGCATATATTTTCTATTTTAATTCAATTACTTAATTGATGATTTCAACCGACAAGGCCCGCCCGAGCAATCCGGCGGGCCACTTTTTTGCGTGCGCCGAGCCCGCGCAGGGTCATGTTATTCTTTGTCCGGCCGAATGATTAGTTGCGGCTTCACGGTTGCAAAAACCATTTCGTGTCGCCAATAACGGCCAAAGCGACATTTTTGCTACGGCTGGCATCAGCGAGAGTCGCACTTCATTGCCGAGCGGGGTCCTGCAAACCCTTGGCCCGGCACCTGACAGAACTGGAATTGGAATGGGCAACACTGCGCCCCTGCGTTCGTTTGAAATCGGCCAAAAAACCGGCCTGTATGATCCGCGCAATGAACACGATGCCTGCGGTGTCGGCCTTGTCGCGCATATCAAAGGCCACAAAAGCCATTCAATCGTTACGCAGGCGCTCGAGATTCTGCACAATCTCGACCATCGCGGCGCAACGGGCGCCGACCCGCTGCTGGGCGATGGCGCCGGTATCCTGCTGCAAATTCCCGATCCGCTGATCCGCAAATGGGCCGACAATAACGGCCACACCCTGCCCGCGCCGGGCGATTATGCCGTGGCGATGTGCTTCATGCCGCAGGACGAAGCCTCGCGCGACTTCGTGACCGAGCGGCTGGAGAAATTCATCACCAAGGAAGGCCAGACTCTGGTCGGCTGGCGCGATGTGCCGGTGACCCAGACCGATCTGGGCAAGACCGTGATCGAATCGATGCCGGTGATGCGGCAATGCATCGTTGCGCGGGGTCCCCATTGCGCCGATCAGGATGCATTCGAACGCAAGCTGATCGTGATCCGCAAGCAGACGCTCAACCCGCTCAAGATCTTGGCCGAAAAGCATGACCTGCCGGGTCTTGCCAGCATGTACATCCCGAGCTTTTCCAGCCGGACGATCGTGTACAAGGGACTGCTGCTGGCCACGCAGGTCGGTGGTTTTTACGACGATTTGCGCGATCCCGATTGCATCAGCGCACTGGGCCTGGTGCACCAGCGGTTTTCGACCAACACTTTCCCCAGCTGGCGTCTGGCGCATCCGTTCCGGCTGATTGCGCATAATGGCGAAATCAACACGGTTCGCGGTAACGTGAACTGGATGAATGCGCGCCGCCGGACGATGGAGAGCGATCTTCTCGGCCCCGATCTGGACAAGATGTGGCCGCTGATCCCGCATGGCCAATCCGACACCGCCTGCCTCGACAATGCGCTCGAACTGCTGCTGGCGGGCGGATACAGCCTGGCCCATGCGATGATGGTGCTGATGCCGGAAGCATGGGCGAAAAATCCGCTGATGGACCCGGCGCGGAAGGCATTTTACGAATATCACGCCGCCTTGATGGAGCCGTGGGACGGCCCGGCTGCGGTGGCTTTCACCGATGGTCGGCAGATCGGCGCGACGCTGGACCGCAATGGCCTGCGCCCGGCACGTTTCTGCGTGACCAAGGATGACCTGGTATGCCTCGCGTCGGAAAGCGGTGTGCTGCCATTTGCGGAAGAGGACATCATCCGCAAATGGCGCCTCCAGCCCGGCCGGATGCTGTTGATCGACCTTGAACAGGGTCGGATCATCGAAGACGAGGAACTGAAGGCTGATCTCGCCGAGGCGGAGCCGTATGCAAAGTGGCTCGACCAGGCGCAGTACAAGCTCGAAGATCTCGAACATCTCGACCTCGAATATTCCGAAGTGCCCGAACACAGCACGGAATTGCTGCAGCGCCAGCAGGCGTTTGGCTACACGCAGGAAGATGTCACTAAATTCCTCGAGCCGATGGCGTCCAAGGGCGAAGATCCGATCGGGTCGATGGGCACAGATACGCCGATTGCCGTCCTGTCGGATCGCAGCCGTCTGCTGTACGATTATTTCAAGCAGAATTTCGCTCAGGTAACCAACCCGCCGATCGACCCGATCCGCGAAGAACTGGTCATGAGCCTGCTCTCGATGATCGGCCCGCGTCCCAATCTGCTGGGCCATGATGCCGGCACGCACAAGCGGCTCGAGGTCAGCCAGCCGATCCTGACCAATCAGGATCTGGCGAAAATCCGTTCGGTCGAGAGCGGCCTCGACGGCGCGTTCCGCACCGAAACGATCGACATCACCTGGAAAGCCTCGAAAGGCGCCAAGGGCCTGGCCTTCGCCCTCAAGGAAATGTGCTGGGCTGCAACGGAGGCAGTGCTGCAGGACCACAACATCCTGATCCTGTCCGACCGAGGGCAAAGCGAAGACAGGATTCCGATCCCCGCCGCGCTGGCAACTGCCGCTGTCCATCACCACCTCGTGCGCCAAGGCCTGCGGATGCAGACCGGGCTGGTCGTGGAAACCGGCGAAGCGCGCGAAGTGCATCATTTCTGCGTGCTGGCGGGTTATGGCGCGGAAGCGATCAACCCCTACCTTGCCTTCGAAACGCTGGAGCATTTGCGCGAGCTGAAATTCCCCGAACTGACGCCCAAGGAAGTCGAAAAGAACTACATCAAGGCCGTTGGCAAGGGCATCCTGAAGGTCATGTCCAAGATGGGCATTTCGACCTACCAGTCCTATTGCGGCGCGCAGATTTTCGACGCGGTCGGTCTCAGCAGCAAGTTTGTCGATACCTATTTCACCGGCACCGCCACCACCATCGAAGGCGTTGGCCTGATCGAAGTGGCAGAAGAAGCAGTCAGTCGCCACGCGGTAGCCTATGGCGATAACCCGCTATACCGGTCGATGCTGGATGTCGGCGGCGTATATCAATACCGCCTGCGGGGCGAGAGCCATGCCTGGACGCCGGCCAATGTCGCCGATCTTCAGCATGCGGTACGCGCCAATGATCCCAAGAATTACGCTGAATTTGCGAAATCGATCAACGAGCAGGCCGAGCGGCTGCTGACCATTCGCGGGCTAATGGAATTGCAGCCCGCCAATGAACCGCTGGATATCGACCAGGTCGAACCGGCGTCGGAAATTGTCAAGCGGTTCAGCACCGGGGCGATGAGCTTCGGTTCGATCAGCCATGAAGCGCATTCGACCATGGCAATTGCCATGAACCGGATCGGCGGGCGCTCCAACACCGGCGAAGGCGGCGAGGAAACCGACCGCTTCACACCGCTGCCCAATGGCGATTCCATGCGTTCGGCGATCAAGCAGGTGGCCAGCGGCCGCTTTGGTGTCACCACCGAATATCTGGTCAATGCTGACGATATCCAGATCAAGATGGCGCAGGGCGCAAAGCCCGGCGAAGGCGGCCAATTGCCAGGTCACAAGGTCGATAAACGTATCGGTGCAGTCCGCCATTCAACCCCCGGCGTCGGCCTGATTTCGCCCCCGCCCCACCACGACATCTATTCGATCGAAGATCTTGCGCAGCTGATCCACGATCTCAAGAACGTGAACACAGCTGCGAGGATTTCGGTCAAACTGGTGTCCGAAGTGGGCGTTGGCACGGTTGCCGCAGGTGTCTCCAAGGCGCGGGCGGATCATGTCACAATCTCTGGTTACGAAGGCGGCACCGGCGCATCGCCGCTGACCAGCCTGACTCATGCCGGCAGCCCGTGGGAAATCGGCCTGGCCGAAACGCAGCAGACCTTGCTGCTGAACGATTTGCGCAGCCGCATTGCGGTGCAGGTCGATGGCGGATTGCGCACTGGCCGCGATGTCGCGATTGGCGCGCTGCTGGGCGCGGACGAATTCGGCTTTGCCACTGCCCCGCTGATCGCGGCAGGCTGCATCATGATGCGCAAATGCCACCTCAACACCTGTCCGGTGGGCGTGGCGACGCAGGACCCTGTGCTGCGCGCACGGTTCACCGGCCTGCCCGAACATGTGATCAATTACTTCTTCTTCGTAGCCGAGGAACTGCGCGAGATCATGGCCGAAATGGGCTTTGCCACGATCGACGAAATGGTTGGCCGGGTGGACCGGATCGACATGCGCCGGGTGAAGCGTCACTGGAAGGCGCAGGGCATCGACCTCACCCGCCTGTTGCATCAGGTCGATCTGCCCGGAGGCACGCCGATCCGCCACACCATGACGCAGGATCACGGACTGGAAGGCGCGCTCGACAATGATCTGATCGCCGCTTGCCAGAACGCCATTGCCACTGGCGAACCGGTCCAGCTGAGCCGCGAGATTCGCAATGTGAACCGCACAGTTGGCGCGATGCTGTCCGGCGAGATCGCGAAAAAATACGGTCATGCTGGCCTCAAGCCCGATACGATCCGGATCAATCTGAACGGGGTGGCCGGGCAAAGCTTTGGCGCCTGGCTGGCCCACGGGGTAACCCTGGACCTGACCGGCGATGCCAATGATTATGTCGGCAAGGGACTGTCAGGCGGGCGCATCATCGTGCGCCAGCCGGACGGGATCACCCGCGATCCGACACAGAACATCATCGTCGGCAATACCGTGCTCTACGGCGCGATTGCGGGCGAGGCCTATTTCGGCGGAGTCGCGGGTGAACGCTTCGCGGTACGCAATTCGGGTGCTGTGTGCGTGGTCGAGGGCACCGGCGATCATGGCTGCGAATATATGACCGGCGGGGTTGTGGCCGTGTTGGGCAAGACCGGGCGGAATTTCGCGGCGGGCATGTCTGGCGGGATCGCCTATGTCTATGACGAGGCAGGCAATTTCGCCGATCTGTGCAATCCTGCGCAGGTCGACCTCATGTCGATCCCGGCGGCCCCCGATGCCGAAGATGGCACCGGCCGGCCGCAGCAGCGTGCGCGCAGCGTTTCCGATGCGGGCATGGGCGATATGCTGCGCCATGACGCGGAACGGCTGAAGATATTGGTCGAACGCCACAAGCTGCACACCGGCAGCGCGCGGGCCGCATATATCCTCGACAATTGGGATGAATGCCTGCTGAAATTCGTCAAGATCATGCCGCGCGATTACGCCGCCGCGCTCCGCCAGCAGGAAGCTGAGCGGGACGAGGCAGCAAGTGTCGCAGCAGAATAAAACAGTAGAATTTGAGGGCGCATAGCATGGGCAAAGACACCGGCTTTCTGGAAATCGACCGCAAGGACCGCACCTATGCGGACCCGCAGGAGCGCCTGAAGCACTATAAGGAATTCGTCATCCCGCATGACGAAGCCACGCTGAAACTGCAGGCAGCGCGCTGCATGGATTGCGGCATTCCCTATTGTCACAACGGCTGCCCGGTAAACAACATCATCCCGGACTGGAATGACCTGGTCTATCAGGGCGATTGGCAGAACGCGCTGGAAGTGCTGCATTCGACCAACAATTTCCCCGAGTTTACCGGCCGCATCTGCCCCGCCCCGTGCGAGGCAGCCTGCACGCTGAATATCGTTGATTCTCCGGTCACGATCAAAAGCATCGAATGCGCGATTGTCGATCGCGGGTGGCAGGAAGACTGGATCAAGCCGCAGGTTCCGGCGCACCAGACCGGCAAGTCGGTCGCAGTGGTTGGCTCCGGCCCCGCCGGGATGGCCTGCGCCCAGCAATTGGCGCGCGCCGGGCATAAGGTCACCCTGTTCGAGAAGAACGACCGGATCGGGGGCCTCCTGCGTTACGGCATTCCCGACTTCAAGATGGAAAAACACCTGATCAACCGCCGCGCGGTACAGATGGAAGCCGAAGGGGTAACCTTCCGCACCAGCGCCGAGGTCGGCGTGGGTATTTCCTTCAAGAGCCTGCAGGAAAATTTCGATGCAATCGTCCTTTCGGGCGGCGCAGAAGACCCTCGCACACTGGAAATTCCCGGCGCGGAATTGTCCGGTGTCCGTCTGGCAATGGAATTCCTGACCCAGCAGAACAAGCGCAATGCGGGCGACGATGAATTACGCGCCGCCCCGCGCGGTTCGCTGACCGCGACCGGCAAGCATGTGATCGTGATCGGCGGCGGCGATACTGGGTCCGACTGTGTCGGCACCTCCAACCGGCAGGGCGCAGCCAGTGTGACCCAGCTGGAAATCATGCCCCAGCCGCCTGTCCATGAGGACAAGGCGCTGACCTGGCCCGATTGGCCCCTGAAAATGCGCACTTCCTCCAGCCATGAAGAAGGCGTGGAGCGTGACTGGTCGGTAATGGCCAAGCGGGTGATCGGCGCGGACGGCGATGTGACCGGCCTGGAATGCGTGCGCCTGTCATGGGACGGCGGCAAGATGGCCGAGGTTGAGGGCAGCAATTTCGTGCTTCCCGCCGATCTGATCCTGCTCGCGATGGGCTTTGTCGGCCCGAAAAAGCACGGGTTGCTCGACCGTGCAGGCGTGGCATTGACAGACCGCGGCGCAGTGGCCGCCAACGAGGATGATTACGCCACCAGCGAACCCGGCGTATTCGCCTGCGGCGACATGCGGCGCGGCCAGAGCCTGGTCGTCTGGGCCATCCGCGAAGGCCGCCAATGCGCGCGCAGCGTGGACATGGCACTAATGGGCGCGAGTGAATTGCCGCGGTAGGATTGGGTTGTGGGGCTACGCCGAAGGACTAGCCAACGTCTGCTTTTTGCTAATTGATAGCGCTCCTCAAGCATCCGATCCCACCAGACAGAAAAGCCCTCAGCCTGTAGGAAATCGATCACTGATAGGCGCGGCCGTTTCGTCGGCGCGCGAATAACTGACGAGAACGTCTGGTTCGGCCTCGTTCATCCGCGCCTACCTCGCAGGTGCCAAAATTTCTCCATGTAAAGATACGTCATCGACGCTGTCCAGCCGACCATGACCAGCCCGTTAAGCGCTTCTAATCCGCTCAACAGGCGAAGTTGTCCGGTGGGATAAAGATCGCCGATACCGAGCGTGGTGTAACTGGTGATCGAGAAATAGAAAGCATCGGAAAACTCATGCCCTGCTGGCCCTTCGATCGTGCCAAGCGCAGCCCATTTTTCGAGGAAATAGAAAGCAGTAGCGTAAATAAAGACGTGAACGAGGTGTGAAAACAGGGCTGCGGTCAGCATGAGGATGATACGCATTCGCGGGGCGATGCGCATGTGCGTCATCCGCGCGGACGTGATCCGCAGAACTTCGTAATGAACCGCAATGGTTGATGCCAGCAGGAACACGGCAATTGCAATCGTGACAAATACCATCGCGCCCCTCAGATTCTCTATATCTAAGCGAATACAGCAATATGGCTTC
>JBFEKH010000091.1:0-8058 GCA_041552775.1 Allopontixanthobacter sp.
CAAGGGTGCGGGCCGCGTGTCGGAAGTGTCCGCCCGCTTCACCCTGGATGCACTGCCGGGCAAACAGATGGCCATCGACAGCGACATTGCCGCAGGGCTGATGACCGCCGAAGAAGCCAAGGCCCGGCGCAGCGAAGTTTCGACCGAGGCCGATTTCTATGGCGCGATGGATGGTGCATCCAAATTCGTGAAGGGCGATGCGATTGCCGCTTTGCTGATCCTGGGGATCAACATCATCGCCGGATTCTGCCTGGGAATGATCAGCCACGGCCTGACCATGGCAGAGGCCGCCGAGCGGTATGTTACCCTAGCGGTTGGCGATGCGCTGGTGGCGCAGGTTCCTGCCTTGCTGCTGTCGATCGCCGCCGCCGTGATCGTAACCCGCGTGTCCGACAAGAGCGACCTTGCCGGCCATATCGGCGGCCAGTTCGCCGATCCACGCAGCTGGCTTCCGGTCGGGATCGTCCTGGCCGCACTGGGCGCAATTCCAGCGATGCCGCAAAGCATTTTTCTGCCCGCCGCCGCACTGGTATTCTGGCTGACCTGGGAGCTGAACAAGCGCAAGATCGAGGCGGACAAGCCGGTCCAGATCGCGGAAAATCCGTCGCCCGAAGCGATCGCGATCGAAGATGTCAGCGACCTGACCCTCGTAACGGTGGAGCTTGGCTACGGCCTGGTGCATCTGGTCGATGAAGCCCGCGGTGCGCCGCTGGTCGCCCGCATCACCGGGGTCCGCAAGCAAGTGTCGCAGGATTGCGGATTTATTGTGCCGCAATTCCGGGTGCGGGATTCGCTCGACATGGCGCCGAATGATTACCGCATCCTGCTGGGCGGTGTGCCGATTGGAAGGGCCAGCCTGCATCCGGGCAAATTGCTGGCGATCGATACGGGCGAAGCGGGCGATATGAACGCGCTGGCCGGCATCGAAACGCGCGATCCCAGCTTCAATTGTCCCGCAATCTGGATTGATCCGACAGAACGCGACAATGCCGTGGCAGAAGGACTTCTGACCGTCGATCCTGCCACAGTCATCGCCACCCATCTCAACCAGCTGCTGACCGCGCGACCCGATGCCCTGCTGGGGCCGGAGGAAGTGCGCGGCCTACTGGATGCTGTGAAGGACAAGATTCCCGGCCTGGTCGAGGCGATCTATCCCGATCCGCTAACGCTGGCCGGCCTGACCCGGCTGCTCCAAGCATTGCTTTCCGACGGGATCGCCTTGTCCCACCCGCTTCCGATCCTCTCCAGCCTGGCGTCCAGCCTGCAACAGACGCAGGATTTCGACCAACTGGTGGACCGTATCCGCGTTGATATCGGCGGCCAGATCGTTGGTACGATCTGCGCGCCGTATGACCCCCTGCCGGTGATTACTTTGGAGGCGGGCCTGGAAAGCACCATTTTGCAGGGCTTGCGCGATCCCGTCAGCGGGCAACCGCTGGTCGATCCCGATCTCGCCAGCTCCATCGCTGCCCAAATCGCCCAATTATCCGAACAGAGCGATGCCGCGCTGGCTCTGATCGTTCAGCCTCCGGTGCGCCGTACGCTGGCCCGCCTGCTCAAACATCGCGTTCCCAGATGCCTGGTCATGTCGATCGCAGAACTGCCTGCAAGCCAGCCAGTCGATGTCCGAGCAGTCATCGGGGCAGGCTCGCCAACCGAACCCATCCACGCCGCGAACGGCGCGCCGCAATTGGAGGCCATGGCCGCATGAAACACTCCCCTTCGTCATTTACCGGGCATTCCGCATTTACCGCTCAGGCTGGTTACACCGACCACCGGGTAATCGAAGACCGTGTGCGGCGCTTCCTGCCGCTCGTCCACAAGGCCGCCTGGCACATCTACGGCGCAGGCCGGGACGGTCTTGAGGTGGAAGATCTGGTGCAGGCCGGATTGGTCGCACTCACCGATTGTGCCCGCCGGCACGAACCCCCTGCAACGGGCGAGATTGAAGACGGATTTGCCGCCTACGCAAAAATGCGCGTTCGCGGCGCGATGTTCGATTGCCTGCGCAAACTGGCGCCGGTGTCACGCGGCGCTATGAAGCGGCTGGCCCAGTGTGACCAGCACCGCACCGCATTCCAGGGCGCCCACGGCCGCGATCCAACGCTTGCCGAATTGGCAGAACTTCTCGGCATTACGCAGGAAGCCATGCTCGCGCTGGAAGGGGAGCAAATCCACCTGACACCGCTCGACGCCATGTATGATGATCACGCCGCCGCCTTCGCTGTCGCCGAACCGGATCCGTTCTCCCAATTATGCGAAGCTCAGGAAAACACCCGGCTTGCGGAGTGCATCGCGCAGCTTCCTGAACGGCTCCAACTGGTGTTGCAGCTATATTTTACCGAAGAGCTCAACCTGTCCGAAATCGCCGATGTACTGGAAGTAAGTGTTCCCCGCGTTCACCAGCTGAAGGCGCTCGCGCTCGACAAGGTAAAGGCCATGCTGACGTAGATGGCCCTGCGGCAACAAGGCGCTGTTGGTGGAGATCATCACCGCAGACCTTGCGCGCAGCAGCATCATGGCTAACCCCAATGCAGGCATGTCCAATCCGATTCCGGTGAGGCGACTCGAAGATGCATGGGAATTTACAGTATGGGCATTTTCGCACTTGCGGTTTTCTGGGTTCGCGAGCAGGCAGCAGTCGGCTGACCCATGGCGGAATTTCTATGCTTGAATAGCCAAGAAGCCAGCATTGTCCTTGAACTGCGCGGCAATGCTCCGCCGGCGTGGCGCCATTGCGGCGCGCGAGTGGACCCTGCCTACGTTCCTGCGCTCGATGCGGTGAGGGGGCCGGCAACCTATTCGCTCGATCAGGATTTCTCGCTGTCGATGATTCCGCCAGCTGGTCTTGGATGGTTCGGCCCGTCAGTCCTCGATTTTCATCTGGCAGACGGCCGGGCCGGCATATTCTCCGCCACCGCCTGCAGTGCAGCCCAGACAGAGGGCCAGATCACTCTTATCGTGCAAGATTCGCTTAACGGGCTGGAACTTAAAAAGACGATCCGGAAGCTGGCGGGCGGAGCATTTCAATTCAAATGCGAGGTCCGCAATACTGGCAGCGGAGCAATCGTCATCGACCGCTTGGCGAGCGCGCTCGTTCCGTTGGATAACGATACCGAAACGATCATTTCCTGGCGCGGGCGTCACAATGCCGAATTGGTAGAATGCCGCGAGCCGATGCCTCAGCATACCTGGCTGCGCGAAGGCAGGCGCGGCATTTCCGGACATGGCGGCGCGCCCGGGCTGTATATCCTGGCGGCAGGCACCACCCGTGACCGGGGTCTGGCATACGCGCTCCAACTGGAGTGGTCAGGTGACAGCAGGCTTGCGGTCGAGCGTAATGATGAAGGTTTCCGGACGCTGTGTGCAGAAGCGCGGCTGAGCCCCGCAGGGATTACGCTGGCCCCCGGCGCGACGCTGGCGGCGGCACCGGCAATTCTTGCGATATCCACCGCGGGCCGCAACGGCGCGATGGCACAGCAGCATGCAGCCGTGCGCGCCATGATCCAGTGGCCCGATGGCGCGATGAAGCCGCGCCCGGTGCACCTCAACAGTTGGGAAGCATGTTATTTCGACCATGACGCGCACGCTATCACTGCGCTAGCAGAACAGGCTGCTGCAATCGGGATCGAACGTTTTGTGCTGGATGACGGGTGGTTTCGCGGGCGAAATGACGACACCTCCAGTCTGGGTGACTGGACCCCGGATATCGCCAAATTCCCGGACGGGCTGGGCCCGGTGGCTGCCTGGGTTGAACAATTAGGCATGGAATTCGGTCTCTGGGTCGAACCGGAAATGGTCAACCCCGACAGCGATCTTTATCGCCAGCATGCCGATTGGGCCCTTGAGACACAGGCCGGAAACAGCCCGACGGCGCGCAATCAGCTGGTACTCGATATGCGCCGCGAGGATGTGCAGGATTATCTCTTTGCCGCGCTCGACCGATTATTGACCGATCAACCGATCAGATATCTCAAGTGGGACCACAATCGCGATCTGGCACCGGGCGCCGGGCCGCAGCAGGTATTTGGAACCTACCGATTATTCGAGCGGCTACGCGCGGCGCACCCCTCGCTGGAGATTGAGGGCTGCGCGGGAGGCGGTGGGCGCAGCGATGCGGGGCTGGCACCCTATGTTCATCGATTCTGGACCAGCGACTGTATCGACGCCGCCGCACGCATCGGCATGCAGCGCGGTTTCTTGGCCTTTCTTCCGCCTGAAATGATGGGTTCGCATATCGGGGCAAGTCCAGCGCATGCTACCGGACGAAGGCAGTCGATGGACTTCCGGGCGGCAGTGGCCTGTATGGGCCACCTGGGCATCGAACTCGATCCCGCTTCGCTGACCGAGGAAGACCGGGCCAAGCTGGTTCATTGGATCGGTTTTTTTAAATCATGGCGCCATGTGCTGCATGGCGGCGCGGTCATGCTGGGCGAAGGGACTGACGGCCTGCAATGGCAAGCTCAGGGAAATGGCGATGAGTGGCTGGTGTTCGTCATCCGAAGCGGTCCTGCGCAGGACCGCCGTCCACAGCCGGTCAAATTGCCGTTCGCAGCGCGGGCCAACCGCTGGACTGTCCGGCTTCTGGAAATCGCCGAGGAATCCATGACATCGCCCCGCACGATGCCGGAACTGTTCGATCAGATGCGAACCGGCAGTGCCCCGCTTTCCGGAAGCTGGCTGGCGCAAGCGGGCCTGCCCATACCCCCGCAGCGGGCCGAAAGCGTTGCGATCTTCCATTTGCAGGCGGCGCAGAATCAATAAGCCTGCCCGAATTCCGTTCATCGGTTATTGAGTATGGGCGCGGGTTACCACTTCCCGAACCGGATCCCCGCCCAGACAGTCAGCGGGACGCCGAGATCCATCGACCCGCCCTGATTGCGGGTAACGATCGCTGTATCGGTCAGATTTTCGCCGCGCAGGATCAAGGAAAGCCGCTTGAACAGCGGAACTTGCACGAAGGCATCCAGCGTGGTCACGGCGGGCAGGATATCGGTTTCCTGATCATCTTCGAACTGCCGCCCGACATGGCGCAGGGTCACGGCCACACGCCAGCCCGGCGCCGGTTGATACGCCAGTGTTGCACTGGCGGCGAGCTTTGGTGTCTGTGCGGGACGCATACCTTCCAGCGCTGCAGACAGCCCGCTGCCCTCGACCGCGGCATCGGTCCATGCGAGCGAGCCATTGAGGCCAATGGGCCCCAATTGCGCCTGCGTGCCAAATTCCAGCCCGCGAGCGCGCACCGCATCGACATTGCGGCGTTGACGCAAATTCGTGCCGATCGTCACATTGGCGACAGCGTCTTTCACCTTGTTGTCGAATGCTGTCAGGGAAAACCTGATGTCAGGGCTTGGTGCATAATCCACCCCTGCTTCGAACCCGCGCAGCGCCTCGTTTTCCAACGCTTCATTGGCCATCGTGGCCACGGGAAAAACCACGAATGGGCGGTAAAGTTCATTCAGCGTCGGCAGCCGCAGTCCGCTATAGGCTGAAGCCCGCAAATTCAGGCCGCCGCCAACATTGAACAATGCCCCGCCCCTGAACGACATATCCCAGCCGCTGCGGTCCGCGAACCGGCTGTCAATTACAGAGTTGCCGGCTCCGTCACGTTCCAGGTAATAGCCATTGTTGATCGTCCAACGGTCGGCCCGGGCCCCCGCTGTCAGGACCAGCGCCCCGAGCGTCCAGTCATTTTCCGCGAACAGACCGAGATCACTATTGTCCCCGCCCGCGCGGCGGCGCGCGGTCAGATTGCCGGAGAACGCACTATAGGCTTCTTCCTGCAGACCGCCCGATGATTTGCGGTAATCCATCCCCAGCCGAAGCACATTCGCATCGCCCACAGGCGGGCGAATTTCCAACTTGCCGCCAAGTCCGGTTGAAGGCGTGCGGCGCTGGTCGAGGACCGGCACGAAACGGGTCGAACTGATCACAATATTGGAGAAATTGCGCGCCTGGACATATCCCAACACGTCGAACTGCCAATCACCCCGGCCGACCAGCCGGACGCTGGCATCCTGTCCGCTGCTGGTGCTGTCTGCACCTTCGAAACGCAGGGTGCGCTGATCGCCGAATAGCAGGGCCCTTGCCTGTAATTCGATGTCGCCGGTTAAGGGCGCCGCACCGCGAACGCCAACCGACCAGCTGTCATAGGCTGATCGCGCGCTGGCGGGCACGCGCTGATCCGCCGGGGTCGTATAGAAACCGGGCCCGCCGTCCCACCGGCCCGATATTACTGCAAAGCCGCTACCTAGCTGAGGCGCCAGGGTCGCGCTGACTTCGGTCGCGCCGCGGTGGTTGGCAATCAGCGCTCCGCTGGTAAAACCAAGTGTCGCAGCATCGGCGCTTTCCAGTTCGATCGTCCCCGCAACTGCGCCCGCCCCAAACGCGCCGGAACCCCCGCCCCGGGTAACGCGAACCGAGGATAGCCGCTCAGGGGCAAGCGCCGACAAGGGGATGTAGCCGAAAAATGGATCTGCCATCGGAACGCCGTCGAGCAGTACCAGTGCCCGGCTGGTGGCGTTGCCGCCCAGGGCCCTCAAAGTGACACCCTGCGCCGATGGATTGGACGAGCGGCTGTCAGACCGGCGGAATTGCTGGAAGCCCGCAACATCGGACAGGACATCCTCGATCCGGCCCGATGCGGATGCCACGATCCGCTCCCGGTCGATTGTCTGAACATCATAGGCCGGGGTAGCGGGAGTATCCTCCAGCCCCTGCCCGGTCACCACGATCACCGGACCATCGACAGATTGCTGCGCATGCACCGCCGCCGGAAACAGCGCGGACGTGGTCAGGAAAAGATACTTCAGATTTCGGTACATCGAATTTTTGCGATCTGCTGGCACAGGCTCGGCGGTCCCTTGAAAGTGACCGCCTGACAAATTGGAACATAACTGGAGGCCTGCTTAGGGGCGCTGCGAAACGATCAAAAGAAAAAATATCGTTCCCGATATCGATTACATTCGATCCAACCCGTTAGGCGCCAGCTGGAAAGGCTTCCTTCAACCACAACATTCACCGGGTTCCTGTGTCTCCAATGCTACCGGATACTCTTTGTATAAGTATGCGCACGACCAGGGCGTCTACAAATGGTTGAATCCTGAAAGTTATCTTATTTCAGGAGTTTAGGTAGTGTATGGTGCCCCAGAGAGGACGAAGATGGGCACTCAAATCCTTGGAGAATTTCCGTTGGGCTGCCGTGATCAGGGCCGCTTCGCGCCCCCATCTCGGTAAACGGCGACCATACTCCCATTGCCCAAAATCCATCATCAGATGGCTGAAGCTGGAATAGCCAACCCTCATGTCTAGAGAGATGGCGGCGCGCTATCTTTCAATTGGAGAAGATACGTTTGAAAGGTTGGCAATCTCCAACAAGGTGTATCCGGTTGACCTGGAATGTGACCTGTTACGATGGTGAAAGTCTGATCTCGATTTGCTTGTCAAACGACTGCAAACAGCACCGACCCACCTTGGAAGCCAAACTTCAAAAGATCCCGGTAAACTAGATGATGCTGAAGTGGGCAGGATAGCCGACGCACTGGCAACCAGAATAAAAGCCGGGGTTTCGCCTACGCAGCGCAAACTGGTATCGATCAACGAGGCTTGCGATTTGCTCAGCATAGGTCGCACAAGAGTTTACCGGCTTCTAAAAGACGGAAAGTTGAGCAAGCGCCAGATAGGCAGAAAGACCCTCATTCCACTAAGCGAACTTCAATCCATCCTAGAGGGCTAACCGGCGCTTAAACCTAGGCATTCCGATACGTCAGGTGTCGCGCCAAACTTATCTTGCACCTAGCAGCTTCAATTTGTTGACAGGCGGGCCTGCGCCCAGCTTTCGGCCCGGTCACACCCGCAGCCCGGAATTGATGTCCGGACTGCTCCGGTGCCCAGATGGCGGAATTGGTAGACGCGCACGCTTCAGGTGCATGTACTCGCAAGTGTGTAGAGGTTCGTTCCTCTTTTGCTGAGTGAACCTTCAGGGACCTGCAGCGGAGCCCTCGCGGGCTAGATCTTGCGAATATACATCGAGTTTCAGAGGCCTAGCTTGGCAAATCG
>JBFEKH010000092.1:0-7919 GCA_041552775.1 Allopontixanthobacter sp.
GCGCTGCTGGGTGCCTACAGGATTACCGGGTGGGGTGGGTGGTCCGATTTTGTCATGATCATCACGCAGGCAGGCATTGTGGCCGGTTTCGTCGAGGAATTGCTGATCCGGGGCATCCTGTTCCGGTGGATAGAGCAATTCGGCGGTAGCTGGGCTGCACTGGTGATATCGTCGCTCACGTTCGGTTTCGGCCATGCGGTAAACGATAATGCGACCATGTTCTCCTCCATTGCCATCGCGGTTGAAGCGGGAATCCTTCTGGGTGCAGCCTATATGCTGACGCGTTCGTTGTGGCTGGCGATAGGAATTCACGCCGGGTGGAATATCACGCAGGGCTTCATCTGGGATGTCCCCGTGTCGGGCCATCAGGTGGAGGGACTGGTCACTGCGGAACTGTCCGGCCCCGTGCTGCTGTCAGGCGGCGCGTTCGGGCTCGAAGCATCGGTGATCGGACTTGTGATCGCAACTTCGGTAGGGCTGTGGCTCCTTCGGCTGGCAATCATCCGCGGCCATATCGTGCAGCCATTGTGGATACGGCGCAAGGCAGCGCGGCAAATCGCAAAAGCCTAATCCCGCGCCCAACCGGCTTTGGCTGGAATCAGGGCGTCGAGGATTTTCTCTGCGCTATCCAGATATTCCGACCGCTTGGCTTCGTCCATCCGGTCCCAAGTTGCATAGACGCGCGATACGCGGTTGTTTTTCGACAGCAGCGGCCGGTTGCGGTCCATGAAATGCCAATAGAGCGGTCCGAAGGGGCAGGCGCCTTCGCCGCTCTTCTTGGATGGTGAGTACACGCATTTGCCGCAGTAATCGGACATCTTGTTGATGTAATTCCCGCTGGCGGCATAGGGCTTGGACGCCAGCCGCCCCTTGTCAGCCCACAACGCCATGCCCGCCACGTTCGGCAGTTCGACCCATTCATAGGCATCGGCATAGACGGCCAGAAACCAGTCCTCGACTTCCTGCGGTTGGATGCCCGCGATCAGCGCGAAATTGCCCAGCACCATCAGCCGCTGGATGTGGTGGGCGTGGGCGTTTTCCCGGGTTGATCGGACGCAATCGGCCATGCAGCGCATGTCGGTTTCGCCGGTCCAGTAGAACTCGGGCAGGGGCCGCGCCGCCTCCAGTCCGTTCGCCTCGCGAAGGCCCGGCATTTCCAGCCAGTACATCCCGCGGATATATTCGCGCCAGCCAATGATCTGGCGGATGAAGCCTTCCACCGCATTGATCGGGGCGCGGCCCGCCGCATATTCAGCCGCTGCCAATTCGCAGGTTTCGACCGGATCGAGCAGGCCCAGATTGATCGAGGTGGACAGCAGCGAGTGATAGAGATCGTCCGACCCGTGGACCATGGCGTCCTGATAGGTGCCGAAATCGGGCAGGCGCTCCTTCAGAAAAGTATCGCGCGCTTTCTCCGCCTCGTCGCGCGTTACCGGCCAGCCGAAATTCTCAAGGCTGCCGAAGTGATCGGAAAATCTGTCCGCAACCAGTTCCAGCACCTCGCACGTAATGGCGTCGGGTGCGAATTTCGGCGCGGGCGGCGGGTTCAGGTGCTTGTCCGGCCCGCCGCGATTGTCGTGGTCGTAGTTCCACTTGCCGCCCTCGGGCTCTCCACCGTCCATCAATATGCCGGTCTTGCGCCGCATATCGCGGTAGAAATACTCCATCTGCAGCGTCTTGCGCCCCTCCGCCCAGTCGCGAAAATCGGCGATTGAGGCGAGGAACCGGTCGTCCTGATGGATCGTAACTTCGCAGGCGAATTTGTCCGGCCATTCCTCGATTGCTTGTTGGACGCGCCATTCGCCCGCCTCAACCACATGTATTGCGCGTGGGGCATGGTGCTCGACCGCACGGGCAACCTCGCCGGTGAAGCTGCCGGCATTTTCGCTATCGGTCAGCCGGGTGTAATCGACGCTCCACCCGGCATCTTCCAGCTCGGCAGCGAAATGGCGCATCGCGGAAAAGATCAGCGCGATCTTCTGCTGGTGATGTTTGACGTAGGTCGCCTCGTCCCACACCTCCATCATCAGGATGATCGTGTCGTCCTTCGTCCGCCCTCTCAAAGAGGCGAGGGTACGGGTCAGCTGGTCGCCCAAAATCGGGACTAGGATCGGGCCTGTGTCGGATGAGCTCATACCGCTGTGATGGTCGGGCGTTCGATCGGTGCCGCGATCAATCGAGCTTCGGCGTCAAGCCGGGTTCCGCCTTGGCCATCGCCGCCTGATAGGCTGGACGCGCGCCGATCCGCTTCAGATAGGCCTGTAGATTAGGCATCCCTTCGATGGATTTGTTGTTGAAGGCGCGGCTGGTGGTCAGCTGGAAACCCATCATGATGTCGGCGGTAGTCAGCTCGGACCCACCAAAATAATCAGCCTCGCCCAGACGCGCTTCGATCAACGCCCACGCCTTGTTGGTGCGGCCCGCCACGAAGGGCGGCATTTCCGTCCCACCGGCTTGCTGCGCGGCAATCGCCATCATCCCGTTAGTCATGAAGGTAGCGTTGGCGAAGTGGAACCAGAACAGATGGTCGGCGTAATCCGGATGGTCCGGGGCCGGGACCAGTTTCCCATCACCGTATTTCGCGATGATATATTCGACGATCGCACCGCTTTCGCCCAGCACCAGACTGTTGCCGTCTTGGGCGTCCTGAATAACCGGCGCGATGCCCATGGGATGGAGCGCCTTATAATCGTCGGGTGCAAGGCGGTTGTCTTCCCGCCGGTTGTACAGTTTCAGATCGTAATCGAGACCCAGCTCCTCGCACAGCCAGACGATCCGCTCGGACTGGGAAATTCTCAGATGGTGGACTGTCAGCATGGGTGTTTCCTCAAACAAAACTATAGGGGTCAATGTCGATCGCTACACGAACGCCGCGCGGGAAGTCGAGGCTTCCTAACCAGTCGCGAATAATATCCTGGACTTGTGCAGAACGGCGGGCGTTGATCAGCAGGCGGTAGCGATACCTGCCGCGCAGCAGCGACATCGGGGCAGGGGCAGGGCCCAGGATCATCACATCGGGCAGGTTGGGACGCGTGCCGCCGATGGCGCGGGCGGCTTCCTTGGCCTCGGCCTCGTCTTCCGAAGACACGATGATTGCGGCCCATCGGCCAAACGGGGGCGCACCGGCATCGCGCCGCGCCTCGGTTTCGGCGGCGTAAAAGGCATCCCGGTCGCCCGCTGCCAGCGCGGCAATCACCGGAGCTTCTGGATGGCGGGTCTGGATCAGTACTTCGCCGGCTTTCGCGCCGCGGCCTGCGCGCCCAGCAACCTGCGCCATCTGCTGATAGGTCCGCTCCGCTGCGCGTAGATCGCCGCCTTCCAGCCCGAGATCGGCATCGACCACGCCCACCAGCGTCAGTTCGGGAAAGTGGAACCCTTTAGTGACCAATTGCGTGCCGACAATTACGTCGATCATGCGCTCCTCCGCTTGCTTGACGAAGGCCGCAGCCTTTTCAGGCGAATTAAGCGTGTCGGAGGTGACCAGCGCCACCCGGGCGCCGGGCATGATTTCCGCCACCTCGTCCGCGATCCGTTCGACCCCAGGCCCGCAGGCAACCAGGCAATCGGGTTCGCCGCAATCGGGGCAGGTGGGCGGCGGCGTGGTTTCGTGGCCGCAGTGATGGCAGGACAGACGGTTCGACAGCCGGTGTTCGACCAGCCAGGCGCTGCAATTGGGGCATTGAAAGCGGAACCCACAATTGCGGCACAGGGTCAGCGGGGCATAGCCTCGGCGGTTGAGGAACAGCAGCGACTGCTCGCCGCGTTCCAGCCGCAATTTCAATTGCTCGACCAGACGCGGGGCCAGCCACCGGCCGCGCTCGGGCTTTTCCTCGGTCAGATTGATGATGTCGATCGCAGGCATGCTGGCACCGCCAAACCGGCTGGGCAGTTCGAGCCGTTCGTAAATCCCGCTTTCGGCCATTTGCAGGCTTTCGAGTGCCGGGGTTGCACTGGCGAGGATCACCGGAACTTTCTCAAAATGGCCGCGCATCACCGCCACATCGCGGGCGTTGTAACGCACGCCTTCGTCCTGCTTGAAGCTGACCTCGTGGGCCTCGTCCACCACTACCAGCCCGAGGCGGCTGTAAGGCAGGAACAGGGCTGAGCGGGCGCCCACGACCACCTTGGCTTCGCCGCTGGCAATCGCGCGCCACGCGCGGCGGCGCTCGGTCGATTTCAGGCTGGAATGCCACACCACCGGCGGGGTCCCGAAGCGGTCCTCGAACCGGCGCAGGAATGCCTCGGTCAGGGCGATTTCGGGCAGCAGGACCAGAACCTGCTTGCCCATCCGCAGCGCGGCGGCGAGCGGTTCGAAATAGGTTTCGGTCTTGCCGGATCCCGTTACCCCGTCGAGCAGGAAAGGCGCGAATTGTTCCGCTTCTACCGCTTCGATGAGCCGGTCGGCCACTTCCTGCTGGTCCGCGCTCAAAACAGGTTGCGCGAAATTCGGGTCCGGTTTGTCATAGGGCCGGTCGATATCGACCTCGACCGGTTCCAGCGTGCCCTGATTGACCAATCCGCGCAGCACCCCTTCGCTGACGCTGGCGAGTTCGGCCAATTCCCGGATTGTCGCCTGCTCGCCCTGCAAGGCGTCCAGCGCCACCGCGCGCTGAGGGGTCATGCGTTCCGGTTCGATACCGCTCAGGCGGTATTCCACCATCGTCGATGGCCCGCGCAAGGCCCCGCCGGACGCCAGCACCATGCGCGCGACCGACGCGATCCGGGCGCAGTAATAGTCAGCCGTCCATTCGATCAACCGGCGCAGTTCGGCGCGCAGCGGCGGGACCGGCAGCACCTCTATCAGGGCGCGCAATTTGTGATCGGGCACGGAATCTGACGGCAGGCGGTCTTCTTCCCACACGATCCCGACGATCTGGCGTGGACCCAGCGGCGCGACCACGACCGAGCCGGGCTCGACTTTCATGCCGTCGGGCACTTTGTAATCCAGCGGCCCGAGCGCGGCGTTGAATATGAGGAGTCTGGCGCGGTTCATAATGCTGTGGTCATATGGGCGCTGCTCTAGTGAACCGGCAAGGTGAGGTTTCCTTAAATGAACGAATTAATTAACGTAACGACTGGACGGCGCGCATTTATGGTCGGGCTTTCCGCCACCACGCTGCTGGCATTGCCCGGTTGCGCGACCGTGCCGGGGTTCGGCTTTACCGATGCAATCCGGCGGCTGCTGACGCTGTCGAGCGAACGCGCCTTTGCCCGCTTGACCGCAGACGGCGGCTTCTGGGACCAGCAGGTGGCCGAGATCGGTCTGGCGAATTTGCTGGGGACACGCGGCGATGTGCTGTCCTCCATCCTCACGTCAGGTCTGTTCAAATCTCGGCTGAATGATGCCTTTGCGGATGTCGCGATCGAAGGTGCATATCGCGCCGCGCCGGTTGTGGCCGATGCGGTCCGCGTGATCGGGATCGAAAATGCCGTGGCGCTGGTGCGCGGCGGCCCCACCGCGGCGACCGGTTTCCTGCGCAATGAACTCAGCGGACAATTGATCGAGATTATGGTCCCGGAAATCGGTGATGCATTGCGCGTGGCGCGCGATCCGCTGGTGGGCCAGGCATTGTCGGCATTGACCGGAGTAAATGTCGGCCAGGTGGCGAACAGTTTCGGCAACCGCGTGAACGATGTGATCTGGACCGAGATCGGCCGCGAGGAAGCGCTCATTCGTGAGAATCCGCGCAGCACGAACGATCCGATGATTATCGGGGTATTCGGTACCGGACTCTAGAAAAGCCGTCTCTGTGGGGGTGGTGAAGGGCGCCGGGTCCGCATATAGCGGTTCGCGAATCCACATCGCCACCATCGGAGCCGCACAATGAAATTCTTCGCCGACACTGCCGAGATTGACGACATCAAGGAACTGGCCGCGACCGGCCTGCTTGACGGGGTCACCACCAATCCCAGCCTGATCGCAAAATCGGGCCGCGATTTCATGGAAGTGACGAGGGAAATCTGCGGCCTCACCAGCGGTCCGGTCAGCGCGGAGGTGGTCGCGCTGGACCATGAAACCATGATGAAAGAGGCCGAAGTCCTGCGCAGGATTGCGGACAATGTCTGCATCAAGGTGCCGCTGACGATTGACGGGCTGAAAACTTGCAAGGCGCTGACCAGCGACGGTTCCATGGTCAATGTCACGCTGTGCTTTTCCGCCAATCAGGCGCTGCTGGCGGCCAAGGCCGGGGCAACCTTCGTTTCGCCATTCGTCGGGCGGCACGATGATAACGGGATGAACGGGATGGAGCTGATCCGCGATATCCGCACGATCTATGACAATTACCTGTTCGACACCGAAATCCTAGTCGCCAGCGTTCGCCATGCGACCCACGTATTGGAAAGCGCGCTGATCGGCGCCGATGTGATGACCGCACCGCCCAAGGTGATCATGGCGCTGGCCAACCACGTATTGACCGACAAGGGCATCGAAGGCTTCCTCGCCGATTGGGCAAAGACTGGCCAGAGCATCCTGTAAGAGATTGGCCGACGAAACTCCTCTCGATCGCTTCAAGCAGGTCCTGACCGGCGCCAGCCGTGCGCTGGCGCGCGAGCCGGAGGTTGAGGTTGCGTGGAGCGCGGACAATCCGGCGGCGAGCGGCAAGAGTTTTCGCGTGCCGCTGCCGGGCCGCAACCTGCCGCCTGAACAAGCACGGGAAGCGCGCGGTTTTGCTGACAGTTTCTCGCTCAAATTGCGCCACCACAATGATGCTCTGCACAACAGGAACGCACCGCCTGAACCAGTGGCGCGGGCGTGTTACGACACCGCCGAACAGGTGCGTTACGAAGCGCTGGGGGCGAATAATTTCGCGGGCATTGCTGACAATCTCGAAGCCGCGACGGAATTGCGAGTTGCATCCGACCCGATCTCCCGCGCCCAGTCCGCCGACGATGTGCCGTTGCAATCGGCCCTGGCCCTGCTGCTGCGCGAAAAGCTGACCGGACGGCCAATACCTGCCCGTGCCCAGGCCGGGGTAGAGATGGTTCGCGGCTTCATCGAAGAACGCGCCGGACCCGATTTCGAGGCACTGGCGCTGTCGCTCGATGACCAGATCGCATTCCAGTCGCTCACGCTCGACATGCTCCGCCACCTGGAGCTGACCAAGGAAGATGGCAGCGACGGCGGCGAGGACGACGAGGGAGAGGACGAGGAAGGCGGCGAAGACGGTAACGAGGACGACGGCGACGACGATTCCGGCCAGAGCGAGCCGCAGACCACCGAAATGGCCGGCGATGCATCCGACAGCGAGGAAGGCGAAGGCGAGTCCGAGAGCGAGAGCAGTTCCGAAGAGGAAATGAACGACGGGGAAGCCGGGGACGAGGGCGAGGAAGGCATGATGCCGGTACGCCCCAATCGCCCGTGGACCGACTTGCCGGAAGATTTCGATTACAAGGTTTACACCAAGCGCTTCGACGAGGAAGTCGAGGCAAGCGAGTTGTGCGACCAGGAAGAACTGGACCGGTTGCGCGCCTATCTCGACAGCCAGCTGCAGGGTCTTCAGGGCATCGTGACCCGTCTCGCCAACCGGCTGCAGCGCCGGTTGATGGCGCAGCAGAACCGCAGCTGGGATTTCGACCAGGAAGAAGGCATCCTGGATGCCGCGCGGCTGGCGCGCGTTGTCACCATGCCGGGCCATGCGCTGAGCTATAAGGTCGAACGCGATATCGAATTCAAGGACACCGTGGTGACCTTGCTGATCGACAATTCCGGTTCAATGCGCGGGCGGCCCATTTCGATTGCTGCGATCAGCGCGGATATCATGGCCCGCACGCTGGAGCGCTGCGGCGTGAAGGTGGAAATCCTCGGCTTTACCACGCGCACGTGGAAGGGCGGACAAAGCCGCGAGGCATGGCTGGCGGAGGGTAAGCCCCCGCATCCCGGACGCCTCAACGATTTGCGCCATATCATCTACAAAAAA
>JBFEKH010000093.1:0-7650 GCA_041552775.1 Allopontixanthobacter sp.
AAGTTCCGACCTCCTGTCGAAATGGTATGGCGAAAGCGAACAGCAAATCGCCAAGATGTTTGCTCGGGCACGCTCGGTCGCGCCTTGCGTGATCTTCATCGACGAAATTGACAGCCTGGTGCCTGCGCGCGGCAGCGGGCAAGGCGAGCCGCAGGTTACCGGGCGGGTGGTCAACACAATCCTGGCCGAAATGGACGGCTTGGAAGAATTGCAATCGGTGGTGGTAATCGGCGCGACCAATCGCCCGACGCTCGTCGATCCGGCATTGCTGCGTCCGGGGCGGTTCGACGAACTGGTCTATGTTGGGACGCCTGATCCCAAGGGCCGCGAACACATCCTGAACATTCACACGCGGAACATGCCCCTCGCTGGTGATGTGAATCTGGGCGATGTCGCCGAAAAAACCGACCGATTTACTGGCGCCGATCTGGAAGACGTCGTGCGCCGAGCGGGGCTCAACGCCCTACGCCGTGCAGGGGGAGAGGTGAAGGAAGTTACCGCCGCCGATTTTGCCGAAGCGCTAGAGGACTCGCGCGCCACCGTGACCGAGAAAATGGAAGAGGAATACAAGAAGATGCGCGGCGAACTCAAATCCCGCGCTGCCGAGGTAAATCCGATCGGCTTCCTGCACGAGGGTCAGGTCGAACCTCGTCGGGACAAGAAGCATGATTAGCCCCGGTCTATTGCCTATTTTGCGGCGCGCTGGTTCGCAGTCTCGACTTCCAGTCGGTGGCGGATCAGCGCATCAGGCATTTCCTTGCGTAGCCACGAAATCATGTGTTCGCGCACGGCGCAGCGAAGGGCGAATAGGTCGCCAATAGTCTGGGAGCTGACTGCCAGCCGCAATTCGATGCTTTCAGGGTGGGCTTCCGTCATCAGCATTGTTGCGGTGCGTTCGTCCCACAATTCATGACTTGCCACGAACTGTTCGAATTCCTTTCGGACCGGCTCGACATCGGTCGCCGGATCCAGATGCAGGAACACCGGCCCGGTCAGCATTTCGTTCTGCCGTGACCAGTTTTCGAAGCTCTGGTCGAGGAAGCTGGAGGTAGGGACGACCACTGCGCGTTCATCCCAGGTCCGCACGATCACAAAGCTCATGCGGATTTCCTCTACCCTCCCGGTGTGACCATCGACCACCACCAGATCACCCAGTCGCAGCGGCTCGGTAATGGCCATTTGCAGACCGGCAATCAGCGATTTCAGGGCAGGTTGCGCAGCAGCACCGATTGCCAGCGCCGCAAGACCGGCAGACGCCATCAGCGTAACGCCGATTTCCCGCACGGCCGGAATGCTGAACAACATCAATCCGGTAGTAACCAGAATAATCGCAAAGGTTGCTGTCCGCGACAGGATCGAAATCCGGGTCTTGCGGCTCCGCGCGGCGACGGGATCGGTGGAGACTTCCATACGATATTCAAGCGCGTTGGTGAAAGCCCGGGCAATCGACAGAGTCACCCAGCCGAGCAAGGCCGGGACGACAAAGCCTGAAATTGCACCCCAGAACTGTGCCACATCATCATCGCGCGCTGCCAGGACGGAAATCGCAACGGCCATGAAAGACCATCTCAGTGGTTTGTACAATCGGTCGAAGACCATCCCGTCAACCGGGGTAGAGGACATTGTCGAAATGCGCCGCAGGACCGCAAACAGAAACTTGTGCAGCACCAGCGCCGCCAGCACCACGACCGCCAGGGCAACGACAGAGGCCGCTGCCTGCTCCCATGAAAACTCTACGTTTTGCGGAAAATATTTATCGAACATGATGCGCCCACTATTGCCTCGCTGGCCCAGTGGCAAGGCTAGCGTCCCTATGCCTCAAGCGGGATTACGATCCTGACATTGACCCCGTCCGGCTCGAATTTCCGGTCGATCGTGCCGCGCAACTGGCGCGCCGCACTGTTCATCAACATGCTGCCAAAGCCCTGCCGCGCAGGTTCGAGATCGGTGATCGGGCAATCCTCGTCCCAATTTATGGTCAGTTGGCCATCATCGATCTTCCAAGTCACAGCCAGCACACCGTCGTTAGCCCATGCGCCATATTTCACCGCATTGGTGGTCAGCTCATGCAGCACCAGCCCCAGCGGCGTGACGTGCTCGGCAGCGAGCAGGGTTTCCGGACCGGAAATCTCGGCCCGCACCCGATCCGAACGATAGGGCGCCAGCGTGGTCTCGATCAGGTTGCCCAGCGATGCGGGCGGCTGGTTTTCGGTACCCTGGGTCACCTCGTGCGCGGTCAGTAGGGCGCGAATCCGACTGGATATCCGTTCTATGACCGGCTTCGCCGTCGGGTCGTCTCGGGCGCTCATGCTGACGATGGCCAGGATCACAGCGAACAGGTTTTTCACCCGGTGATTCAGCTCACGCGCCAGCAGATCGGCACGGTCCCGCGCCTCGGCCAGCGCGGCGGACTGCTCGGCTCTCGCTTCTGCCTGCGCAGTCCGGAACACCAGGCGGTACCCCAGCAGAAGGGAAATCAGCAGGAGCACCATTACGCCCGTGAGCAATGGCAGGACGCGAGCCTCGGCATCGGCCGTTTCGGTCGCAGTCTGGTCGAGCAGTTGGCCTTCGATCTGCTCCATTTCCCGGATCGTCTGGCGCAGGCGGACCATTACTTCCTGGCCTTCGTCGCTCAGCAACTGGCGCCGTGCGTCGAGCAAGGCACCACCGCTCAGCAGGCCAACACTTTCGTCCATTTCTGCGAATTTTGCCTGGGTCAGATTTTCAATCCGGTCGAGCAATTGGAGTTGGCGGGCGGTTGCGCGATCACCCAGCGATTCGCGAAGGCGGCCAAGCGCTGGCTGATATTGAGTCCGTCCCGTCTGATAGGGTTCCAGATATCTCTTATCGAGCGTGATGAGATAACCGCGCTGGCCGGTTTCAGCATTGAGCGCAGCGTTACCCACATTGCGCAATTCGACCAGAACCCGCGCAGTCTTGCGCGACTGTTCGCGCTGTGCCCGCTCTGCGTCAATCGTTTTGAAAACCAGGAACAGTCCGGCCAGCATGGCCGCACCGATGACGCTCAGAAGCGCAAAATTGGTCCAGCGCGTGACACGGCTGCTGCCCAACATACGCATCAAGCTGGCAGGCCGAATTTTCAGTGTGCGGCTCCCCAGCTCAGCCCGCTGCCAATCTCGATGCCGAGCGGTACATCCAGCGTAACTGAGGGCTGCGCGGCACTTGCCATCACCGCTTCGATTACCGGCTTCGCGGCATCGACATCGCCTTCTGGCAGTTCAAACACCAGTTCATCGTGCACCTGCAGCAGCATGCGGACATTGCCAAGTCCGGCATCGGCCAGGGCCGGCAGCATCCGCACCATCGCGCGCTTGATGATGTCCGCGCTGGTCCCCTGGATTGGCGCGTTGATGGCGGCGCGTTCGCTACCCTGGCGTTCGTTGGGGTTTCTCGAATTGATCCGCGGAAACCATGTCTTGCGGCCGAACAGCGTCTCGGAATAGCCACGCTCGCGCACACTTTCCAAAGTTGTCACGATATAGCGCTGGATACCGGGGAAGCGCTGGAAATAGGTATCGATCATCGCCTGCGCCTCGTCCGCTTCGACGCCCAGGCGGCCTGCCAGGCCCCAGCGCGATATGCCGTAGAGAATGGCGAAATTGATTGTCTTGGCCTGCGCCCGGGTATCCCGGTCAACCTTGCCGAACATTTCTTGCGCGGTCCGCGAGTGAATATCCTGACCCTGGGAGAAGGCTTCCTTCAGCGTCGGCACATCAGCCATATGCGCGGCCAGGCGCAGCTCGATCTGGCTGTAATCGGCGGCGAGCAGGACATTGCCCGGTTCTGCCACGAAGCTTTCACGAATCTGGCGTCCGATCGCGGTGCGGATAGGAATGTTCTGCAAGTTTGGATCAGTGGAGGACAGCCGCCCGGTCTGCGCCCCGACCAGCGAATAACTGGTGTGTACCCGCCCGGTCTGCGGATTGATCGCTGCCTGCAGCGCGTCGGTATAGGTCGATTTCAGCTTCGATAGCTGGCGATATTCGAGCACTTTGTTGGCAATCGGCGCGCCTTGGTCGGCAAGCTTTTCGAGGATCGCCTGATCGGTCGAATATTGGCCGGATTTCCCCTTGCGCCCGCCCTTGTGGCCCAGAGTATCGAACAACACATCACCCAGTTGCTTGGGGCTGCCGATGGTGAACTCCTTGCCGGCCAGCTCGTGTATTTCGCCTTCGAGCTTGCCGATTTCCTCGGCAAAGCCTTCGGACAACTTTGCCAGGCTGGGGCGGTCAACCTTGACGCCTTCGCGCTCCATTCCGGCAACGACCTGGATCAGGGGGCGGTCGACACGTTCGTAAACCCGCGTGCCGCCTTCAGTCGTCAGGCGAGGTTTGAGATGTTGATAAAGCCGCCACGTAACGTCCGCGTCTTCGGCCGCGTACTCGGTCGCCCGGTCCAGCGGCACCTCGCCAAAGGGAATGGCCTTCTTGCCCGTTCCGCACACTTCCTTGAAGGACAGCGGGGTATGGCCAAGGTGGCGCTGGGACAATTCATCCATCCCGTGACCCCCGCCGATCCCGTCCAGCGACCTACCCGCATCCAGATCGAAGCTCATGACCATCGTGTCGTCGATCGGGCTGACATGAGCGCCGTATCGGGCGAGCACGTTGAGATCATATTTGATGTTTTGACCGATCTTGATCACTGCATCGCTTTCCAGCAGCGGTTTCAGCGCAGCCAGCGCTGCGTCACGGTCAACCTGCTTCGGTTTTTCGGACAGCAAATCGTGCCCGCCATGGGCGAGCGGGATATAACACGCATCATTGGCACCAAGGCCAAGGCTAATGCCCACCAGGTCAGCCTGCATTGCATCCAGCGCGCTGGTTTCGGTATCCACCGCTACAATGCGAAGGCCCATTGCGCGGTCGATCCATTGCCGGAGCGTGTCCATGTCCTGCACACAAACATAGGAGCTGCGGTCCACGGCCGGCATTTCCTGTACCGGTTGCCGGTCACCTTGCGGTGTGGTGGATGCGGCGTTGACTTGCTTGGCCGGGTTGAGATCATTCGCGCGGTCCGGGCTGCCGCTGCCCGCGTCCAACCGGCGCAGCAGGCTGGTGAAACCGTGTTTGGCGAGAAATGTCGCGAGAGGTTCGGAAGGCACCCCGTCCAGCTCGAAATCTTCCAGCGGCATGGGCAGATCGCAATCTTCCTTCAGCGTCACCAGCACCCGGCTGAGCTCAGCCATTTCGCGGTGTTCGATCAGGCGTTCCTTCAGCTTAGAGGTTTTCATTCCCTCTGCCGCATCCAGCACACCGGCCAGGTCGCCATGTTCCTGGATCAGCTTGGTCGCGGTTTTCGGACCTACGCCGTAAACCCCGGGAATATTGTCCACCGAATCGCCCATCAGCGCCAGGATGTCGCCAACTTTTGCAGGAGGAACGCCGAATTTTTCCTCTACTTCAGGACTGCGGATCCGGGCGTTCTTCATTGTATCGAGCATGTCGATCGCGCCGATGTCACCGTTCCGCTCGCCGACCAATTGCATCAGATCCTTGTCCGATGACACGATCGTGACGTCCCATCCGCGCTCGGCGGCGGCGCGGGCATAGGAGGCGATCAGATCATCGGCTTCCAGGCCCTGTTCCTCGATGCAGGGCAGACTGAAGGCGCGCGTAGCATCGCGAATCAACGGAAATTGCGGGACCAGGTCTTCGGGCGGTGGCGGTCGATTGGCCTTGTATTCGGGATAAATGTCATTGCGGAAGGAATGGCTCGATTTATCAAGAATTACCGCCAGATGAGTCGGCCCGATTGCTTTGTCCAGATCCGTTGCCAACTTCCACAGCATCGTCGTGTAACCGTAAACCGCACCGACCGGGGTGCCTTCCGGATCGGTGAGCGGGGGAAGACGGTGATAGGCGCGGAAAATATACGCTGAGCCATCGACCAGGTAGAGATGCTTTTTTTCGGACATGCGGGTGCTGGTAGCAGCGGAATCGGGCGAGGTCAGCCTGCATTATCGTACCGCCAACAGGCGCGTAAGTGGCACTATCCACAAGTATCTCCACGATCCGCGGGTTCAAATGTGGCGGATTTCCGCTGATCTGGGCAAAAATAAGGCAGAAAAAAGGCGGATTGTGGTGAATCCGCTTGCGTCGTCACATTATCGCCATTATTCAGCCCCCAGAAGTCGCTCAATTGAACGGCCTCACGCATGACCCCGATGGGGCGTGCGATCTCCAATCGCTGTTTAAGGAATTTTAACATGCGTAAGTTCGTTCTTGCTGCCGCAGCTGCCGGCGCCGCTCTTTCCCTCGTTGCTTGTTCGGAAGCTGCTCCAGAAGCAGAAACCGATACCGCAATGGCCGATGCCGAAGCAAACATGGAAGCTTCTGTTGAAGCAGTTGATACGGCTGCCGACGCAACTGCTGAAGCTGCTGATGCGACTGCCGATGCTGCTGCTGCAACCGCAGAAGAAGCAATGACTGAAGAAGCTCCTGCTGCTGAGTAATTCTCGGTCTGCAATCTCAATCTGAATTAGGAATTATTATATGCGTAAGTTCGTACTTGCTGCAGTCGCCGCTGGCGCTGCCCTGACCCTCGCCGCTTGCTCGGAAGGCACTCAGGACACGACCGAAGCAGCTGCTGATTCGGCAATGGCCGATGCAGAAGCAAACGTTGAAGCTGCTGGCGATGCCGTTGAAGGCGCTGCTACCGACGTAGCTGTTGCTGCTGACGAAACTGCTGCAGACGCTGAGTCCGCAATGCAGAACGAAACCGAAGAAGAAGCTCAGGCTGACTAATCTTCGAACTCGTTTCGAAAACAATTCGGGCGGTGCCGCAAGGCGCCGCCCTTTTTGTTTGTGTTGGTTCGAATTTACCAGATCCGACCGCGCCGGAACCGGGACAAGAAGCTGGTAACTAGCCGCCGTTGTACGCCGCGTTCGCCCAGTTCTGTTTTGCCGATGCGGCATAGCCTTCGTAAAGTGCCCGTGCGATCTCTGCGATCCGCGCTTCACGCGCGTCGCGCGAACCCTGACCGGTTACATAAATGGCCACTGCGATCGCTCGACCATCCGGCGATTCGATAATCCCGATATCGCTGGAAGTATTGTTGAGCGAACCGGTCTTGTGCGAGACCTGGACTGCGGCTGGCAGCAGCGCAGGAATGCGCCGTTTGCCCGTCCGGCATCGTTCCATCGCACCGAGGATTACCTGACGGCTCGAAGCGGCCAGGAATTTCCCTTGATACAGCCCGGCTAACAGGTCGAGCATTGCCTGAGGCGAAGCGCTGTCGCGCTTGTCGATATGCGCTGCGGGATCAAATTCCCCGTCATCACGTACCAGCGTGGCAATATCGCGGTCTAGCTGGAATTCGCGGATGCCGGCGCGGCGCGTCCAGTCGTTGACTGCCTTGGGGCCGCCAACAACGGCGAGAAGCGCATCGGTCGCCGAATTGCTGCTGCGCGTGATCATCAGTTCGATCAGCTGAGACGCAGGCAGATAAGCACCGGGTTTTACCGGCGCCACTCTGGTGGAAAATCTGGCCGACTGCACAGGGACCAGCAATGGAAATTCACTGGATAGTGACCAGCGTCCTTGCTCGACACCTTCCATGAAGGTGGCCGCAATCGCGATTTTGCTGGTGCTGGCCATCGGAAAACGCTGGTCACCCAGGATCGAAAC
>JBFEKH010000094.1:0-7601 GCA_041552775.1 Allopontixanthobacter sp.
GATGGGCGTTTGGCTGTTTTATATCCAGCATCAGTTTTCAGATGCGCATTGGAATCGGGATGCCGATTGGTCCTTCCACGATGCTGCATTGTATGGAAGTTCGTACCTCGACCTGCCGCCGATATTGCGCTGGTTCACCGGGAATATCGGCATCCATCATGTCCATCATCTGGCCAGCCGCATCCCGTTCTACCGCTTGCCCGAAGTGTTGGAAAAACACCCCCGGTTGCGCGATTTGAACCGGTTCACCGCGCTCCATACGTTTAGCGCATTGCGTCTCGCATTATGGGATGAGGGCCAAGGTAGGCTGGTTACTTTCCGCGAAGCATCGCGGATCGCGGCGCAGGGTTGCGGGCAGCCTCATACCTCCTGAAGCAGGATCTGCCGCCAGTCCTATTGCCCTGAAGTGCATTCTAAGTCTGTTGACGCCTTCCGTCTGGCATTCGCATTGTCTGCAATAGTGGAAAAGTTCTAAACGCACGGCCCATGACACCTGACGCAGGGCGAACATGGCTTTTGCAAGCATTGCCAACCGCGAAACTGTTTCGGGACCTGCGAGGTGAACCGCAAAGCTGAAGGGCCTTGACGGCGGCTAGCCATTAAGCGACGCAAATATTGCAAGGCATAAGCGTCAGGTTTCCAACGCGAACCTGAACAATCAAATATACAATATTCAAAGACTCTATATCGTCTCCAGATATACGCCGCGAAATGACCTCATAAAAAACACACTGGAGTTTGAATTTGGCTGAATCTGTAGCGAGAACGGCTCCCAATTTAGACAATCTCGGAAGCCCCGAAACGGGCTTCGGCAGCAAGGGCTACCGGAAATATATTCTCGGGATATTGCTCGCGGTCTATATTTTCAATTTCATTGATCGCACGATCATCAACATATTGACCGAGCCGATCAAGGAATCCTTCGGGGTTGAAGATTGGCAAATGGGCCTGCTTGGCGGTCCGGCCTTTGCCATTCTCTATACCTTTGTTGGCATCCCGATCGCGCGTTTCTCGGAAAAGCACCACCGGGTGTGGATCATCGCTGGCTCCGTCGCTCTATGGAGCCTGATGACGGTATTATGCGGCTTCGCGACAAGCTTTATCGCTCTTTTCATATTCCGCATCGGGGTCAGCATCGGAGAGGCGGGCTGCTCGCCGCCGGCCAATTCCCTTATCGCAGATTATTTCATCCCTGCAGAGCGTTCAACGGCTGTCTCGGTCTACGCGATGGGCATCCCGTTGGGGGGCATGGTTGCCTATGTTTTCGGCGGTTATATCGTGGGCAGCCTCGATGGTCCTATCGTAGGGGCAATGCTCAACAGCTGGAATTGGACGTGGGCTGCCAATGCACTTGATTGGCAAAACATCGAAGGTTGGCGAGTTGCTTTCGTCGTGGTCGGGGTGCCAGGGATTATTGTTGCGATGATCGTGAAAATGACGGTCAAGGAGCCGCCCCGGGGATTTACCGATCCTATAGAAATGCAAAACAAGGACCAGGTAGGTTTTCGGGAAGTCTTGAAAATCCTGTCCGAGAAGCCCGCCTATTGGCACGTTACGATGGGTGTCACCATCACATCATTTGTGAACTACGGTGTTGGCCAATTCTTTGTGTCTTTCCTGATCCGTACCCACGGGCTTTCATTGTTCGATGCATCGGTGAAAATCGCGATGGCGTTGGCAGTTATGGCTGCCATCGGAACCTATATGTCGGGCTTTCTGGCGGACAAATACGCCAAACGGTTTCCAAAGGCATTGGCATGGATACCGATGTTTGCGCTGATGGGTGTAATACCCATGCATGTGGTAGGATATCTGGCGGAATCCTTGTGGCTGGCGGTACCGCTCATGATGGTCGGCCAAATGCTGCTCTACACCTATCTATGCCCACTTTATGCCGTGCCAGGCGGAGTCGTGGACAGCCGGATGAGGGCAACGTCAGTGGCCGTGACTTTGTTCATTGTAAACTTGCTCGGCTACGGTCTTGGACCGCCTTTGATAGGCGGCGTTTCGACAATCCTGAACGCGACATTCTTGTCGGGTCTCGATCCATCGCTAAGCCTCGAGGCATGTAAGGCAGCCAATCTAACGGCTGCTGCGCAATCTGCCTGTGAGACCGCCAACGCGGACGGACTGCAGTGGTCGATGATCTTTTTCAAGTGCCTCTATCTGTGGGCTATCTTCCACTTTTATATGGCCAGCCGAACAATACAGCGGGACATGGGCCGCTAAGTGCAATCCGCGTTTGGATCGCGAGGCAACTCAATTCTCTGAGGGCTCCAATTGATGAATTAGATTACCCCGGCCAGATGGGCTACCAGCCAAGCCGATGGCAATAGCATTGCTTGAGCCAGAAGTGTGCCGCCCAGCCTGCTGAACGAAAGCCAGACGATGGTTCTTCGGAAAGTGGACTGGGCCACATTTCCGGAGACGACATCGTCGGTCATCACCGACAATTGGGGATCGATTACGACGAACAGCAAGATCGTGGCAAAACCGTTGACCACCGCGGAAAGCTGCGACGCGGTTACCCGGTACTCGGGGTTCAGGTAACCTGCATAAAGCGAGCCGATGACACCCACCGTCAGGAGCGCCTGAGCAAATATGTTGAGCAGGATGATGGTCAGCGATACTCCACGCGGCTTCTTCAAATCGGTCAAATGCACTTCCCGCGGTAGGGTTGCGGTCTGCCGCAGATACCCAAAACCACCTCTGGACAGGGCGTGCCAGATGAGCCGGGGTAGTGAGCGGTTCTCATGAAAATGTGTGATCGCAGAGGTAAACCAGCGCTGCGTGGTCGGTATCAAGAGTGCCCCTGCAATGGCGGCTGCACTGGCGGAAAACAGCACGATCCTGAAGTCCATCAACAGGCCCGATCCAGTGCCATTGGCAATATCGGTTTCAATTCGCTTGGCCAGGAATGGCCCGAGAAAACTGTTGGAGAGGCGGGATACAAGGACGAGTACATTGAACAAGGCAAAGGAAACGGCAATTCTTCCGGTCCTCACCCCGGCAATTCTGGCCGCATAGGCCAGAGCCCCGATGAGATGGATAACAAAAGTAAGCGCACAAATCGCGAAAAGCTGCGTATCCATCAATCTTTACTCTGGCGGGCGGTAATCCTGCCAATACGAATTCCGGATCCTGGATGCGAACCAAATCTGCGCGTCCCGAAAATTATTATGCGCCTGCAATCAAAAGTATCTTTGGAACATCCGCGATCAGTAGCAAATAGCTCGCATTGATTTCGGAATTTTCGAATCGGAACGAGTGGATGTTAGAAATTATCGCTCCTTTCGCCCCCTTGATAGTGGGCGGAACGCTGATCCTGCTGCTGATTTCTTTCGCGCTCGAAATTCGCCCCCCGGAAGTTACCGCATTCGCTGCAGTCGGCATGCTGTTGTTACTTGGCATAATTTCGACCGATGATCTGCTCGGGGCGATGGGGAACTCTGCGCCTCTGACAATCGCGGCGATGTTCATCATCTCCGCATCGCTTGTGCGGACTGGCGCGCTTGAAGCCTTCGCCGATCAGGTTACCGGAATGGCAAAGCGGGCACCCATCGCTGCTGCGGCAATGCTGTTGGCCGCTGTTGCAGCCATGTCAGCCTTTACCAACAACACACCGCTAGTGATGATCATGATCCCCATTGGCATCACCTTGGCAAAGCAATTGGGAGAAAAATCCTCCAAAATGCTCATGCCGATCTCCTTTGCTGCCATTCTGGGCGGCACTTGCACGCTGATTGGCACGTCGACAAATATTCTGGTGGATGGTGTCGCGCAAAAGCAGGGTCTGCCTGCATTCACGATTTTCGAAATCGCGCCGGTGGGCATAATTGTTGCAATAGTGGGCGTGGCCTATCTCGCACTGACCCGCCGATTTCTTCCCGAACGTGACGTGATGTCGGCATATCTGTCTGCGAACCAGAACAAACGCTATGCCATGTCGGTATACGTCACTGCCACCTCTCCTTACGTGGGGTCGAAGCCGGAAGATGTTGCCATCTTCAAGAGCGGAAACCGCCGCTTTGTCGATCTCATTCGCAACGAGGTGTCGATTGATCCCAAGACCGATGATCAGGCAATCAGGCCGGGCGATGTCGTGATCCTGAATTGCGATGAGCCGGATGTGATGACCATTCGGGAACGCGGCCGGCTTCCCTTGGCGGCCGCAGATGATGACGGGATCATTCCCGTGTCATCTCACAAATCGGTCATTGCCGAAGTGCTGCTGCTGCCGGATGCCCGATGCATTGGCCACACGCTCAGCCAGCTCGAAATCACGAAGAGATACGGAGTAAATCCCATCGCGCTGCACCGGCGCGGAGAAAATCTCAAAGAACGGTATGAGAGATCACCACTGCGCGTTGGAGACACACTGCTCGTCGAGGGATCGCAAGCTGATCTCAGGCGCCTGATCGAAGGCGAACATCTGATGAATGTGTCAGAGCCCAAATCGCGCGGGTTCAAAACGCAAAAGGCACCGATCGCCATTGCCGTCATTATTTTGGTGATCGTGGCTGCGGCTTTCGACATCATGCCAATTACTGGCCTGGCAGTCCTGGGAATGGCAGTCGTGCTGGTCACGCGCTGCATCGAACCCGACGAAGCGTTTGCAGCGGTTGATTGGCGGATAATCGGCTTGATCGTCGCTATGCTTGCCATTGGCACAGCACTCGAAAACGCCGGTCTGGTCGAAATGCTGGTCAGTGCGGCGACACCATGGTTGTCTTCATTCCCGCCGATCGTGGCGCTCGCGGCGATCTATCTTCTCAGCCTCCTGCTCACCGAATTGGTTACCAACAACGCAGTTGCGATTGTTGTCACGCCGATTGCGATCCACCTCGCGATTGCGCTCGGCGCCGACCCGCGCCCCTTTGTCATCGCCGTGATGTTTGCGGCAAGCGCCAGTTTTCTGACTCCAATCGGCTATCAGACAAACACGCTGGTCTATGGTGCCGGTGGCTACCAGTTTCTCGATTTCGCGCGTTATGGTTTGCCCCTGACGGTAGTGGTAGCGATCACCTCGATCACTGCCATCCCGCTAATCTGGCCGCTGTAGTAAGAAGGTTGAAACAGCATTTGATAATTTGCTCGAGGCGCACGGGTAGAATCGCAATTGCTGGTACTTCAGGCAAATTCCATTCCCTGATTGAGCGGAGCATACGGCGATGCTACCCGCCAAGGGCCAGGTAGCGGCCACAGAAAGCGACATAAAGTGGATTTTGCCCTAAGTGATGCCCAGCAGGAAATTCGCGATGCGGTGCTCAGGCACTGTCACCAATTTACCGATGACTATTGGCTCGAGCACGATGACAGCGGCGTGTTCCCCTTCGAATTCTACAAGTCGATGGCCGATGCCGGCTGGTTGGGCATTGCGATGCCCCAAAATGTCGGCGGCGCAGGTCTGGGCATCACGGAAGCGGCGATCATGATGCAGGCGGTGGCCGAAGCAGGCGGCGGCATGACCGCAGCATCGTGCATCCACGGCCCGGTATTCAGCCTCGAACCGATCGAGAAATTCGGTACCGAAGAACAAAAGCAGCGCATGATCCCGCCGATGCTTTCGGGCGAGCAGAAAATGTGCTTCGCGGTCACAGAACCCAACGTCGGGCTCGACACTACCAAGCTCAAGACCCGCGCCGTTCGCGAAGAAGGCGGTTACCGCGTCAATGGCGAGAAGATCTGGATCACCAATGCGCATGTTGCAGACAAGGTGATGCTGCTTGCGCGCACTACTCCGCTGGAGGAGGTCGAGAGCAAGACGCAAGGCCTGTCGCTATTCTTCACCAATCTCGACAAGCAGGCAGTTGAAACACGCCTTATCCCGAAAATGGGCCGTCATGCCGTGGGTTCGAACCTGCTGTTCATCAGCGACCTCTGGATCCCAGAAGAAGACCGCATTGGCGAGGAGGGGCAGGGCTTCAAGGTGATCCTCCAAGGCCTAAATCCCGAACGGATACTGCTTGGCGCCGAAGCTATTGGCCTTGGCCGCATCGCACTGGACCGCGCCGCGAAATATGCCCGCGAACGGATCGTGTTTGATCGGCCTATCGGGATGAATCAGGGCATCCAGCACCCGCTTGCGAAATGCTGGGCCCAGGTCGAGGCAGCCAATTTGATGGTCATGCAGGCCGCCGCTAAATTCGATGCCGGGCTTGATTGTGGGGTCGAGGCCAATGCCGGCAAATATCTTGCTGCAGAAGCAGGGTTCGAAGCGTGCAGTACCGCGATGTTGACACTGGGCGGGATGGGCTATGCCAAGGAATATCATGTCGAACGTTACTTGCGCGAAGTGCTGGTTCCCCGCACTGCACCCGTTAGCCAGCACATGATCCTGAATTATATTGCCGAACGGGTGCTAGAACTGCCCAAATCCTATTAACTGAATTAACTGACTAGGGAATTGTGATGCCAGATGCGGTCAAACTGCGGATGCGGTCCTGGCTTTTTGCTCCAGGCGATAGTGACAAGAAGATGGACAAGGCAGCTGCCTGTCTTGCCGACATTGTCATCTTCGATCTGGAAGATGCCGTTACGATCGAAAACAAGGAAACCGCGCGCAAGATGGTGCGAGAATTCCTGAGCAATTATACTCATGACCGGTCGCGCATTTTCGTGCGGATCAACCCGTTGGACGGGCCCTTCACGCTGGAGGACCTTGCTGCAATCATGCCAGGTAAGCCTGGCGGGATCATGCTGCCCAAGGTTTATGGCCGAGGCGACGTCGAGACACTGCACAGGTACCTAGAGATTCTGGAAGTCGCCAATGGCATCGAACAGGGGTCCACTCCGGTCATCGTGCTGGCTACCGAGACGGCGGAAGCCATGTTCCACACGGGCGACTACAAGGGCGCTCCGCGTGTGATCGCCTTGACCTGGGGCGCGGAAGATCTGGCGGATTCAATCGGGGCAAATTCAAATACCAATCCCGATGGCAGCTATTCATTCACCTACGAAATGGCCCGCAGCCTGTGCCTTCTGGGCGCGGCCACTGCTGGCGTGGCCGCGATCGAAACAATCCAGAGTGATTTCCGCGATCTGGAAAGCCTGAAGGTGCGGGCAGAAAAGGTCCGGCGCGAAGGTTTCCGCGGGATGCTAGCGATCCATCCGGCACAGGTCGATGTCATCAACGCGGCCTTCACGCCAAGCGCGGACGAGATTGCCGAAGCGCGGGAAATCGTGAAGATTTTCGAGGAAAATCCTGGTGTCGGGACGATCGGCTACAAGGGCGGCATGCTCGACCGCCCCTTTCTGTCGCGCGCGCAGCAATTGCTGGTGTCTGCCGAAATCGAGTGACCCGGGGCGATGCCAAGACCGCAAGTTCTTGGCACATTTGCCGGAGTGCAGGATAGTCCGGAGCAGCGGCGGCTTGGTCACAGTGCAGTTGGCAACTTCGTGCCCAAAAGATTAATTCGGTGTCTTGTCGCAAGCCGCGCATCCGCTACCTATATCACAAAGGGTACACTCAATTCCCGCAAACGGAGAGATTTCAATGGATAGCTACAAGCAGAATTATATCGGCGGCCAGTGGGTCGATTCGATCGGCGGTACCCCGCATCAGGTAATCAATCCCGCGACCGAAGAGCCGGTAACGGAGA
>JBFEKH010000095.1:0-7577 GCA_041552775.1 Allopontixanthobacter sp.
AGCGCCAGTTCACCATCGGCACAGGGCTCCACCGAAAATCCCGATGCTTTCAAAACATCGCAGAACAATTTCCGGTTTAGATCGTTGTCCTCGACAACGAGCACTCTCTTCGCCACTGACTGAACTGTCGCCCCAGTTGCATTTGCCCCCTCAACCAGATGCCGCCCCCTATTTTTGCCTGACCACTTTGTAATCTTTCCACAGGATATTGACAATCACGAAAAACCCTCAACATTCCGAGCATTCGTCCGGTGATCCTGAATCGCTCGCTTTGTCCGCGCTGGCGTGGGTACTGAGCGACCAATCCCGGGCAGAACGGCTGCTGTCGCTGACCGGCCTGACGCCAGAAGTGTTGCGCAATAACCTCACCGATCGGCCGGTCATGGCAGCGGTTCTGGAGTTTCTTGCGAATCACGAACCCGACCTGGTGCTGGCGGCCGATGCCCTGAATGTTACCCCGGCGACCTTGATCGCTGCCCACGAAAACCTGTCCAGATGAGATGCCTTGTATGAACCGCCCGCTGATAATCTCCGATTGCGATGAGGTCCTGCTGCATATGGTCGCGCATTTCCGCGATTGGCTGGGCGAAAGCCAGGGCGTGACCTTCAAGATGGAGGGCAACAATTTCGCCAATGCGATGCGCTGGAATTCCACCGGGGAGGCAGTGGAAGAACGCGATATCTGGCGGCTTCTCGGCGGGTTCTTCGACACCGAAATGGACCGGCAGTTGCCGATCGAGGGCGCGATTGCAGGGATCAACGCGATCGGCGAACATGCCGATGTGGTCATCCTGACCAATCTGACCGACGAGCGGCAGGAACGCCGCACGCGGCAATTGGCCGATCACGGGATCCACGCCCGGGTGTTCACCAACCAGGGGCCTAAGGGGCCGGCACTAGCCGCCATCATGGAGGAGTATCAGCCGAGCCGCGCGATCTTCATCGATGATCTGCCGCAGCACCACAAATCCGCCGCTGATACCGTGCCAGACGTCATCAGGTTGCACCTTTGCGGGGAACCGATGCTGTCCCCTCATATCGAATGCGCGCATGTGGCAGGCGATGCCCATGCCCGGATCGACAATTGGGCGGAAGCAACTCCGTGGCTGCTCGCTCAACTTGATCAAGAACCCCTGCAACAGGAGAATGCATTGTGAGCGCTGAAGCAAGATTGGCCCAACTGGGTATCGTCCTGCCCGCCGCCGCCGCACCAGTGGCCAGCTATGTGCCGGTCGTGGTGCACGGTAACATGGCTTATGTGTCGGGGCAGCTTCCGTTTGTGGACGGCAAACTGGTGACCGGCCGGCTGGGCGAAGATGTCTCGCTGGAAGACGGCATGGCGGCAGCACGGGCTTGCGGCCTGATGATCCTGGCGCAATTGCGGGCGAGTGAAATCTCGCTCGACCGGGTAGCCCGCATTGTGAAACTTGGTGCTTTTATCAGTTCAACTGCGGATTTCACCGACCAGCCAAAGGTCGCCAATGGTGCATCGGAATTGATGTTCGAGGTGTTCGGAGACATTGGCCGTCACTCCCGCGCGGCAGTGGGCGTACCGGTCCTGCCGCTCGGCGCCGCAGTGGAAGTGGATGCGATCGTTGCTCTTAACGCCGATTGATAATTGGCGCGCCCCCGCTCCGCTGGCCAAGCGGGTTAGCTGGATGGGCGAATGGACCTATGCGCACCGAGGATTGCATTCGGGCGCTGTGCCGGAAAACAGTGCATCAGGCTTTGCCGCAGCCATCGCCGCCGGGCTCGGGATTGAATGCGATGTCCAGCGCAGCCAGGACGGGCGCGCCGTGGTGTTCCATGATTGGGAATTGGGCCGCCTGACGGGCGACGCCGGACCGGTCGCAGCCCGCAGTGCGGCGGACATCGAAAAGATCGCGCTGTCCGGCAATGGCGATCATATCCAAACTCTCGAACATTTTCTCGATCAGGTCGCGGGCCAGGTGCCGGTGCTGATCGAAATCAAAAGCCGCAATGATCGCCGCGTTCGCCCGCTGTGTCTGGCAGTTCACCGCGCGCTGGAAGGGTATCGCGGCCACCATGCAGTGATGAGCTTCGACCCGCGCGTATCGCGCTGGTTCGCGCGGCATTCGCCGAACACCGTGCGCGGACTGGTGGTGACCGAGGAGAATGCCAAGTCGCTGATTGGCAGGTGGCGGCGGCACAGCGCGCTGTGGGTCGCAAAGCCGAATTTCCTGGCCTATGATATTCGCGATCTGCCCAGTGCTTTCGCCGCGTCCCAGCGCCGCCGTGGCCTGCCGGTGCTGAGCTGGACCGTCCGATCCGAAGTCCACCGGGAGCGTGTTTCGCGCCATGCCGATGCAGCAATAGCTGAAGGTGAAGGGATCGAGGGAGCAGCCCTGAGGGAAGGTGCTGAAGCGTGAGTGACGGGTCACTGATCGCGCGCGTTGTCGCCAGCGTCGGCGCAATTGACCGAGACGAATGGGACCGGCTGGCGGGCAGCGACAATCCCTTCGTCAGCCATGATTTCCTGACTGCGTTGGAGGATTCCGGCAGTGTCGGCCCCGGCACAGGATGGGACCCGGCGCCGATTGTGATCGAAGATGCCGCCGGCTCGCTGATGGGCGCCCTGCCGTCCTATGCCAAAGGCCACAGCCAAGGCGAATATGTGTTCGATCACGCCTGGGCCGACGCGTGGCACCGCGCAGGCGGCAGCTACTATCCCAAATTGCAGATCGCAGCGCCGTTCACCCCGGCAACCGGTCCGCGGGTATTGACCGGTCATGCGGCTTACGGTGTTCCGCTGCTGCGCGCTGCCGAGCAATTATGCGCCAGCAACAATTTCTCGTCCGCCCACGCGACCTTCATCGAGCCCGAACAATTGGGCATATTCGAGGAGGCCGGATGGCTATTGCGCAACGATATTCAGTTCCACTGGGCCAACCGCGATTATCAGTCCTTCGATGATTTTCTGGCCGCTCTTTCATCTCGCAAACGCAAGGCGATCCGCAAGGAGCGCGCGGCTGCCGCGCAGGGAGTCACGTTTCGCCACTTGCCAGGTAGCCAGATTACCGAGGCCCATTGGGACGCATTCTGGGTGTTCTATCAGGACACCGGCGCACGCAAATGGGGTACGCCCTATCTGACGCGGAAAGCATTCAGCCTGCTGGGCGAACGGATGGGAGACCGGATACTGCTGATGCTGGCCTATGAAGGGGATATGCCGATTGCCGGCGCGATCAATTTCATCGGGGAAAGCGCGCTGTATGGCCGGTATTGGGGATGTCTGGAGGAACGGCCATTCCTGCATTTCGAACTGTGTTACTATCAGGCGATTGATGCGGCAATTGAGCGTGGATTATCTCGGGTAGAGGCCGGGGCGCAGGGCCCGCACAAACTTGCTCGCGGCTATGAACCGGTCAAGACATGGTCGGCGCACTGGATTGCCGATCCCGGCTTTCGTGCTGCGGTGTCCGATTTTCTCGAGCGGGAACGCCAAGGCGTGGCGTCGGATCAGATGTTCCTTGGCGAAAGAACGCCGTTCAAGAAGGTTTAGACCGTCAGCAATTGTGGCATTCAGCCGGTCAGGCGACTTTGCGAAAACCGGCGCTCAGCCATTCACGAGCGCGGCGCTGTGCCTCGGCAATTTCGCGAGCTGTCATTTCATCGGATACATCGGCGCGGCACCAGGATGCTTCTTCATGGCCCTGAACTGCGGCGAGATTGAACCATTTGTGCGCTTCGATAAGATCGCAATTTACGCAGTGACTGCCGGTCGAAAAGGCAACGCCAAGATTGTAATAGGCGGAAATTTCGCCAGCGGCGGCTTCGGCCAGGCAATTGGCTATGAGCAAATCGGCTGCTTCGCTGTCTGCGGGTAGTGCATCGGCCTGGTCGATAATGGTCAGTTTCATGTGAAATACCCCGTTCGTGGCGGTTCCCTTTCCGCCGATGTCCGATTCCTCGGCCCTTTATGGTCAACAATTAGTTAACATCGACCGAAAAAAAGGTGGTTTCAGCCGGTTTTGCCTGTTGGGGCCGCCTTAATATTGGCTTGTTTAAGCACTGACTGCGTATTGCCGCTTGTATGCGTAAACTACGCCGCCTATAGGGCCGCAAAGCAGGTGAGCCTAAGCAGTCGGAAAAGTCCGAGGCATTCTCAAGGGGCGGGATTTAACGTGTTTTTTAAGGTTTGAGAGGACCAGATGGCCACTTCTGCAACCGACGAAAAAGAAATCTTCGAAAAAGCGAAGAAATCGATCGCGCATGATTACGTGCCGGGCGATGACGAACCCTATATGGGCGAAGCACAGCAGAATTACTTCCGCATGCTACTGCTCGAATGGAAACGTTCGATCCACACCGCGTCCAGCGTGACGCTGCAATCCCTGCAGGACGGCCCGATCCGCGAAGCCGATCTCAATGATCGTGCCTCCAGCGAAACGGACTGGAGCATCGAACTGCGGACCCGCGACCGCCAACGCAAACTCATTTCCAAGATCGATGCCGCGTTGCGGCGGCTTGACGAGGGCGAGTACGGCTATTGCGAAGTTACCGGCGACCCTATCGGGTTGAAGCGGCTGATTGCCCGTCCGGTGGCAACCATGACGGTGGAAGCGCAGGAAGCACATGAGCGGCGCGAGAAAATTTCGCGCGACGATTGACCCGGATCGGGACACTTCCGGAATTCGGGCTTGCCTGTCAAAGGCGCTTAAAGCTTCATTAGCCAATCGCCGTTAATCGGGTCACATAACGCGCGATCGGAACGAAATCCGAGGCAAAGTAAGCAACCCGAGTGAAAGGTATCATCACGAAGATGTCCGTTGTCGACACCCGCAACATATCTCGTGACAGCCTGTTCCTGCTGGCCGAAGTCCGGCTGGAAAACACTGCTGCGGAATTCCGGGTAAAGGTTCGCAACCTCTCCGCTGGCGGCATGCTGGCAGAAGGAACCGTTCCTGTTGTGCCTGGGAATCGCCTCAAAATCTGCCTGCGCAATATTGGCTGGGTTGGCGGCTGCGTGGCGTGGGTCCAGGAAAATCGTTTCGGGATCGCTTTCGACCATGAAATCGATGCAAAGCAGGCCCGGGCGAAACCGGATGGCAATCAGCCAGGTGAAAATACGCAGCGGCAGTTCCTCCGATCGCATTCTGCCAAACCGGAAATGCTGCGCAAAATCTGATTTCCGCGGGAAATCGCTCAAGTTCCAAAAGATAGGCATTATCGGTCCTGACCAAGCGGCAACAAACTGCTAGGCGGTAATGCGATGACTTCACGTTTCCAACTTTGCATATGTGTGGCTGCATCGCTTTTCCTTTCGGCATGCGGCGCGGGCGGAAGCGATACCGAGGTTGACGTTGCGTTCATCGGAAGCAGCGGCGAATTGTTCGAAACAGGCCCCAGGCTGGCACCCGCCGGGCAACAGATTCGATCTGCCACCGCCGAGGGCTTGGTCTCGCTCAACCAGGCTGGAGAAGTCGTGCCTGCGTTGGCAGAACGCTGGATCGTGACCGAAGACGGCCTCAGTTACATCTTTCGCCTGCGCAATGCCGAATGGGCAGACGGCACCGCGCTGACCAGCAACAGCGTCCGCGATGCGCTGCAGCGTAATCTCGGCGCGCTGCGCGGGACATCATTGGGCCTCGACCTGTCCAAGATCGCGGAAATTCGCGCCATGACGGGCAGGGTGGTGGAAGTGCGGCTGGAAAGTCCGATGCCGGAATTCCTGCAGTTGCTTGCCCAGCCCGAACTCGGCTTGCGGCGAGGCCGCCAGGGTGTCGGTCCGATGAAGCTGACCCGGCAGGGCGATGTTGCCTTGCTCGACTCAATTCCCCCGGAATTGCGCGGCTTGCCCGCCGAAGAGGAATGGGAAGAGCGAACACGGACGGTCCGGGTGCAAGCGCTTCCCGCGGAACAGGCAGTTGAGGCATTTGACAGCGGCGCGGTGGATGCGGTGTTCAACGGCACCCTGGCCAGTTTGCCGCTGGCGGATACCGGTGCCTTGTCGCGCGGGACGGTTCGGTTGGATGCGGCACTTGGCCTGCTTGGCCTGCAAGTCGTGTCAGATCGCGGATTGTTGGCGACCCCATCGGGCCGTGAAGCGATCGCGCTGGCCATTGATCGCCCGAACTTGCTGCAGCCCTTCAACATCGGCGGCTGGATTCCGACCACCAGGATTGTTGCGCCAGATCTGCCCGGCGACCAAGGCAATGTTGGCGAACGTTGGGAGGGATTGTCGCTGGAACAGCGGCAGGCAGAGGCCGCCCGCAGAATTTCTGCTGCGGCGAGGAGCAAGGATTTTTCCCGGACTCTGACAATTGCCATGCCTGTGGGCCCGGGATCTGACTTGCTGTTGCGTGAATTGTCCGAAGATCTCGCAGTTGTCGGCCTGACCCTGACCCGTTCAAGCGGGAATGCCCCGCCAGATCTGCGACTGGTGGACCGGCTTGCCCGCTATGCAGATGCGCGGTGGTTTCTCAACCAGTTCAATTGCTCGCTGAAGCGAGGCCTTTGTTCATCCGAAGCCGACGAACTGCTACGCCAGGCCGAGCGGACTTCCGATCCGGCAGCGACCGGGGCCTTGCTGGCCGAAGCAGAAGCGAATTTGACAGCCAGCAATGCCTATATCCCGATTGGCGCACCGATCCGCTGGTCGCTGGTTCGCGGCGGAGTGAGCGGCTTTTCCGAGAACCGCTGGGGAATGCATCCCTTGTTCCCGCTCGCGCTTCGCCCCATTTAACGGGGAAGGAGAATAGAATGCTTGAGCCGATCCGCCCGGAAAAAATACGAGCGCAGAAAATGACGTTCGAAATGCCCATCGGAAATGATCCAGCGTCGGTCCGCAAGCGGATCGAGGCGATGGAGCAATTGCTGGAACGCAGTTTCACCATACCCGGCGTAAATTATCAGATCGGGCTGGATTCAATCGTCGGGCTGGTTCCGGTCGTGGGCGATCTGGTGACCGCCGCAATGGGCGCGTATCTGGTGTGGGAAGCAAAGAACCTTGGTCTGCCAAAATGGAAATTGTGGCGCATGGCGGGAAATATCGCCTTCGATACGGCAATTGGCGCGATTCCGGTGGCGGGCGATGCTTTCGACCTGTTGTTCCGGTCCAACACCCGCAACATCAAAATCGTCAAGAAGCACCTCGACAAACACCATCCGGCAGCACGCACGATCGAAGGATAGTTTCCTTACCTGTCCTGCATCCGTATAGGGCGGGCTATGGCCCGTGACGTAACCTATTCCGGATATCTTGACTTGGGCCGCATCCTGTCTGCCCAGCACCCATCCTCGGGCGCGCATGACGAGATGCTGTTCATCATCGTCCACCAAAGCAGCGAATTGTGGCTCAAGCTGTGCCTGCACGAATTACAGGCGGCGCGGACGCATATCATCGCGGACAATCTGCGGCCTGCCTTTAAGATGCTATCCCGAGTGGCGCGGGCGCAGAACCAGCTGATCGACAGCTGGGAAGTCCTGTCCACCATGACGCCTCACGAATATTCCCTGCTCCGCCCGCATCTGGGGACGTCTTCCGGATTTCAATCGGCACAGTACCGGTTGATGGAATTCCTGCTCGGCGGGCGTAATTCCGATATGGTTACGAT
>JBFEKH010000096.1:0-7553 GCA_041552775.1 Allopontixanthobacter sp.
GCGAATCCGCGCGCGGATCAATTGGGCAATCCGGGTGGCGGAGCCGATCCCGTGCAGATCGTCCGACACGTCGAGATAGGCTTCGTCCAGGCTGAGCGGTTCGACATGCGGGGTGAAATAGCGGAAAATCTCTCGGATTTGCTGGGACACTTCGCGGTAGGTGTCGAAATGGCTGTGGCAGAAGATCAGGTCGGGGCACAGCCGCTTGGCCGTGACGGAGGGCATGGCGGACCGGACCCCGAATTTACGGGCTTCATAGCTGGCCGCAGCAACTACTCCGCGCCCGCCAGCGCCGCCCACGGCCACCGGTTTCCCGCGCAATTCCGGGTTGTCGCGCTGTTCCACGCTTGCAAAGAAGGCATCCATATCGACATGAATGATCTTGCGCAGGCCGCTTGCTTCCTCGCCCTGCGTCACGTCGCCAGTCTCGGCGGAATTTGCGTGATTGGTTTCGTCCATTGCCAGTCAAGATAGCCTTCATGCGGATTCTTCGGAACAAAAGATTGGCCAGCGCGTCCAGTTTCAAAGTAAGACTGCTTGGCCGACTGCGCCGAGCGCGCCAATGCGTGGCCAGGAACAACCGATGGGAACGACAAGATCAGCAACTCGCCCGGAACTGGGCGAGCGTGAATTGATAACGATGATGGCGATGCTGATGAGCCTGCAGGCATTCGGCATCGACGCGATGCTGCCTGCGCTGGGCGCGATTTCAGCTGATCTGGGCGCTGCGGGCAACGACCGCCAATTGATCATCGCAGCCTATCTGCTCGGGTCAGGTATCGGCGCTTTGCTGCCCGGTGCCTTTGCCGACCGGTTTGGCCGGCGGCCAGTGCTCGCATTCGGGATCACCTTCTATTTCATCATGTCGATCGCCTGTTCAATGGTGACCGATTTCGACACTCTGGTGGCGATGCGGGCCATCCAGGGTTTTGGCAGTGCCGCCTTGACCGTCCTGCCGGCAACCATCGTTCGCGACCGTGTCGGGGGCGACCGGATGGCGCGGCTCATGTCGCTGATCATGATGACATTCATGGTGGTGCCGCTGATTGCACCTGCCATTGGCCAGGCAATTCTAGTCTTTGCGAGCTGGCGCGTGATTTTCGACGGGATGGCCGTCGCCAGTGCGCTGGTTGGCCTGTGGGTATGGTGGCGTCTGCCGGAATCGTTGACGCCCGAAAACCAGCAGTCGCTGCAGATCCGGTCAATTGCACGTAACATGATCCGGGGTGTCAGCGACCGGAGCGCCATTGGATATGTGCTTGGCAGCGCACTGGTGTTCGGCGCGCTGTTCGGCTTCCTCAATTCATCGCAGCAGTTGATCGGGGAGACCTTTGGAGCGGGCGATGATTTCGCGCTGGTTTTTGCGGCAATGGTCAGCCCGATGGTATTGGCCAATTTCACCAATTCGCGGATTGTGGAACGCTTCGGCGCGCGGCGGGTCAGCCATACCGCGCTGCTGGCGATCATCGCGGTCAGCGGAGTTCAAGTATGGTCCGCCAGCTATGCCGACCAGACATTGTGGCAATTCCTGCCGCTGATGTCGATCAACCTGGCGCTGCTTGGCTTTATCGGGGCCAATTTCGGTTCAATCGCGCTACAACCCTTCATGCATATCGCCGGGGCGGCGTCTTCGGGACAGACTTTCCTACGGATGGTTACCGGTGCCCTGCTGGGCGGAGCGATCGGACAGGCGTTCGACGGCACGGCGCGTCCGATAGCGATGGCGCTCCTGTTATGCGGCATCTTTGCCCTGCTGCTGGTATTGTGGAGCGAGAAGGGCAAACTGTTCCGCCGCCTCTACGCGCCGGGAGCAAGTTCGACTATTCTTCCAGCGGAGTAACCGCCGCTGCATCCAAATTGCCGGTTGCGGCTCGCGCAAAATCGCGCCGGGACCAACGCGGCATTTCCGCTGGAGTCTTGGGCCGGTTTATCAGCGCTTCAAAATAGGCAGCGACAACGTGCCGGGCCTTGGCTGCACCGGAAATATAGATCCGGTGGTCCCATGCCGCCGCGCCATGTTTGCGGACCTTGCGGCCAATCGCGCCATAAATCCGCGCTGCGCTCAGCACCGCCCAGCGACTGCGAAAGGGCAGTTGCTTCGCGCCAAGCCGCGACGCTGCCTCGTGCGCTTGGGCAATATCCAGCATGCGCGCGACCAGCCCCACCAGTTCAGCGCGGAACATCGGTTTCATGTGCTGGCCCGGCGGAATATCGGCTTCTGCCAGCCATTCCATCGGCAGGTAACAGCGCCCAGCTGCGTCATCTTCTTCGATATCACGGGCAATATTGTTTAGCTGGAACGCCAGGCCGAGGTCGCATGCCCGGTCGAGGGTTTGTTCGTCATCCCGGGACACGCCCATGACCATGCCCATCATTACCCCGACCGCACCCGCGACATGGTAACAATATTGCATCATGTCCTTTTCAGTGCGGGGCCGCCAATCAGCTGCGTCGAGGGCGAAACCGGCAATAACGTCTTCAGCCATGGCGGGTGTGATGGCACTTTCACGCGCTACCTGTCCGAACGCATCGAAGGCGAGGTCCGCTGTCGGCATCCGGTCGAACGCCCGCTGGGTGAGCAATTTGATCGACCGAAGGCGCTTGGCCGCGTCGCTCTGGTCGCCCAGCGCGCCGCCCTTGTCCTGCGCGTCGGCAATATCGTCGCACCGGCGGCACCAGGCATACAGTAGCCAGACGCGTTCGCGTGTACCCCGGTCGAACAGCCTGGATGCGGCGGCGAAGCTCTTGGAACCCTCCCGGATCGCTTCGCGGGCCTTTGCCACCAGCGCGGGTCGTTGGCGCCCACCACCCACCTGTTCGGGCGTGCTGCGAATAATCCGCGACGGCGCGAGCATACGGTTCGCATTGGTCGTGCCGGGATGGTTGCGTTCGGTCAGAGGTCGCTGGCCTTCATCTGGAAGATCGGGGTGTGTGGGACATAATTTGCCATCCTGTCCAGCAATGCCTCAAGCGTTTCTTCTGCAATAAGAATACCCTGATGCGCTGGACGGACAAAGCCGACATCCGCCATTTGCCGGTTAAAGGCGATCAGGTGGTCGTAAAACCCGAAGGAATTGAGCAGGCCGACCGGGTTGGAATGATAGCCCAATTGCGCCCAGCTCACCGCTTCCCACATCTCGTCCATCGTGCCGACGCCGCCGGGCAGGTTGATGAACCCGTCCGACAGGTCGGTGAAGGCCGCCTTGCGTTCGTGCATCCCGGAAACGATTTTGAGTTCGGTGCAATCGGTATTGGCAATCTCGCTGCCGGCCAGTGCCTGTGGGATGATCCCGATCACTTCGCCACCATGATCGAGCGCGCCGGCCGCGACCGCACCCATCAGGCCAAGCCGTCCGCCCCCGTAAACCACGCCAATCCCGCGCTGCGCCAGCACTTCGCCCACAGTGCGGGCAAGTTCGATATAGCGCGTGTCAGCGGGCGAGGCGGAGCCGCAATAGATCGCCAGACGCTTCATCGTGTGCATTATCTTGCCAAATCCTCGATCATCAACCCGGCGGTCGCTTTCGCGCTTCCGACCACGCCCGGTATACCGGCACCCGGATGAGTGCCAGCGCCGGCAAGGTAAAAATTGGGGATCACATCGTCGCGGTTGTGCCCGCGGAACCATGCGCTCTGGGTCAGCACAGGCTCGAGGCTGAATGCACTGCCAAGGTGGGCGTTGAGATCGGTGCTGAAATCCGACGGTGCGTAATGGAACTTGGTCACGATCCGGTCGTGAATATCGGGGATCAGCCGCCGCCCGACTTCGTCGAGAATACGCTTTTCCAGGATGGGGCCGATCTCGTCCCAATCCACGGTCAGCTTGCCCATATGGGCCACCGGAACCAGCGCGTAGAATGTGCTCTTGCCCGGGGGCGCCAAGCTCGGATCGGTGACGGTCGGATGGTGCAGGTAAATGCTGAAATCCTGCGGCAACACGCCCTTGTCATAGATATCGTCCAGCAGGCCTTTGTAACGCGGGCCGAACAGGATCATGTGGTGCGGGATGCCGGGCCACGTGCCCTCCAGCCCGAAATGGACCACGAACAGGCCGGGGCTGTAGGTCTTCTTCGCCAGCTTCCTGGAGTAATCCTTGCCGCGTTTGCTGGTGGACAGCAGGTCGCGGTAGGAATGCATGATGTCGGCATTGCTGGCCACGGCATCGAAGCGTTCGCGAAAGCCGCTTTTCGTTTCAACTTCGGTCACCTTGTTGCCCACGGTGTGGACCTGGACTACCGGATCGCCCACGATCATGCGCCCGCCGAGCCGTTCGAAGTGACGGATCATGCCCGCGATCAGCCGGTTGGTGCCGCCGCGCGTCCACCATACACCGCCGTCTTTTTCCAGCTTATGGATCAGCGCATAGACCGCGCTCGTCTTCATCGGATTGCCGCCAACCAGCAGCGTGTGGAAACTCAACGCTTCGCGCAGTTTTTCCGATTTGATATATTTGGATACGATCGAATAGACGCTGCGCCACGCCTGATATTTGGCCAGTGCAGGGGCCGCCTTGATCATCGATTTGAAATCGAGGAACGGGACAGTGCCCAGCTTCACATAGCCTTCGTCATGCACCCCGGCAGAATAGTTCAGGAATTCGCGGTATCCCGCCGCATCGCCGGGCGCGACGCGGTCGATTTCTGCCATCAGGCCTGCTTCGTCATTCGAATAATCGAAATTCACCCCGTCAGGCCAGTTGAGCCGGTAGAACGGCATCACCGACATCAATTCGACATCGTCCGCCATGTTATGGCCGCTCAGTTCCCACAATTCCTTCAGGCACGGGGGATCGGTAACCACAGTCGGCCCGCCGTCGAAAGTGAACCCGTCCTTCTCCCAGAAATACGCCCGGCCGCCCGGCTTGTCGCGGCCTTCGATCACTGTGGTGGCGATCCCGGCGGATTGCAGGCGCATGGCCAGCGCCAGCCCGCCAAAGCCGGAACCGACCACGCAAGCGGTCTTGCCGGTGGGCGTAATCGCGGCGCGACTTGGGGCAGCCTTTACCTCTGGCGCCAGGGTGGTGATCGGGGGAGTGGTCATTCTGGAGTCTCCTGGGGGGCTGCAAGCGGACGGCCTAAGGTAATCAAGGCCGCAATGGCCTTGCTGACAGGTACGGGCGGCTTGCCGATAAGGATGCGGGTCTTGTCGGGAAAGGTTGATCTGGCGGCGTAGAACCGTTCCACCAGATCTTCGTTCAAGCGGTAAAAATGTTCGAATATGCGGTAGCGAAGCTCTGGTTCTGCGGCCCCGAAAAGCATCGATCCCAGCATCCGGTAATACTTGGTGCCGGACCAGTGACGCCGGGCGCGCCGCTCGATCATGGCGGCCAACTGTGCGCCCGGCAAATCCGCATCCACCGCGATGGCCAGCGCGGTTTCCACCGCAAACGGCAATGTATAGCTGGTCAATGGATGTACGAACCCGCCGCGCGCCCCAGCCATGACCACGCCTTCGGTCCGCTGCTGGGCCTGATAGGCTCCAAACGATCCGCCGGTGATGACCGGCAGTACCCCGGCCTCATGCCCGACAATCTCGAAATCATCGCTGCCCGCGACGCCCCATCCGCGCGCTTGCGTATAGGCGTCGATCCGCCTCGACAGCGCACTGCGATCGAGCGCTGGCCGGTCAGCGTAGTAGGTATCCTCGATGAACAGATCATTCGCGCCCAGCGGCAGGGTATAGACGAAGCGGAAGGCATCATGCTGGTTCACGGCGGCATCCATGATCGTCGGCCGGGCAACCCCGTGCGGCATCCTGGTGCGGATGTGGCGGCCCATGAACACTTGCCATCCCCCGCGAAAATGCTCCGAAGACGCCGCGCCCCGGCAATCGATCACGGTGCGGGCAGAAATCCGCGCGCCGCTTGCCAGCGTCACGCCATTCGCATCCAGCGAAGCAACAGCGCAATTGGTGTAAATGCTTTCCTGCGACAATTCGCGCCGCAGGCAGGCGTCGAAATCGGGGGAGGCGAGCGAGCGATAATGCGATCCCAGCTGCCGTTGGTAAGCAGGGAACCGCACGTCATAGCCCTGCCACTCGTTGGTGCGGAAACCTGCCATCAAGGCGGCGCTGTCCGGTGCCGCCAGATCGCTGGCAAACCAGCTCCACCGATGATTGCCGCCCAGCACCTCGCCCTGTTCGATTAGCATGACCGATATTTCTGGCCGCAGCCGCCGCAGTGCGAGCGCAATGAGCCCGCCCGCCAACCCGCCGCCTACAATCGCGATGTCGGTGCGGGTATTTGCCGGTGTATGTTTCGTGCGCGCGACCATTGGCGATACGCACTAAGGGGCATTGGGGTGGGTAGCAATCATCTTGCGCAATGAAAAAGGCATGGCACAATGCGTGATGACCAGTCGGCTCCTCCCCCATCGCCCCGCGATAATTGCAACGATCCTGCTGGCGATAACCCATGGCCTACACTCCATCTTTGCTGAAAGACAAAAGTGTTGCGATGACCGGTTGAACCCACCCCCAAATGCGGACGCTGGCTAGTTCCAATGGTAGCTCTGGGCACAAGGAGCGGCAGTAGTTATCGGAGCGATTGGAACGCATGCTCCATTTGCTCTGACAATGTCAGTTGAATGAACCCGATTCCGGCTGATGGCTTGATGGGGCCAAAATCTCTATGGCTTCGGCGACTTTAATGGCGGGAAGCCATAGCTCCAACTCGTCAAGCCGGCCTAGGATGTCGCGAAGCTCTCGAACAACCTCAGTCACTTTGTCTTGATTGCCAGTCATCGCGAATTCCGTTTCTCTCTCAATAACCGAAAAGACCTCTATTGCCTTGAGCAAAAAAACTTCCCCGACCGGTTACCATTTTTGGTTTCAAAATTCACCATTCCAATTAGAACGGCAGGGAGAGAACGTTCTTAAGGTTTCAGCGTTGGGTGTAGATTTTCGAGAAAAGCTTGCCGAAACAGCGCACATTTGCCGACATGCATCCGTTCTGATAAGTTTTGGAAATGGCAATTGAAACTTGGAAAAGCGAACATTGATGCTTCAACTTTAATCCGAGTCCAAACCGTCACTGTATTTTAACCCGAAATTGCCCTCGCGGCATTGGTGGCAGGTGATAAACGAAGGGAAGAATCGTGGCGGATACGCTCGCGAACTCCAGTGGGCAGGAAACTCTTATTTCCATATTGTCTGACGCAAGAAAGTTTGCGCGGTCAAATGGCGTTACCAGCGCAAGCTATCGTCTGGTCCCCGCATTCCACTCACAGTTAGGCAAAGACGCCGTTCTCTTTCATTTCGGCTTTCCAGATGCTTGGGTCGCCCTGTACGATCACGATCATGAATTCCGGCAACATGATCCTATTGCGGACTATGTCATGCGCATCGGTGAGACGAGGACATGGAAGCAAGCAGTTGCAGAGCAAGATTTATCGCCTGAACAAGCTGCGTTCGTTCGATCTATGACCGATCATGGATTGATCGATGGCTGGGCGATACCCATCTATGGCCCCCATGGACGCGAGGCCTATGTTACTTTTTCGTTTGGTCGCAAACTGATAGATGAAGACGCCAAACGTCTTGAAAGCCTGATCAGC
>JBFEKH010000097.1:0-7544 GCA_041552775.1 Allopontixanthobacter sp.
GATCGCACGACAATTTCACCAGTCCGTTTCGCCGTTTGGCGAAATATTTAGTCGCCGTCACCCGGCTCGGGAGAGAAGTACTTCTCGAACTTGTCTTCTTCGCCCTTATGCTCGTCGGCATCGGCAGGCGGCTCTTTCTGGCTCGTGATATTGGGCCATTCAGCCGAATATTTGGTGTTGAGTTCCAACCATTTCTCGAGGTTGTCTTCGGTATCGGGCAGGATCGCTTCAGCCGGACATTCAGGTTCGCACACGCCGCAGTCGATGCATTCGCTGGGGTTGATTACCAGCATGCCTTCGCCTTCATAGAAACAGTCCACCGGACATACTTCGACGCAATCAGTATATTTGCATTTGATGCACGCTTCAGTGACGACATATGTCATGGCTGCGTGTTCCCCTTAAACATGGTGATTTGAAAACGAATTATCTGCGGTATTGGCTATGGCCGTTTGGGCCTGTGGGTCAAGCGGCAGATAACACATTTGCGCCTCTGCAGGCGGTCCGCGCCGGGCGGGCAGGGCGCAAATCCGGGCAACGAGCACGTTTTCGCCCAGCGGAACCGTCAGCACATCGCCCTCTGCTACCTTATGGCTGGCGCGGCAAACGCGCTGTCCGTTTTTTCGGACATGCCCTTCATCGATCAGCCGATGTGCCATGCTTCGCGTTTTCACGAAGCGCAGATAACACAGCAGACGATCGATTCTCATCAATTGATGGCCGCCTTACCGCAGGAGATCCGCCAACCCGGCGAACGCGCTATTCGGGTTGGGCGCTGGCTTGGGGGCTGGTTTGGGGGTGGGCCTAATCCGGTTGGCGGATTTCTTGGCACCGCTGCGCTGATCGTTGGCCGGTTTCGCCGCTCTGCCGGCATGTGGGCGGCGCGGATCCTTGCTGCGCGAAGGGCGCCATTCCCATTGGTCGGGTGCGGGCGGTCCGAAGGCGCCTTCTGCCAGCGGTCGGCCAGGCGTGCTGCGAAATCCTGCCTGACCCAGCAGGCGAACATAGCTGTCCTGCGTAAGGCCGGTCGAGATGCCAAGCGCGGGATTGAGAATGAATTTGCGCCGGGTGCTCTTGCCCCGGGCATCATGTGCGGCGCGGAAGATTTTCTCAGCGATGTCGATCCGCACGGCCTGCTTGCCGGCATGGCGATAGCCCGACGGCAGATCCCTCGATCCCGCCATAACCGGGATCATCGCGCTGTTGAGCGGGCGGGTATCGGCACCCAGCCCATGCAGCAACTGGCGCGGCGCCGGCTTCAACAGGGCGGCGGCAAAAATGTCGAGGGCACCGAAAGTTACCCCGATCCGTCTCAGAAATGGCCGGGTTTCCTTGGGCAGGTGTTCCAGCCCGGCGGCTTCCCGCGTGACGTGGCCATGGCCGGCGATCAGCGATAGCAGCAGCGCGCGCGCCTCCGATCCTGCGCCGGGATCGCGGGATGCTTCCTCCAGTTTTGCAAGCGGGGCCAGCGGTGCCATTTGGCCTGCCAGCCAGTTTTCCAATGCCGCGATCAGCCTGGCCCTGGCGGCATCGGGCAATTGGCTGAGCTGGCGGTCCGGTATCAGTCTGGCACTGGCGGCGCTGGATCCGGCTTCCAATGTGCCAATCTGCTGGCCTTCCCACCAGATGCCGCCCTCACCCAGCGTGACGCCGGCAAGGTTGGCTGCGATCAGGGCATCGACCTTGGTCGACAGAATGCGCGGCATGGCTTTCTCGCCCGCGGCCAGCAGCATCTTGCGGTCGGCATGGCTTGCTTCATGATCCACGCTGAAACGGAACCCAGCGACCGTGCCGATCGGCTCGTCCTCGACCGACAATACCCCCTCGTCAGACAGGTTGACGGGGAGCAGTGACGCATCCTGGCCTAGTGATTTCATCAGGATCGCAGTCCTCCGGTTTACAAATCGTTCCGTCAGGCGCCCGTGCAGCGCATCCGACAATTTCGCCTCTACCGCACGGGCCCTTGCAGCCATTTCATCTCGGGCCAGCACCCAATCGGGGCGCTGACAGATATACGCCCAGCTGCGGATTGCGGCAATCCTGCCTTGTAACGCGTGAATATCGCCCTGCACATTGTCCAGTTCGGAAATTCGCGCTGCGACATAATCCGCGCCGAGATAGCCGCCTTGCAAATCCTGCCACAGCCGGGCCACAAACCGGCTATGGGTGTCGGCCCCCTGCTGTCGGAAATCCGGCAGGCAGCACACTTCCCAGAACCGGCGAACGCTGCCCGCGCCCCTGATCCCGTCCGCGAAGGGTTCTTCCGACAGGCGCTTGAGCACCGCCAGGTCGATTGCCTCGGGGGCCAGGGTCAAAACCGGATTTTCCGGCGGACGCTCCAGATCACCGATCAACACCGGCAACGTGTCAAACCGCGGCTGTGCATCGCGCCAGTACAATTTGGTCAGCGGGGCGAAGCGGTGTTCCTCGATCGCGTAGATTTCTTCTTCGGTAAACTCGGCGGGTTCGGCGTCATGACGCCCATAGCCCGCATCCTTGCCCATTCCCGAAAGGGTGCCGAAAGTACCATCGCGCTGGTGACGGCCCGCGCGCCCGGCAATCTGCGCCATTTCCGACGGCATCAGGCGACGCTTGCGCACTCCGTCGAATTTGGTCAGCGATGCAAAGGCCACGTGGTTGATGTCGAGGTTCAGGCCCATGCCGATGGCATCGGTGGCAACGATGTAATCAACCTCGCCGGACTGGAACAATTCGACCTGGCGGTTGCGTGTTTCCGGGCTCAACGCGCCCATTACAACCGCCGATCCGCCGCGAAACCGGCGCAGCATTTCGGCCACCGCGTAAACCTGCTCTGCAGAAAAGGCGACGATGGCGCTGCGCGGCGGCAGGCGCGACAATTTGCGCGGTCCGGTATGGGTGAGGGTGGAAAAACGCGGCCGTTTGATAATTTCCGCGTCCGGGTGCAGCGCCCGGACCATCGGCTCGAGCGTGGCCGCACCCAGCAGCATGGTCTCGTCCCGCCCGCGCGCATTCAGCAGGCGGTCCGTAAAGATATGGCCGCGTTCGCGATTGGCGCCCAGTTGCGCTTCGTCCAGAGCCAGGAAACTGTGGTTCGCGCCGTCGCTCGACCGGGTGACCGGCATCGCTTCCGCGGTGCAGCAGAAATAGCGCGCATTGGGAGGTTCGATCCGCTCTTCGCCGGTGATCAGCGCGGTCTGTGCCTCGCCCTTGATCTTGACTACCCGGTCATAGACCTCACGCGCGAGCAGCCGCAGCGGAAATCCGATGGCGCCACTGGAATGGCCGCACATCCGCTCGATCGCCAGATGGGTCTTGCCCGTATTGGTCGGGCCAAGGACTGCCTTGATCGGGGATTCTTCGAAGGAAGCTCGGGTCACGCCGGTAATGTGGCACTGCCTCGACCAATCCACAACCGTCCGGCACCGACCATTAACAGCCCTCGATAAACGGCTGACCTCAAACATGACTCCGATGGCCGCACTTTAAACCGATATTAACTTTAATTGTGCAGGGAAACTGGCAAAGGCCATCAGCAGCCGCCCGTGGCATCGAAAGAGCTAACGAGGCCGGAACAAGGAGGTCGCGCTGTATACTTCGCGCGAAAATGACGGGATTACGTCAGGCGGGTCGGTTCCAACCGATCACGTCGAGCTCCATCACACTCAAATTCTGCCCGACGAATCCGGCCCGAAGCCGGCTGCATACATCAGAACCGAAGACGCTGTAGCAGTTGAGCACAGCAGTATCGTGATCCAGCGGGCACGTAGCCTGTCCGACCTATTCGAAGAATGGCGCCTTGGTCTCTCGGCCCGGTTCGACGCAATGGATTTCACGCCGGATCTGGCGGAAAAGATCGGCAGCCGCCGCTGGTTCCGCGGATTTTGCACATTTGTCGGGCTTTCAGCCCTATCGCTCGCGTTCTGGCCCGATTTCTCGCCGGTTGAAGCAGCGCCCGCGATGGCCATTGATGACAGTGCGCGCGATGAATTCCGCAGCCAGATGATCCTGCCGCTCGCGCTGGGCGCTGACAGCGGCCGCCATATGGGCGCGACGCAGGCAGTCATTCCATTGAAGACTGTGCCGGAACGCCCGCAGATCGAAATGCTGGCCACCTTGGTGCGCGGCGACAGTTTTGGTCGGATGCTGCAGCGTGCCGGCGTTGGTTCCGGCGATGCAGCACGGGTCAGCGAGCTGGTGGCGCGGACCATTCCGCTGCAGGATATCGAATCCGGTACGCAGGTTGATATTACGCTTGGTCGCCGTCTGGCAGCAGGGGAAGCCCGCCCGCTTGATGCGCTCAATTTCCGTGCGCGGTTCGATCTCGAACTTGCCATCCAGCGGGTCGGCGGCAATCTCGCTCTGCAACGAAAGCCGATCCGGGTGGACGAAACTCCTCTGCGAATTCGCGGCACAGTGGGCCAGAGCCTGTATCGATCGGCCCGTGCGGCTGGCGCCCCGGCCAGTGCTGTGCAGCAATATCTCAAAACGCTTGGCGAGCAGGTCGACATGGACCGTTCTGTCCGCTCGACCGACACTTTCGACATCATCATCGCGCATAAACGCGCAGCCACCGGTGAACGGCAGGCAGGTCAATTGCTCTATGCCGGCATCGAGCGCGGCGGGAAGCCGACTACGCAGTTAATGCGATGGGGCCGTGAAGGCCGCTTTTTCGAAGCATCTGGCGTCGGCGAACAGCGCAGCGGGTTGGTTGCTCCGGTGCCTGGCAGTATCTCGTCCCGCTTCGGGATGCGGCGTCACCCGATCCTGGGTTACAAGCGGATGCATTCGGGCATGGATTTCCGCGCCCGTTATGGCACGCCAATCGTGGCAGTCACCGATGGCCGGGTCAGCGGCGCTGGCCGCATGGGCGGCTGCGGTAACGCGGTCCGGATGGATCATGGCGGCGGCTTGCAAACTCGATACTGCCACATGAGCCGGATGGCTGTAAGCAATGGCCAATCGGTGCGGCGCGGCCAGGTGATCGGCTATGTCGGATCTACCGGCCTGTCGACCGGGGCGCATCTCCATTATGAAATGTACCGTTCGGGCCGTGCGGTAGATCCCGCTTCGGTCAATTTTGTAACCCGGGCAGAATTGTCCGGCGCGGACCTCAGGGAATTCCGTGCCGTGCTGGCAAAACTGAAAACCGTCGAAGCGGGTGCTGCATTGGCCAATATATCGCCCGAAACAACCGAAGCTGAAGTTCCGATGCGCGAAATCGACAAGATCGAAGCCCCCAAGAAAATTGGCTGACCCAGGCAGCATCGTTGCTGCCGATTGAACTTTTCCCCAAATCGGGCAACAGGGGGCGCATGACCGCATCCTATCCTGCACTTCGCCTCCGCCGCAGCCGTGCAACCGGATGGAGCCGCGCGCTCCACCGCGAAACCATGCTGACCCCGGCAGACCTGATCTGGCCGATGTTCGTGACTGAGGGAGAGGGAGTGGAGCAGCCGATCGATTCGCTTCCCGGCGTTTCGCGCTGGTCGGTCGACGGAATTGTCGCCCGCGCGGAAGAAGCCATCGCCTTGGGCATTCCCTGCATTGCGCTGTTCCCCAACACGCAGCCAGACCGCCGCAGTGATGACGGCGGGGAAGCGCTCAATCCGGATAATCTGATGTGCCGCGCCATCCGCGCGGTTCGCAAGCAATGCGGCGACCGGATCGGTATTCTCACCGATGTCGCGCTCGATCCCTATACTTCGCACGGGCAAGATGGGTTGGTGGATGATGACGGCTATGTCCTGAATGACGATACCATTGCAGTGCTGGTCGATCAGGCAATCAACCAGGCGGAAGCGGGCGCGGACATCATCGCCCCGTCCGACATGATGGACGGGCGGGTCAAGGCAATCCGGATGGCGCTGGAAATGGGCGGCCATCACAATGTCCAGATCATGGCCTATGCCGCCAAATACGCATCTGCCTTCTACGGACCGTTTCGTGACGCCGTGGGATCAGGCGGATTGCTGAAAGGAGACAAGAAGAGCTACCAGATGGACCCGGCGAATTCCGAGGAAGCCCTGCGCGAAGTCGCGCTCGACATCGCCGAGGGTGCAGATAGCGTGATGGTCAAGCCGGGCCTGCCCTATCTCGACATCGTGGCAAAGCTGAAAGCCCGCTTCGAAGTGCCAGTGTTCGCTTATCAGGTCAGCGGCGAATACGCGATGATCGAAGCGGCCGCTGCAGCGGGTGCGGGGGACCGTGATGCGCTGGTGCTGGAAACGCTGATGGCGTTCAAGCGTGCGGGCTGCACCGGAATCCTGACCTATCATGCAGCCCACGCAGCGCGGCTGCTCAATGGCTGATTTACGGATCGAGACTGAACGCTTGATCCTGCGCGATTGGCAGGGCGATTCTGATTGGGCGGCATTCTTTCGCGGCACGAATACGCCCGCAGTCATGAAATGGCTCGGCGGCGTGCTTGATGGCGAAAGCACGGCAATGCAGCGCGCCCGGGTTGAGAATTGCGCAGCCAAATACGGCCATTGCTTCTGGCTCGTCGAGCGCAAAGCGGACAGCGGACATCTGGCCGGCGAAGTGCTTGGTTTTTGCGGTTTGAAACGCGCCGATGCGCCTGGCAGCACGGTGACCGGCGAAATGGAAGTGGGCTGGCGGTTTCGCGAAGATGCCTGGGGCAAAGGCTATGCGCGCGAAGCGGCCGAGGCATCTCTCCACGCCGGATTCTCGCGCTTCGGTGCAGAAGAGATCGTCGCGATCACCGTGGTCGATAACCGCGCGAGTTGGGGGCTGATGATCCGCCTTGGTATGCGCCGGCGCGAAGACCTGGACTATGCCGACGAACGCTACGACCCGCCCTGGCGCGACAATATCGTCTATTCGATTTCACGCCAGGAATGGGAAAAACAGCAATGATCAGCCGTCCGGATGTCACGATTCTCTCCATTCACGGCAAATCGCCGCGCATCCATGACAGCGCTTTTATCGCGCCGGGGTGCCGGATCATCGGCGATGTCGAAATCGGGGCGGATTCGTCGATCTGGTACAATTGCGTGCTGCGCGCCGATGTCAGCAGGATTGTGATCGGCCAGCGAACTAATGTGCAGGACGGCAGCGTCCTCCATTGCGATGGTCCGCGGCCGGGAGACGCGGACGGATGCCCGCTGATCATCGGCGATGATGTGCTGATCGGCCATCTGGCAATGGTGCACGGATGCATAATCGAAGACCGCGGTTTCATTGGGCTGGGTGCGATTGCAATGAACAAGGCAGTCATTAGCTCCGATGCGATGCTGGCTGCTGGCGCAATGCTGACCGAAGGCAAAGTGATGGAATCGCGCAGCCTGTGGGGCGGGCGCCCGGCACGCTTCATGCGCGAATTGGACGATGCCGCGATCGTGGGCATGCGCGCCGGGGTCATGCATTACGCGCATAATGCTCGCGAACATCAGGCCGCCGTGGATGTCGCGGCCCAAAGTTGACGTTCCGCCCATCGGGGCGATTCTCGCGCTCGCTGACGAGGCAGGGCGGTTGGCTGTCAAAGTCACGCCCGGTGCCCGGTCCGAGGGCGTCTCAATCGAGGCGGGGCGATTGCAAATCAA
>JBFEKH010000098.1:0-7416 GCA_041552775.1 Allopontixanthobacter sp.
ATCCGCCGTGCCCCGCCGATTGGGCGTAACCATGGCGGAACCGTGCCAGCTGGCAGTGGCGGGATCGTAATCAAGTTCCAGATTGGCGGTCCCGGCAGGGGCAAGTCGGGGATCGAATTCCAGTGCAACCTCGGGAGATGATCCGCTGGCGCGGCCGACAAATTCTGCCAGGAAGGTAATGGCCAGCGGCTCGCCCACTTCGGCATCCTGTGGTGCCTGTAATTTCCAGTCCGCCAACCGCCCGGCAATGAGCCCGTCGAGCAGCACAAGCACCAGCAGGGCAACGCCCGCCGCCGGAGCAACCACCCAAGCCCCGGGCGCTGCTGCCGCGACCACGATCGCCAGCGGCGCCGCCAGAGCGGTCAACCATGCTGCACGGGCAGTGGGGAGGATGGAAAGGTACAAGCTTCCGGCCTATCGCGGGGCTTGCGTATTTTCGACCATTTCGGCCACCAGCGCTTCCATGTCGCGCCCTTCGATCTCCGCTGCCGGGCTGAGTGTCAGCCGGTGCCGCAGCACAGCGGTGGACAGCGCCTTCACATCGTCGGGGATCACGTAATCGCGCCCCTCCAGTGCGGCGCGGGCGCGGGCGGCGTTGGCCAGCACCACAGCGGCACGCGGGCTGGCGCCAATCGACAGATCGGGGTTGGTGCGCGTGGCCCGGATCAGGCGGACGACATAGTCGGTCACTTCCTTCGCCATCGTTACCGCGCCAACCGCGGCAGTTGCCGCCGAAAGTTTGGGGCCGTCCGCCACTGCGCTCACGCCCAGATCGGCAGCATTGCGCGGTCCTTGGCGGTCGCCGTAACGGTTCACGATTGCCGCTTCGTCCGCCTCGCTGGGATAGGACACCAGCAGTTTGAACAGGAACCGGTCCAACTGCGCTTCTGGCAGGGGATAGACGCCCTGGTTCTCTATCGGATTCTGGGTCGCCACCACCAGGAACTGGTCGCTCAGGCTGTGGCTTTCCCCGTCCAGCGTGACGCGGCGTTCCTGCATCGCTTCCAGTAATGCCGCCTGCGTCTTGGGAGGGGTCCGGTTTATTTCATCCGCCAGTAGCAATTCGCAGAAAATCGGTCCGCGCGTCAGCGTGAACTGGCTGGTCTGGAAGTTGAACAAATTGGAGCCGAGGATATCGCCCGGTAGTAAATCCGGGGTGAACTGGATGCGCCCGAAATCGAGGCCCAATGCAGTGGCAAAGCTTTGCGCCAGGAAGGTCTTGGCCGTGCCGGGAGGCCCTTCGAGCAGGACGTGGCCCTGTGCGAATAGCGCGATCAGCAAATGATCGACGGTTTCGTCCTGACCGATAATGGCCTTGCCCACTTCGGCGCGGATTTCTGCGGCCAGGGTGCGGACGCCGTCCAGTGTCATGCTCATCGAGAAAGCTTCCTTTCGAGGGATCGAAGCGCGTTTGCCGCGCGCAATAATTCGTGAGGGGTGCGGGCTCTGCGCAATTGGCCAAGGTTCTGGCTGAGGGGTTGTTCGTCCGGTCGGCGGCGCTGGAGGGCCGCGTCGATCTGCTCGTCATTGGCGCGGTGCAGCCCCAGCGCAGCAGCAATCCGGCTGCGCATCATGTCGGCGTAGGGCGCGGACAGCAGATGGATCCGCTTGGTCCGCTGGATCAATCCGGCATTATTGGCCACCAACTGCCGTTTGCCGAATGCAATTGCGCGCCCTTCGCTGGCTGGCGGACCAAACCGCCGGAATGCGCGCCAGCCGATCACCAGCAGGGCGATCATCAGGCACAGCGTCGCGGCCAGGAATGGCGGTCTCATCGCCAGGGTCAGCAGGTTCTGCGATCCGCCAAGGCCGCTCTGGGTCAGGTCGAACGTAACCGACAGGTCGCCTTCTTCCATCGCCGCCTGCACGATCCGGCGGGCCAGTTCGGCACGCCGGGGATCGGCCATGCCGAAATTGTTGAACAAGTCGGGCTCTGCCACGATGACCACACCCCAATTGCTGTATTCCTCGCCGTCATCGTTTGCCCGCCCGGCATATTGCGGCCCGGCCGCGTCCGCCAGATCGGGGTAATATGCGCCATCATCGAGATAACCGGCCAGTATCTCGCCGTCCGAATCCTTGACCAGCGGCACGATCTTGTCGCCGGTGATCGACATGGTCTGGGTCCGGTCGGGCAAATTACCGCTCAGGCCCAGCCCGGACCAGTCGGGGCCGCCCGGTTTCAGCTGCGTTATGCTGCCTTCGATTGCCAGGTCGCCTTCCAGTTCTGATAGCCAATACGGTTCCGAAGTGCCGTTCAGGACGACCCAGCCGGCTTCTTTTTCGACCTTCCAATCATCGGGGATTTTTGCGGCGGACCATTTGGGCAGGATCACCAGCGTGGGACCTTCCAGCCGCCGATCCTCGATCACCTGAGTCAGGTCTTCTGCATCCATGGAGGGTGGCGGGGTCAGGATCAGCAGTGTTCGATCATCCAGAGCGCCCGGGCTGCGGGACAGGCTAACATCATAGCCGTGATCTTCCAGCAATGCGGCAATCGCGGCATAGCCGTTCAGCCCCTTGCCCGCCGCATGCCCGCCGCCATCATTCGCATTGCCGGTCTGGCCGGTTCCGATGAAATACAGCGTAGCAAAAAAGCCGAGCGCGCCGAACACGATCAGCGCGAGCATCACTTTCCGATTGAACGGCTGGGCGGACCTCGCACTCATGTGCTGTCACCTGGCAGTCCTTGCGCAGATTGCGCTAGCGCCTGGGCGGACAGATTGGCCAGGGCAAATTCGGTGTAGGCATCGCGCGCCGCCTGCCAATCATCCGCTCCCAGGCTGCGGAGCCCGAACAGGCTGCGTTCCACCCGCGTGGAAATGGCCGAGAATGCCGCACGCGCAGTTTCGGGCAGGGCGGGCAGGGCCGCGATTTCGCGGGCGGTGGAGGAAGGCTCCACCCAATTGGGCCGCGCCCGGGCAATGTGACTGACACTCCGTTGCAGCAGCATATGGGTCGCTTCGTCAAACCGGCCATCGGCTGCCAGTCGGTCGGCATCCTCCAGCAGTGCCAACGCTTCTTCGCGGCGCGGGACCCATTCCTCCCCCTCATGCGTGCTGCCGGCGGCGGATTTCTCCATCAGCGGCGCCAGCAATTGGTACAGGAAATACAGGAGCATCGATATGGCGAGCACCAACAGGATCCATTTCAGCACCGGCCAGGATTCTGCCAGAAACCGGCCAAGCGGCGCGAATAATTCGGCTAGCCATTCGCCCAGATCTTTCAGCCATCCAGGCGGCTCGGGCGCATTTGGTGGCTCTACCGGTGCGTATTGGATCGACGAATCGGAACGAACGGCTTCCCAGCCTTGTGCGGCGGTCTCATTGCCGCTCGCATCGATTTGCCCCGTTCCGACAGTCACAGCCATGCTGGTGGCAGAGCGCGGCACGGGGGGCAAGTCATTGGATTCGCTAACCCCGCACTTACTTGCATACCTATCCTCGGGGCCGGGCCTGCCGATAGCTGCCCAGCACCCGCAGTTCCTTGCAATGAAACGCCAGTTCTTCCAACGCCCGGTCGACCGCCGGATCGCCCGGCGCGCCGATAATGTCTGCATAGAATGTGGTCGCGGCAAAGCTGGCGCCCTTCTGGTAGCTTTCCAGCTTGGTCATATTCACACCATTGGTCGCAAAACCGCCCATCGCCTTGTACAGCGCGGCGGGGATATTCTTCACTTCAAAGATGAACGTGGTCATCGCCGTTTCGCCTGCCAAAGTGGCAGGATCGAGCGGGTCGCGCGCCAGGATCACGAAACGGGTCATGTTGTCGTGGGCGTCTTCCACCTTGTCTTCGACAATTGTCAAACCATAGAGATCGGCAGCCAATACCGGCGCAATGGCTGCTATTGTGGGGTCGCCGCGTTCCGCCACATAGGCTGCCGCCCCGGCAGTGTCGGCATGGCTGAGCGGTACGATCCCGCGTTCCCGCAGGAAATGGCGCGACTGGCCCAGCGCCTGCGGATGGCTATAGGCGGCTTCGAATGGCCCCAGCGAGCCATCTGGGTGGGGAACGGCCATCAGTGCGTGGGTGATCGGCATGAAATGCTCGCCCACAATTGCCAGCCCGCTTTCCGGCAGCAGGAAATGAATGTCGGCCACCCGGCCATTCTGGCTGTTTTCAATCGGGATGATGGCGCTGGCGGCGCGGCCATCCTTCACGCTTTCCAGCGCATCGTAGAAGCTGAAACAGGGCAGCGGCAGGCATTCGGGCGCGGCTTCGCTGGCCGCGCGGTGCGAATTTGCCCCGGGCGATCCCTGAAAAGCCATTGCCTGCCGGGGCGCAGCCGCGGCGGCGGCCTGCATCTTTTCGACCATGGCGAGTGCGGGGGTGGGGAAACTTTGCATTGCCTTTTGGGCCTAACCGCCGAAACGGCGCCCTGCAACGCCGAAAAAGCGCTCCGGCAAGATTGTCGGCTACATTGCAACGATGATTGCAATCGGCGCACTTGCAGTATCGCCAGCCTGCCCTTAAAGCGGCCGCGAAACCTTCACTTCCAAAGATTTCGGATTTTTGACGCATGGACGATCGCTTTAACACTACCGCCGGTTGGGTACTTTTTGCCGGGGTCATCGCATTGGGGCTCAGTGCCGTCGGCACGCGTCTTTATCACGCTGATCGGCCAGAAGCGCCTGAAGAAGGCGGCTACATCATCGAAGGTGCTGCCGAAGAAGGCGGTGCGGATGCAGGTCCTTCGCTGGCAACATTGCTGGCGGCAGGCGATGCAACTGCAGGTGAAAAAGTGTTTGCGAAATGCACCGCATGCCATTCCATCGCCCAAGGTGGACCAACAGGGATCGGACCAAACCTGTACGGTGTCATCGGTACGGGAATTGGCAAGCATGCGGCAGGCTTCGCTTACAGTGCGGCATTGTCCGGCCACGGCGGCAATTGGGATTACGAATCACTCGATGCGTGGCTGAAGAGCCCGCGGGCATTTGCCGACGGCACGAAAATGAGCTTCGCCGGCCTTGGCAGCGCGGAAGACCGCGCCAATGTGATTCTGTACATGCGTGAAAATGGCGGCGGGCCGGCACTGCCGACACCCGAAGCGCCAGCAGCAGAGGAAGCACCGCTCGACGGCGCAGTCCCGGCTACCGAGACACTCGGCGGGGAAGAAGCTGGCGCGGTGGCAGCGCCTGTTCCGGTCACCTGAAAGCGGACATTACAGCTGAATGATTGAAAAGGGCCCTGCATTCGCGGGGCCCTTTTTCGTTGACTGCCTATCGCTGGCCTTTGAACCCCTGCGCGACGACATACCATTCGGAGGAACCCTTGCGGCTGGCCGGTGGCTTCGCGTGTTTCACGGTCGTGAAGTGTTTCTTGAGCAGGTTGAGCAATTCGGTGTCGGTACCGCCCGCCAGAACCTTGGCCACGAATGCGCCGCCCAGTGACAGGTTTTCAACCGCAAACCAGGCGCCGGCCTCGACCAGGCCCATGGTGCGCAAATGGTCGGTCTGTTTATGCCCAACCGTATTGGCCGCCATATCGGACAGGATCAGATCGGGTGGGCCATCCAGCGCCTGTTCCAGTGCTGCCGGAGCATCATCGGCCATGAAATCCATCTCGAAGATGATTACCCCTTCAAGCGGTTCGGTGGGTAGCAGGTCGATCCCGACGATTGATGCCTTGGGGCTGACCTTGCGGACCACCTGGCTCCACCCGCCCGGCGCGATACCCAGATCTACTACGCGTTTGGCACCGCGCAGCAGGCTGAACTTCTCGTCCAGCTCGATCAGCTTGTAGGCCGCGCGGCTGCGGTACCCGTCCGCCTTGGCCTGTTTGACATAGGGATCGTTCAGTTGCCGTTCCAGCCAGCGGACACTCGATGCGGTGCGGCCCTTGGCCGTTTTCACCCGCTTGTCCACGTCTTTGCCTGACCGGCTCATACTCTACCATTCCTTGAATTAAGCACTGCAGCGCGGCTTCTTTCGCCTTCGACATCGGCTGCCATCATGCTGCGCAGTATGCCTTCGCGAATGCCGCGGTCCGCCACGCCAAGCCGTTTGGCAGGCCAGATGTCGAGGATCGATTCGAGGATGGCGCAGCCCGCCACCACCAGATCGGCCCGATCATTGCCAATGCAGGGCAGTGTACGGCGCTCCTCGGGAGACATGCCGGACAGGCGGGTGCTGATATCGCGCATGGATGCGGACGGAACAATCAACCCGTCCACCGCGCGCCGGTCATATTGCGGCAATTCCAGGTGCAGGCTGGCCAAAGTCGTCACAGTGCCGCTGGTGCCCAGCAGGCGAATCGATTCTGCCTGCTGACCGACCGGCGCAATCCGTTCGGCAAATTCGGCAAAACTGGTCGCGACCAATCGGCGCATTTCATTATATCGCGCCAACCGGTGGCCGGCATCTCCTTCAGCTTCGCCAACCGTGTCGGTCAGTGAAACCACGCCCCATGGTACGCTCTGCCAATCGAGGATTCGCGGAATCGGTCCGCCTGGTTCGATCAGAATCAATTCAGTCGATCCGCCGCCGATATCAAAAATAACCGCCGGCCCTTCGCCGCCTTCCAGCAGGATGTGGCATCCCAGCACGGCCAACCGCGCTTCTTCCTCCGCGGTGATAATATCCAGCACGATGCCGGTTTCCTCGCGAACGCGCTCGATGAACTTCATGCCGTTGGAGGCACGGCGGCATGCCTCCGTCGCGACCGAGCGGGCAAGGTGGACATTGCGGCGGCGCAATTTGTCGGCGCAGACCTGCAGGGCGCCCAGCGCGCGGTCCATCGCAATTTCGCTCAGCTGGCCCGATTTGGCGAGGCCTTCACCCAGCCGCACAACCCGGCTGAACGCATCGATAACGGTGAAATTCTCGCCAGAAGGGCGCGCAATCAGAAGGCGGCAATTGTTGGTGCCCAGATCCAGTGCAGCATATGCCTGGCGCCGCCCGGAACTGGTTTGGCCGCATGGTTCTTTCGCCGCATCGGCATTGCCGCCGCGCTTGGCATTATATTTCGGCTGCGAGGGGCGCTTGTAGCGAAAATCTGCTACCTTACCGGACCTGTCGCCCTCGTTTTTGCCAGCCGTATTATGACTGTCCGGCGGAGAATAATCCGCCATTGCACTTAAACTTTCTTTTCCTCCCACGGAAATCCCGCGGGGACCTGTCCGCGACGCTAGCGAGCGAATGCCGCGGGGGCAAGCAGATCAGGCCAACTGACCATGCCAACCGATCGTGGCAACCGATCATACCAGTTAGTCGTGCCAGGCTATTGTGAGAGCAGCCTTGACGGCGCGGCCCGGCAAAACTAGATGCACGCCCGCTCGACGCAATCCAAGGCCGGTCACGCACTGGCTCCACGATCGCCGCATGATGCCCCGTCGTCTAATGGTAAGACTACGGACTCTGACTCCGTCAATTGAGGTTCGAATCCTCACGGGGCATCCATTCTTCCGGTATAATC
>JBFEKH010000099.1:0-7402 GCA_041552775.1 Allopontixanthobacter sp.
CCGCGTGACCGCGCTACTTTCATTGCTGCCAGTCCGCACAGTGCGGGGGAATGGGCGTGGAGGATATCGGGCCGCCATTCATCCACCAGCGCTTCGATCGCCGCTGCAAAGCGTGCCACTTCGCGCCATTCGCGCATTCCGGCCAATCCGCCAGCCAAACCGGCGGTCATGCTGGGTGTGCGGTGAAACATCAATCCGTCGATCAACTCAGCGGCGGGGCTGTCGTGCGTGTGGCGCGAGCCCGTAATTCCGCGCACTTCGATCCCGGCAGCCTGCTGGCTTTTCAGGATCGCACGCGTGCGGAAAGTATAGCCGCTTTGCATCGGCAGGGAGTGGTCGAGGATATGGAGTACGCGGGTCATGTCAGCCTGTTTGCCACAACACCCTTAACGCCGCGTCAACCGTGCGCTGCTATGCCGCGCCTACAAACGCCTGAAAGGCCGCCCAATCCCGTGATCGATTATTTCGCCCTTGCCCTGTCTCATTTCCTGATCGTGGTCGCGCTGATCCGGATGCTTGGCCGTGACGATCTGGACCGGGATGATGGGAACCCAGCGGGCGATCAGGGCGCGCAGGGACCTCAAGGCTAAATTCGGTGCTGGATCTTGCCCTCTTTACTTTCGTGATGGCCTTTCTTGCGGCTGGTGTCCGGCGCCCGTTTCTGTGGGTGCTGGCCTATTTGTATATCGACATTCTCTCGCCGCAGAAAATCGGCTGGGCGCTGACCCCGGCACTACCGATTTCGCTGATTGCGTTCTGCGCAGCCTTTGCCGGGTGGCTGCTGGCTGATCCCAAACGGGGCAGCCGGTTCACCTTTCGCCAGTTCCTGATGCTGTGCCTGCTGGTCTATTGCGGGATTACCACGAGCATGGCCGATTTCCCGCTGGAAGCCGCCAGCAAATGGGAATGGGTATGGAAGGCGATGGTATTCGCGATCTTCTTCCCGCTGACCCTGACCACCCGGCTCAGGATCGAAGGCGCAACGCTGATCATGGTGCTGACGGTATCGGCGATCATTATCAGTGCGGGCATGAAAACCGCCATGGGCGGCGGCGGATATGAAAGCCTGTATTACTTCGTCAACGACAATAGCGGGCTGTATGAAAGCTCTACCCTGGCGACGGTGGCAGTGGCGATCATCCCGCTGATCCTGTGGTTTACGCGGCACGGTACTGTGTTCGTGCCCGATTGGCGCGTAAAGGCTTTTGCATTCCTGCTGGTCTTTGCCTGCCTGCTGATTCCGGTGGGGACGGAGGCGCGGACCGGATTGCTGTGTATCGCCGTCCTGTCCCTGCTGATCCTGCGCGATGTGAAGCGGCGGATGGTGTTCATTGGCGCGGCTGCGGCATTGCTGGTGGTCGCGCTGCCGTTCCTGCCGCAAAGCTATTACGACCGGATGTCCACCATTGATGCAACGTCGGGCGACGAATCAGCATCAACCCGGGTCGCGGTGTGGAAATGGACGCTCGACTACGTTTCGGACAATCCGATGGGCGGCGGGTTCGACGCCTATCGCGGCAACAAATTCACCTACAATATTCCGGTGACCGAAAAGGTCGGCAACACCGTCGCGGTGGAATATCGCGAAGTGACCGATGAAGCGCGGGCCTATCATTCGGCAGTTTTCGAAATGCTCGGCGAACAGGGCTGGCCGGGTCTGAGCCTGTGGCTGTGGCTGCAATTGCTGGGCGTATGGCAGATGGAACGGCTGCGCCGCCGCTGGGGCAAACGAACAGCCGCGCACGAACAATGGCAGGCACCGCTCGCCAGCGCGCTGCAATTCGGGCAGATCATCTATCTGGTCGGATCACTGTTCCAGGGCATCGCCTACCAGCCGTTCATCCTGATGCTGATCGGGCTGCAATGTGCGCTGTGGAGTTATTGCAAGTTGCATGATTCGCCCGCCTCGCGGCGGCCTATGGCCGGGCTTGGCGTGACCACAAACCCAGCGTCCACGGATGCCGTAACGGCAGGTTCTCCCGCGTTGCGCTAAGCTGCGGAATCGGCCATGAAGCCGCCAATCCCATTGAAATAGCGACCAGAGGAGAGGCATATGAGCCCGCAGGAAATGGCAGAAAAAGTAGGCGAGAAAATCGGCACCAGTGAATGGGTCGAAATGAGCCAGGAACGGATCAATCTGTTCGCCGAGGCAACCGGCGACAAGCAGTTCATCCACCTCGACGAAGAAAAGGCCAAGATGACGCCATTCGGCGGTACAATCGCGCACGGCTTCCTGACCTTGTCGATGATGCCCTATCTTACCGCCAACAGCGATGTCCCGCATCTCGACGGCCTCAAGATGGCAGTCAATTACGGCGGCAACAAAACCCGCTTCATCGCGCCGGTTCGTTCCGGCAAGCGCATCCGCGCCCATTGGAAACTGCTCGAAATGGTCGAGAAGCGGCCTGGCCAGTGGCAGCAGACCAGCGAAATCACGATGGAAATCGAAGGCGAAGACAAGCCTGCTTTCATCTGTGAGTGGATTTCGCTCTACTTCGTCTGACTTCCCGCTCCTCCCCGGGTTACAGACCAACAATAATTCAAGGAATTCACTATGCGTGACGCAGTCATCGTTTCTACCGCCCGCACGGCCATCGGCCGTGCCTACAAGGGCGCTTTCAATTCCACTTCGGGCGCAACGCTCGGTGCCTATTCGCTGAAGCCCGCGCTGGAACGCGCCGGTATCGAAGGTGCCGAAGTTGACGACGTAATCTGGGGCAGTGCGCTGCAGCAGGGCACGCAGGCGGGCAACCTGGGCCGTCAGGTTGCCTTGCGCGCCGGTCTGCCAGTAACCGTTTCGGGCATGACGATGGACCGCCAGTGTTCGTCCGGTCTGATGTCGATCGCCACCGCTGCCAAGCAGGTCATCGTTGACCGGATGGATATCGTCGCGGCGGGCGGCCAGGAATCGATCAGCCTGGTCCAGACCCCTGAAATGCGCGTCGCACCCGACCGTGAACTGATGGCGATGCATGGCACGGTCTACATGCCAATGCTGCAAACGGCCGAAACGGTTGCCGCACGCTACGGCATCACCCGCGAAGCGATGGACGAATATGCGTTGGAATCGCAGATGCGCACTGCCGCTGCTCAGGCCGCTGGCAAGTTCGACGATGAAATCGTGCCCGTCACCACCACCCACAAGGTGAAGGACAAGGAAAGCGGCGAGATCAGCGACGTCGAAGTGACCATCGCCAAGGACGAGGGCAACCGTCCCGAAACCACGCTGGAAGGGCTCTCCAGCCTCAAGCCTGTGATGGGTCCGGACATGACGATTACCGCAGGCAACGCCTCGCAATTGTCCGATGGTTCCAGCGCCAGTGTGGTGATGGAAGCCAAGATCGCTGAAAAGCGCGGCCTGGCCCCGCTCGGCCGCTATGTCGGCATGGCTGTTGCCGGTACCGAGCCTGACGAAATGGGCATCGGCCCCGTCTTCGCCATTCCCAAGCTACTCGAACGCTTCAATTTGAAGATGGACGATATCGGCCTGTGGGAACTGAACGAAGCCTTCGCTGTGCAGGTCATTTATTGCCGCGACAAGCTGGGCATCGATAACAGCCTGCTCAACGTCAATGGCGGCTCGATCTCGATCGGCCACCCCTACGGCATGACCGGCGCACGCTGCACCGGCCACGCGCTGATCGAAGGCAAGCGTCGCGGCGCGAAATATGCCGTGATCACAATGTGCGTCGGCGGCGGCATGGGTGCTGCCGGATTGTTCGAAATCTTCTAAGCGGTGGGCCCTCCCCGGATTTCCGATCCAGGGAGGGCCGCTTGCACTACGGCCAGATCGGGCGCATTCTGCAGCCCATGGGTATCATCGAAATTCTCGGAATCGCTGGTAGTGTCAGCCTGTTATCGGGCTGGCGGCTCTATCTGAGCATCCTTGCCACCGGCATTGCGATGCACACCGGGGCAATCCCGCTGCCGGAACATCTCGCAAGTTTGCAGATCCTCGCCAATCCGTGGGTGATGGGTATCGCCGCGCTGGCCGCGCTGTGTGAATTCTTCGCCGACAAGGTGGCCTGGCTCGATACGCTGTGGGACGGCGTTCACACTTTTATCCGCCCGGTCGGCGGCGCATTTCTGGCTCTGGCGATTGTCGACCCGTCCGATCCCGCGACCCAGGTTATTGCCTTCGTTCTCGGCGGCGGCGGGGCGCTGCTGGCGCATGGCGGCAAGGCTGGGGCGCGGGCCGTGATCAACACCAGTCCCGAACCGGTGACCAATGTCGCCATGTCGAGCGTGGAGGACGTCGCCACCGCCGCGCTGCTCTATGCCGCTTACGAATATCCCTACGCGGCGGGCGCGATTGCACTGCTGCTGCTGGGCCTGACGATCTGGCTGCTGTTACTCGCTCGCCGGGTCATCAGGCGTATTTTCGGAAGCGGGAAAGCACCCGGGAATATTTGAGCAGCCCTGGAGGCTTTGCTTACGCGACAGCCTTCAGGTTGGATTTCTTCGCGCCATGCTTGGCATAGAATTCCTCGACCACCGGAGCGATTTTGTCGCGCCAGCGGCTGCCGTTGAAAATGCCGTAATGTCCAGCACCCTCGGCGAGGAAATACTGCTTTTTCGAAGCCGCCAGTCCGGTAGCCAGGTCGAGCGCGGCCTTGGTCTGGCCAATCCCTGAAATATCATCCCGCTCGCCCTCGACGCACAGGATTGCCGTGCGGTTGATCGTGCCGAGATCCACGACCTTGCCGCGATGTTCAAACGTGCCGTTGGGGATGGAGTGCTTCTGGAACACTTCTTCCACCGTCTGCAGGTAGAATTCTGCCGTCATGTCGCAGACTGAGCGGTATTCCTCGTAGAAATCCTTGGTCGCCTGCGCACTGATATCGTCACCGGCATTGAGATGCTTGAACATCTCGAAATGGCTCATCATGTGGCTGCCCAGGTTCATGCTCATGAAACTGGCGAGCTGAAGGAAGCCGGGATAAACCTTGCGGCCCGCGCCGGCATAACTGAATGGAACCGTGGCAATAACGGTCTGCTGGAACCAGCTGAGCGGGCGCTCCATTGCCAGGTCGTTGACCGTTGTCGGTGATTTGCGGGTGTCAATCGGGCCGCCCATCATGGTCAGGGTCGCAGGGCTGGCTGGGTGCTTATCCGCATTCATCAACGCGGTCGCAGCCAGTGCCGGCACCGATGGCTGGCACACCGCCATCATGTGCGTGCCCGGACCGATATGATCGAGGAATTCCACCAGATAATCAATGTAATCATCGAGATCGAAGCGGCCTGCCTTGACCGGAACGGTGCGCGCATCGGCCCAATCGGTGATGTAAACTTCGCAGCTTTCCACCATCCGTTCGACCGTGCCGCGCAGCAAAGTGGCATAATGGCCGCTCATCGGGGCGACGATCAGCAATTTGGGTGCGTCGGCAGCCAGGCCTTCGCGCCGGAATTTCAGCAAATCGCCAAACGGCTTCGTCATCACGATGGATTCGGCAACCGGGAAATCTGCGCCGTTCACGGCCACTTCTTCGATCCCGAAGGTCGGCTTGCCGCGCGGCGCCGCAGCATGGGCGAACACTTCAAGTGCAGATGAAGCTGCCGGACCAAGCCCGAGATAACCCATCGGCATCCGCGAGTTACCGAACATTTCGGAGCCGATGGCGGCCCAGGCACTCGCGCTGGTGAGCCAGGCGCGCTGCATTTCATGTGCGTGATAAAGCAAATTATATCCCCTGCGACCCGGTTCGGGTATTTTATTGCACTGCACCATGGCTTAGATTGTGACGCTACGCAAATAATCAATCTGCAAATGTACCGGGATGAAGACGATCGGTATAAATTCGCCTCGCGCAGTGGATTTTGCCAGGTCACATCGCTACCTGCATCAGATGGACGCTCAGACAGCAACTGCCAACAACAGCAACGAGATCGAACTGGAACCGGCAGAGACCGCCGTTTCGGAAAGCAAGCCCAAGCCAGCGAAGAGCCTTGGCCCTCTGAAAATGATTTGGGCCGAACTGGCCAGATATCCCGGAAAGGTTGCGCTGGCTGTATTGGCGCTGATGATCACCGCCGGTGCGACGCTGGCGATCCCGGCGGGTTTCAAGCTGATTATCGACAATGGTTTCTCCAGCGGCGGAGATCCGGCCGATATCGGTCGTTGGTTCCGTTACCTTTTGATGATCGTGGTGGTGCTGGCCCTTGGCACTGCGATGCGGTTCTATTTTGTCAGCTGGTTGGGCGAACGGGTGGTCGCCGACATCCGGTTGAAGGTGCAGGATAATCTGCTGCGACTTGCCCCGTCTTTCTATGAAGAAAACAGCCCCAAGGAAATTTCCAGCCGGATGACGGCGGATACCGCCCTGATCGAGCAAGTGGTCGGGACGACAGTATCGGTGGCCTTGCGCAACCTGCTGATGGGCATCGGCGGCACCATCTATCTGTTCTGGCTGGCCCCGCAATTGACAGTCGGGCTGGTGATCGCAATCCCGCTGGTCATGCTGCCGATCATGTATTTCGGCCGCCGTGTACGCAATATCTCGCGCTCCAGCCAGGACCGGGTCGCCGATGTCGGCGCGATGGTTTCCGAAACGCTGGGGGCGATGAAGATCGTCCAGGCCTTCAACCAGGAAAAGCGCGAGCAATCCCGGTTCGAAGTGGCAGTCGAGGCTATCTTCACCACCGCGAAACGCCGGATCTTGCTGCGCGCGGCGATGACCTCGATCATCATCATGTTCATTTTCGGGTCGATCACGCTGATCATGTGGCGCGGCGCGATCGGGGTTTCCACTGGCGAAATCAGCGGCGGGACAATCGCCGCCTTCGTGATTACCGGCGGCCTCGTGGCGGGCGCCTTCGGCGCCCTGACCGAGGTTTACGGCGATCTGCTGCGCGGTGCAGGGGCGGCCAGCCGCCTCAATGAATTGCTCAATGAAAAGCCGGTAATCGCCCCGCCGGAACGCCCGCAGGCCTTGCCGCAGCCGCCGCGCGGCAGCCTTTCGTTCCGCAATGTCACTTTCCGTTATCCCACCCGGCTGGAAGTGGCCGCACTGAAGGATTTCAGCCTCGAGGTTGAGCCAGGCGAAACGGTAGCGATCGTTGGCCCCTCGGGTGCCGGGAAATCGACCATCTTCCAATTGGCGGAACGGTTCTATGACCCGCAGGCAGGCTCCATCCGGGTGGACGGCGTGCCGCTGACCAGTGCCGATCCTGCCGAAATTCGCCGCCGTATGGGCCTGGTGCCGCAGGACGGAGTATTGTTCTCCGCCAACGCGCGCGACAATCTGCGCTACGGCGAATGGGATGCCAGCGACGAACAAATCTGGGAAGCGGCCCGCGCTGCCAACGCGGAAGGGTTCCTGCGCGACCTGCCGGACGGGCTCGACACCTATCTGGGCGAGGGCGGCGCACGTCTGTCGGGCGGCCAGCAACAACGCGTGGC
>JBFEKH010000100.1:0-7397 GCA_041552775.1 Allopontixanthobacter sp.
CCGTCGGGTACGCACTGCGGCAATGCCGACGCCGATGGCGACCGAACCGATCAGGAACGATCCGGGGAAGCCTGGTTCCAGCGGATATTCACCGCCGCTGGTCCAGCGTTCGAACAGGTCGATTGCAAAATTGCCCAGATGAATTGCGGCCAGAAGCAGCACGGAGGTGCCCAGCACATTGCGCCAGTCTAGGCCCTGCCATCCGGTGCGCCGTGCAACGAAAGCCTGAATACGTGCAGCAACCCACACCAGTACCAGGATCCAGATCGCCAATATCAGCAGCGCCAACAGCGCACCCATGGGAGTGATGTCTCCCGCGCTGAACATCAGGAACCCGTAGAGCCAAATCCGCCGCTACCGCGCGCCGTATCGTCCAGCGTCGCAACCTCGTCCCAGCGCGCCTGCACCACCGGCGCCAGCACCAGCTGCGCCACGCGGTCACCGCGGGCAATCGGGAATGGCTCGGAACCGTGGTTGATCAGCAGGATTTTCAGCTCGCCGCGATAATCGGAATCGATCGTTCCCGGCGTATTTGGGACCGTGATCCCGTGCTTGAGCGCGAGACCGGAGCGCGGGCGCACCTGGATTTCAAATCCGTGCGGAATGGCCATCGCCAGCCCCGTTGCCACCGGATGGCGGGCGCCAGGCTGGATCGTCACGTCTTCTGCGGACACGACATCCATGCCCGCGGCGCCGCTGGTCGCATAATGGGGCAGGTCCAGCCCCTCGCCATGCGGCAGCCGCTTCAGGCTCACACCAATCCGGTCAGTCATTGATGTCCCCGGAAAGAGCCTCCGCCACTCGCTCGATCAACAGGCGGGCGACGTCCTGCTTGGGCATTTCCTCGATCGCTTCGACGCCTTCGCTAGTGACGATAAAGACCTGATTGTTATCGCCGCCCATCACACTGCCTCCAGCCGGCCCCGAAACATCGTTCGCCACGATCCAGTCCACGCCCTTGCGCTTGCGTTTGACCTTGGCATTTTCAACTACGTCTTCAGTTTCGGCGGCGAACCCGATCAGCAGGCGCGGACGGTTCGTGCCGCCCGCGACCAACGCCAGGATATCCGGGTTCTCGGTAAGCATCAGCGCAGGCGGGGCAGAGCCGCGCTTTTTCATTTTCTGTGACGCGAATTCCTTGGTCCGCCAATCGGATACTGCGGCGACCATGATTGCGGCGTCGGCGGGCAACAGGCGCTTGACCTCGGCGGCCATCTCCTCTGCCGATTCCACGTCAATCCGCACTACTCCGGGCGGCGTATCGAGATAGACCGGACCGGCCACCAGCGTCACCCGCGCGCCCGCATTTGCCGCAGCGGCAGCAATGGCAAAACCCTGCCGGCCGGAAGACCGGTTGGCAATGTAGCGGACCGGATCGATCGGCTCATGCGTGGGCCCGGCGGTAATCAGGATATGCCTGCCATACAGCGGCCGGTGCTCCGGATCGGTATCGAAATCGGGCTGGCCGTACAGCGGATCAATGTCGACAGGAGCGGCCTGCAAATGGGTATCGCCGTCGAGCGGCTCGGGCATTGCCTTGCCTGCCCCCGACTTGACCATGTGGTTCATTGCCTGCGGATCGGTGGGCGGCGCAGAGGACGCCTTGCCTTTGGTCGCCAGCAGCGAACCGGCGAAGCCCGGCCTGATATCCGGCACGGCAGGGATCTCAACCGGCTGATCGTCCGGCTCGGCGGCATCCTCTTCTCTGGCTTCGGTGACCTCTTCCAGTGGCTCGGCGACCCATTCCTCTTCGATTTCCCTGGCGGAGCGTTTGGGCATGCTCCGCGGGATCAGCGATGCGAGCAATCCGCCCAGACCGCCGCCGCGCCGTTCGATATCGGGTTCTGGCTCCAGCGCCTCGACCTCGTCAAAGGTCTCGTCATATTCCTCTTCGCCTGCATCCATTGCTGGCGGCTTGTAGTCATGTTCCAGCCCAAGCTGCTCGGCGATCTTCGCCCACACGGCTTCGGGTTCTGGCATCCGTCCCGCGCCGAATTCGCCGCAGGCCATGGGCCCCACAGCGGGTTCGACTACGGTCACCCCGGCTTGCCGCAGCCAGGCCACGTTGCGCCGGGTGGCTTCGTGTTCCCACATCCGTACATTCATCGCCGGAACAGCCATCACCGGCTTGTCGGTCGCCAAAATCAGGGTCGTCGCCAGATCGTCGGCGATCCCGGCTGCCATCTTGGCCAGAAGATCGGCGGTTGCCGGGCATACCACCACCAGGTCAGCTTCCCGGCTGAGCTGGATATGGCCCATCTCCGCCTCGTTCTTCAAATCCCACAAAGTTGTATGTACCGGATTTTCGCTGAGCGCCGCCAGCGCCATCGGGGTAACGAATTGCTGCCCGCCCTTGGTCACAACGCAAGTTACATGGCCCGCCACACCGCCCGCGCCCTTGCGGATCAGGCGCACGAGTTCGCACGATTTATAGGCCGCGATTCCGCCGCCCACCACCAGCAGGATGCGCGGGGACGCCTTGCCGCTCATGCGGTCAATTTCGCTTTTGCCGCAATCAAGCGAGCCGGCGACAACATTTCAGGTCTCCCCTGTTCCTGCACGCCGGACATCAGGCGCGAAAAGGTAGGCGTCCATCGGGACCCCATACAACTGTGCATGAAGGCCCTGCAACGTAGTGGTTAATTTTTACCTAGCGAGCAAGGGACTTTGCAGTGTACCGCGCATGTTCGGGAGAGAAATTCTATGCGCCTTATCCTAACTGCACTGCTGTTTGTCGGCGGATTATTCTTTGTCGCCATGGGCGCAGGTTTTTTACTCAATCCCGCCACGGCAGGGGCCGATTTCGGGGTGATCCCGGATGGCGTGATGGGCTACGCCAGTCTGCGAGCCGATTTCACGGCATTTTTCATGGTCGGCGGCGGCTGCATGATCTGGGGCGGCTGGAAACGCAAAGGCGATCCGCTGCTGGTGTCTGCGGCGCTGTTCGCTATCGCCATTATCGGGCGCACAGTGAATCTGGCGCTCATGGGCAGCTACCAGGATTTCTGGCTACCCATGCTGGTCGAAGCGTTTGCGGTAATCCTGTGCCTCATCGGAAGCCGGGTATTGCCGCATACCGCCTTCACCGAAATCGACTAGGTTCCAGCCTAACCGATCAGGCCAAGCGCCAGCGCACCGGCAACCGCGCCCGCGCCAACCAAGCCGGACAGCAGGTAACCTGGCCAGCCTTTGCCTGCTTTTGCCGCGCTCTTGCGGCGCCGTTCCCACATCAATTCGATGTCGGGCAGTGGCGGCAAGTCAGGTGCGCCGCCCTTGGGCGGATATTGTTCTTCCAGCCGGCGGATCAGCGCCGGAATGCGCATCAGCGTATCGGTATCTTCACGAATACGGTCGGCAATCGCCGCCTCGGGGCCCAGTTCGTCGCGGATCCATGACCGCACGAAGGGGGCTGACACATCCCACATGTTGATTTCGGGATCGAGCTGCGTGGCGATCCCTTCGACCATCACCATGGTTTTCTGCAGCAGCAACAGATGCGGCTGCGTCTGCATGTCGAAATCGCGGGTGATGGCAAACAAGCCGTCGAGCATCTGGCCCACGCTTAGTTCGCTCACCGGTTTACCGCGCATCGGCTCGCCAACAGCCCGTAATGCGGTCGCGAATTCACCGACCGAATGGTAGCTCGGCACATATTGCGCTTCGAAATGAATCTCGGCCACGCGGCGGTAATTCCCGGTTGTCAGCCCGTAAAGTATTTCTGCCAGCCATGCCCGGGCGCGTCGGTCGATCCGGCCCATGATTCCGAAATCGATCGCCACAATCGTCCCGTCCGCGCGGACAAACAAATTGCCCTGATGCATGTCGGCATGGAAAAATCCGCCGCTGATCGCCTGGGTCAGGAATGCAAGCACCAGCCGGTTTGCCAGTTCGGGCAGGTCATGACCTGCCGCCAGCAAGGCCTTGCGATCACTGATCTTGATCCCGTCCACCCACTCGATGGTAAGGACCTTGCCGTTCGTCCGGTCCCAATCGATCGCCGGAATGGCATAACCGGCCACGGCCTTCATGCTTTCGGACAATTCGCTGGCCGAGGCCGCTTCGCGCCGGAGATCGAGCTCGCTGTTGGTCCAGCGCTGGAAATTCGCAATCGTCAGACGGGGTCGAAGCCGCTTCGCCTCGCCGCCCATTGCCTCCAGATGCGCCGCAGCCCATTCATAGGTCGCAATGTCGCGGGCGAATTTCTCGCGAATTCCGGGACGCAGGACTTTGACGGCGACGTCCACACCTTCGGTGGTTACAGCCCGGTGGACCTGCGCAATCGATGCCGCCCCGACAGGATCGGGATCGATGCTGGAAAAAAATGCTTCGATTGGCCGTCCGAAACTCGCCTCGATCGCCTGTTTGATATGCTCGAAATCGACGGGGGGCAGATCGTCCTGCAACGAAAGAAGGTTGTTTGCCGCTTCCTCGCCAACAATGTCGGGGCGGGTTGCTAGGGTCTGGCCCAGTTTGATTGCGGCGGGTCCGATTTCCCGAAACGCCCCCGCGTAATCGGGTTCGGACGATTTGCGCGTCCCGATACTGAAGAAGCCGATCAGCCGCTTTACCGGCAGTGGCGTATTGGGATCACGCGCAATTCCGCGCAAGGCGCCATGCCGCGCCAAGGTACGCGCCCATTTTCCGAGCCGCCAGATATGCGTTGCAGGCCTTGTCACGAAATCAGATTTTCCAGCCTGAATGGATCGCGACTGCGCCGCCTAATATCGGTTCGACCTTGGTCCGGCTGAAACCCGCCTGCCTGATCATGCCTTCGAATTCCGGCATTTTCGGAAACCGGCGGATCGATTCGGCCAGATAGCGGTAGCTTTCCTCGTCACCCGCGATCAGCTTGCCGAGCTTGGGCATCAATTTGTGCGAATAAAGATCGTACACATCCTTGAAGCCGGGCCACTCGGTGGTCGAAAATTCCAGGCAAAAGAATCGCCCGCCATGCTTCAGCACGCGGTGCGCTTCTGCCAATGCGCGGTCGATGTGGGTCACGTTGCGGATGCCGAACGCGATTGTATAGGCATCGAAGCTACGGCTGGAGAAAGTCAGCTCCTCGGCATTCTGGCGCGACCAGACCAGGCTGTCGATGCCGCGGTCCATGGCGCGTTCGATGCCGACGTCCAACATTTCCTGATTGATATCGGACACGGTCACATCCGCGCCCTTTTCAGCCATGCGAAAGGCGATGTCGCCTGTGCCGCCGGCCATATCCAGGATCGCCTCGCCCGGCTGCGGCTTTACCCGCCGCACGAAGCGGTCTTTCCATAAACGGTGCATGCCGCCCGACATGGCATCGTTCATGATGTCATATTTGGCAGCCACATTGGAAAAGACTTCGCCCACCAGGGCGGTCTTCTCGCTCGCATCGACATCTTTATATCCGAAAGAAACCTGATCACTCATATGCGCCGCCTTACGGACAATTGCCCCCGCCGGAAAGGGTGTTAGATGGTCTGATGCCGGAACTTGGAAATGCCTGAACTCCCCGAAGTGGAAACAACGGTCCGCGGGCTCGCGCGGTTCCTCGATGGGCAGCGCATTGTCAGCGCTGCGGTGAACCGCCCGGACATGCGCCGGGCCTTCCCGGTGGACCTGGTTCAGGCGCTGACGGGCGCGACGGTGACGGGCCTGGGGCGCAGGGCAAAATACGGCCTGATCCATACGGACCGTGACCGGACAATCATCTTCCATCTGGGCATGAGCGGGCGCTGGCGAATCGACCCCGAGGCGCCCGACAAACACGACCATTTCGTGCTCCACACCGCCGATCACCAATTTTCCCTGTGTGATCCGCGCCGCTTCGGCTGGGTCGATCTGGTCGACACCCCTACGCTGGACAGCTGGCCTTCCTTCGCGGCGATGGGCCCGGAACCGCTTGGCCCGGACCTGACAGCGCAGCATCTCCACGCTGCGTTCAAGGACCGCAAGCAAGCCATCAAACTACTGCTGCTCGACCAGCGGATCATCGCAGGCCTTGGCAATATATATGTCTGCGAGGCTCTGTTCCGGGCCGGAATCAGGCCGGACAAGCCAGCTGGTAAAGTGTCCCGCCCTGCATTGGACCGGCTGGTCCCGGCGATTCGCGAGGTCCTTCTGCAATCCATCGAGGACGGCGGATCATCCCTGCGCGATTATGCCCGGCCCGACGGAGAACTGGGCTATTTCGCGACCCGCTTCGACGTTTACGGACGCGAAGGGGAGCCCTGCAAACGCAGCGACGGCGGTACCATCAAACGGATCGCACAAGGCGGGCGCAGCACGTGGTATTGCCCGAAGTGCCAGAAGTGAGGCGCTTCTCCCTTCTCTCGCGGATTTTTTGTTTTAGCCTTAATCGCCGGGCGGCCGCATCCGCGGTTCTGGCTTTCCTCGCATAAGGTCGGGCGGCCCGTCGGCCTTGCGGTCCGCTGGTCGCGGACCGGATTATTCCGAGCCATCAAGTCTGGCACCCAGCTCCTGGTCGCGGCAGCCATAAGGGCGACGGCCCGCCGCGCCTTATGGTGCGCAATCCTAAGCGAGCGAATGCGAGCGCCCGCGCTTGAGGCTAAACAAACATTGACGATTCGCCTGACGCTTTGTAAGGGGCGCGCTTTCCGGCGGGAAACTGCCGCTTTTCGTATTTGCAAATTCTAAAATTCCGGCCGCTTTCGTGGCGACCCGACAAAGGACAAACATGGCCAATTCGCCGCAAGCCCGCAAACGTATCCGCCGCAACGACCGGCGCGCCGAAATCAATGGCGCCCGCATGAGCCGCATCCGCGGTTTCGTGAAGAAGGTCGAATCGGCCATCGAAGGCGGCGACAAGTCTGTTGCTGCAGAAGCCCTCAAAGCTGCCCAGCCTGAACTGGCACGCGGCGTGGCACGCGGCGTGATGCACAAGAATACAGCGTCGCGGAAAATGTCGCGCCTGTCGAAGCGGGTCGCTGCACTCTGATTCGAATCGCGATTCGCTAGGATCGCTTAAATCTGCAGGCCTCAGGTCTGCTTTTGGACCCTGATTGGGCCGGTGCATTTTGCGCCGGCCTTTTTTATTACAACGCAATTACACAGATCATCAGCTGGCCCCCTAGGAAATCCACGATTCGCGCCTCGAAAGTGGTGAAAATCGAAGGTAAACAGTATGTTAAACGCAAGCCTGCGGTTTGAACCGAGTCAACCGCTTTATTTCAGATTTTTTACTACCAATACTATTGCTTCAATGAAAAACCGGTTCATAACACTACTTCGGTTCGGGACTGGACAGCCTGATTCTTAATATCATTTGCCGATAGGGGGCAGCCCTGAGAAAGGTGTATTCTCAGGTACGGCGTAGCTTTGTTCGCACTTTTATATGTGGGGCAAAGCACAAGCGTCGTAGCTATCGGATTTTTTTGGATAAGCGGCAAAAGCCG
>JBFEKH010000101.1:0-7290 GCA_041552775.1 Allopontixanthobacter sp.
ACCGCTCTCCTTGCCCGCTATGCTACCCCAACTTGGCGGCTGCGCAAAACAATCTGACGAAATATCGAAAAATCGGCTAAGCGTGTCAGACCATGGCTATGTTGCCCTTTCGCCCGACCCCGTTTTTCCGGAACAAGAACCGGGCTTTCTGGAATCTTCAGATTGCCGGATGGATCGGCGTTACCCTGTTTCGCAGCGCATCGGCGCTAGTCAATTCGCAGCCGTGGGATTTCCTGATCCTGATCCTGATCGGTTCGATCACCGGCTTTTCCATCAGCCTGGTCCTGTCGGTCATCTACCGCATGCTGATCAACCGCAAGCCGCTGGTGACCTGGAGTATGACGGCCCTGGTGCTCGCCGTTGGAGTGGGGTCCTACGCGTTTCTGGATAGCTGGGTCATCAGCCTCTATTATCCGGACCGCGAGATCGGGATGCTCCAGCGGTTCTTCGGTTATTTCTATCTCGACGTGACGCTGCTGGGCGCTTGGTCCGCACTGTATTACGCGATCAATTACTTCCTGCAGGTAGAAGAACAGGCGGACCGGCTCGAGCGGCTTGAAGCGCAGGCAACCGCGGCGCAGCTGGCCATGCTGCGGTACCAGTTGAACCCGCATTTCTTGTTCAATACGCTTAATTCCATCAGCACGCTGGTGCTATTGAAACAGACTGAGCCAGCCAATGCGATGCTGACGCGCCTGTCGTCTTTCCTGCGCCATACGTTGCTGACCCAGCCGACCGGGAAGGTTACGCTGGATCAGGAAGTGCAGACGCTGAAGCTCTATCTCGGCATCGAGCGGATGCGGTTCGAGGAACGGTTGCGGACCGATTTCCAGATCGAACCTGCCGCTCAAGGTGCATTATTGCCCGCGATGTTGCTGCAGCCACTGGTTGAAAATGCGATCAAATATGCAGTTTCCAAACAGGAAGAAGGCGCCAAGATCAGCATTACCGCGCGGCTCGTCGGACAAAACCTGCGGATCACCGTCTCCGACACCGGTCCGGGCTTGAACGCAAGCGGCCAACGTCACAGGCTTCCTGGAGCAATGACGGGAGAAGGACGCACGCAATCCACCGGAGTAGGCCTTGCCAATATTCGCGACCGTTTGGCCCAGGCGTATGGTGATGCACATCTGTTTGAAATCCGGAACCCGCCCGAAGGCGGCTTTACCGTCGTGATCGAATTGCCTTTCGAAAATCTGGACAGCGAACAGGCGGCGGAACCGTCCGCAGCCGTAGCGTCACCTCAGGTTCAGGCGAATCCCGCCACACTGTCACCCAATCCAGCCGCTACGAATCCATCCGGCACCACCCCACAAGCTGTTCAAGCATCTCCCCCCGATCTTGAGCGCACCATTGGATCGAAACTATGACAATTCGCACCATCATCGTCGACGACGAGAAACTGGCTATCCAAGGCCTGCAATTGCGACTCGAAGCTTTTGACGACATCGAAATCATCGAGACCTGCGCGAACGGACGTGAGGCCATCCGCAAGATCAAGACGGAAAAGCCCGACCTTGTGTTCCTCGACATTGAAATGCCGGGCTTTGATGGTTTCAGCGTGGTCAAGGGCGTGATGGAAATCGAGCCGCCCCTTTTCGTGTTCGTCACCGCCTATCAGGAACACGCTATCCGCGCCTTCGAGGCTAATGCGGTCAATTATCTGATGAAGCCGGTGGATGTCGACAAGCTGGCCGACACGGTCGAGCGGGTCCGCGTGCGCCTGAGCGAAAAACGCTCGGCCGAAGAAGCGGTCAATCTGATGAACGTGCTGGCCGAAGTCGCCCCCGATGCCGCCGAAGAATTTGCCGAGACAGAAGCCGAATCGACCGAACGGTTCGAAAAACTGATCAATGTGAAGGACCGCGGGCAGATTTTCCGCGTCGAAGTCGGCTCGATCGAACATATCGAGGCGGCGGGCGATTACATGTGCATCTATACCGGCGATAATTCGCTGATCCTGCGCGAAACAATGAAGGATCTGGAACGCCGGCTCGACCCGCGCAAATTTCAGCGCGTGCACCGTTCGACCATCGTCAATCTCGACCAGGTCAGGCAGGTCAAGCCGCACACCAATGGCGAATGCTTCCTGGTGCTGGATTCGGGCGCCGAAGTGAAGGTTTCGCGCAGCTACCGCGACGTGGTAGCGCGGTTTGTGCATTAGTTTGTTTGGCCTCAAGCGCCGGCGGGGCCATCCGGCGCTTGAGGCTTCCACGCTAACCGCGCGGCGTGCGGTCGTACGCTGGCGGCCGCGACCAGGATCATAGTCTTTCATCGATAACTTGGAGTGGTCCGGTCCGCGAACAGCGGATCGCAAGAGCGCCCGAACGATCTGGCGCCCGCCGGCAGGTTAGGCCGCACCTCGGAGGCGTGAGCGAAGCGAACTGCCCGTGAGAGAAAGCATTGAGCCCTAACTAAAACTCCGCCAAGACTGGCCCATGACCACATTCCAACTCACCGGCTTCGATCTTCACAGCTTTGTCCGCGCTACGCTTGCCGAAGATCTCGGCGAAGGGCTGCCTGGGGGCGGGCGTGATGTGACCTCGGAAAGCGTGATCCCGGGCGATGCGCGCTTTGCCGGCGTGATGGACAGCCGCGATGCGATCACTGTCGCGGGCCTTCCGGTGGCGGCGGCGTTCTTTCTCAGCCTCCAGCCGGATATGGAAATCGAAATCCTGGTCGACGAAGGTGCGCAGGTACCCGCAGGCAGCGACCTGATGCGGCTGTCGGGTAATGCCCGGGCCATGCTGACCGCCGAACGCAGCGCGCTCAACACGGTCCAGCACCTGTCCGGCATCGCCACTATGACGCGCGAATATGTCGACGCGATGCGGGCCAATGGCGACGCCGGCAATTGCGTGTTGCTTGATACGCGCAAGACGATCCCCGGCCTGCGTCATCTGGAAAAATATGCCACCCGCATGGGCGGCGCGGCAAATCACCGGATGGGCCTGTGGGATGCTGCCATGATCAAGGACAACCATGTTCTCGTGGCCGGATCGGTCGGCGAAGCGGTCCGGCGCGCGGTTTCCGCCGGGGTTGAGCAGATCATCTGCGAGGTCGACCGGATCGACCAGATCGAACCGGCATTGAGCGCCGGGGCCACTCGCCTGCTACTCGATAACATGGAGCCAGCGACGCTGCGCGAGGCGGTGGCATTGGTTGCGGGGCGCGTGCCGACCGAGGCATCGGGCGGGATCAATCTGGACACCATCGCAGCCAAGGCCGCCACCGGAGTTGACTTCGTATCAGTGGGCCGCCTCACGCAAAGCGCCCCTGCGGCAGATATCGGGCTGGATTTCACTCCGCTCTGAAATCCGTTGCGATCGCTGCCGAAATGCCGTTGTTTCGGCTTCGATAATCGGTCACACAGTGACGAAATTGCAATTTGGGGAGGGCGCGCGATGCGGCCAAAATCAATCATCCTGTTCGAACGACTGTTTCTAGTTTCCATCCTGCTTACCGCTCTGGCTGCCTTTCTGGGCTTCCAAGACACCCTTGCCCAGATGGAGCAGGATGCCGCGATGGTATCGCTCGGCTGGGGCGCGAGCATCCTGATGATTACGGCCATCGTTTATGTACTGGTGCTGCTGTTGCTGTATTACCTCATCGCTAGGCGGGCCAACACTGTCGCCAAGTGGATTCTGGTGGTCATCGTCCTGCTGGGTCTGTCTGCATTGCCGGGAGCCATCGCCGTGCAGTCCGGCCTCGAGCTGGGAGTGGCGGTCGCGGCCAATCTGCTGGCGGCTGCGGCTGCTGTCTGCCTGTTTTTGCCAGATGCCCGCAAGTGGCTGGGATCAAAGCCGCATTCGCATGAGGGTGAATAAGGGTCTCATAACCGCCGCAGGCGTGCTGACTGGTCTGGGTATGGCCGGCCAGCCGGTAATGGCGCAGGCCATTCAATGCCGGATGCCCGCCCGGATATCGGTGCCGGTCATCGCGGCCGACGGGCCGAGCCGCCGCTTGCCGGTCACCGGTTATACGCTGGCCATCAGCTGGTCGCCGGAGTTTTGCAAGGGCCGCGAGATGCAGCCGCGCAGCCAGACCCAATGTTCTGGCTCCAATGGCCGGTTCGGCTTTGTCGTTCACGGCCTGTGGCCCGAGGGACGCGGCAGTTGGCCCCAATGGTGCAAGACCGCGAGTCGCTTAAGCCCGGTAGAGGCACGGCGAAACATGTGCATGATGCCCTCCGCCAGCCTGGTCGCACGGCAATGGGCGAAACACGGCAGCTGCATGACCCGCACGCCGGAAACATACTTCAAGGTCACCCGTATCCTGTGGAACAACCTGCGTTTTCCCGACATGGACGTGCTGTCGCGCAAACCGGAACTGACCGCGGGGGACATCCGCGGCGCCATTGCCTCGGCCAATCAAGGTATCGAAGCCGAAAACATCGGGCTCGATCTGGATGACAAGGGCTGGCTGGAAGAGGTGCAGATCTGTTACGGAAAACGTTTCCACCCTGTCCGGTGTGACAGGCGGCGTTTCGGTGCCGGCGATGCAAAACCCGCCAAAATCTGGCGCGGGCTTTGACGAATATCTACCGGCGCGCGGCGAAGAAGCTGCGCAGCAATTCCGCCGCCGGTTCCGCCCCAATGCCCGAATAGACTTCTGGCCGGTGCAGGCATTGCGGCTGGTCGAAAACGCGCGGCCCCTGCTCCACCGCGCCGCCCTTGGGATCAGACGCGCCGTAATAAAGCTTGGCAATCCGCGCATGGCTGATCGCCCCTGCGCACATGGCGCAAGGCTCCAGAGTGACCCATAGCTCGCAATCCTCGAGCCGTTCGCGCCCTAGCGCTTTGGCGGCACTGCGAATCGCCACAATCTCCGCATGGGCGGTGGGATCATGATCTTCGCGCGGGGCGTTATGGGCCGCCGCAATCACTTCGCCGCGCAGCGTCACGACCGCGCCAACTGGCACTTCACCCGATTCGGCAGCGAGCCGGGCCTGTGCTATTGCATCCTGCATCGGTTGAGGGATTGGCCAACTAGTCATTTTCAGCCGGTAGCCGCCGCGCTCTGCTCCTGCAAGAAAGCTGCTCCGATAGATCGGCGCAACTGAACGGCCCAATGGAACGGAAAGCATTGACGATTCGGCCATGCAGCGCTAAGCGCCCGCCTTCCCGTTATCACACGGACCCAGTAACTCGCCCGAAGGCTTCATGCTGACGGGCCCGCAATCGAACGAGATTTATCATGTCGCGCATCTGCGAATTGACCGGCAAGGGTCGCCAGGTTGGCAACAACGTTAGCCACGCCAACAACAAGACCAAGCGCGTGTTCCTGCCCAACCTGCAGAATGTCACGCTGATGAGCGAGAAGCTGGATCGCAGCTTCAAGTTCCGCGTATCGACCAACGGCCTGCGTTCGGTTGAACATGTCGGCGGCCTCGACAATTGGTTGCTCAAGACCAAGGACGAAAAGCTCAGCAAAGGCGCGCTGAAAGTAAAGCGTGACCTCAAGAAATCCGAAAAGGTCGAGAAGGCCGCAGCCTGATTGGATCGCGGTCTTCGGATCGGGTCAATCGGATAGGAAATAATAAAGGCGTGCGGCTTGTGCCGCGCGCCTTTTCCTTTGCCTAACGTGCAGGGGCGGCTCCAGACCTTGGGTCCCAGCGCATTTTTAGCAAGTAAGTGCTCTGGAAGCCGGCGCGGTTATCGTCCGAGATCATCCACAAATCCAGCAAGCCATCATCACGCGGCCACATCGCCAGCCCTTCAAAATTGTCCGACGGGATCGGCGGGGCAAATTCGGCGACCACCCGGCCAGACCATGTACCGCCCGGCACAATCGCGGAAGGATCGGCCAGCACCAGTTTGGCGGTAAAGCGCGGCATGATCTGCCAATGGATCGTGCGCACGAGGACCAGCACCCTGCCGTCGGGTATCTGGACCATGTCGACGGGCCGGTACCCTTCGGGCGGAGCAAAATAGAATTCCTCCGCACTCACTCCGGCGACCGGATCCGATGGGAATAGCAACCCAGGAAAATCCTTGTTGAACCACCCTTGAGTTCCTTCCGCGAGCAGGACGAACCGCCCGTCGGCAAGTCGGACCATAGCCTCGGCACCCTTATTTCTTGACCATCCCCGCATTTGGGCAGGGCGAACACTTATCGACTGCTTCAGATCGCTATCGAGCCGTTCAATTGCATTGACCTCTTCATAACCGACCCAGACGCGTCCACTTGCTGGATCGCGGGTAATCGATTCAACATCGGTGAGGCGCTTTTCGAGCTGAACTTTACCGGAAAGGTAGTTCATTTGCGCAATGGGCGGCCCCTTCTTGCGCAGAGTCAGGCGCATGGTTCGCCCGCGGTCACTCGCCGCAATCAGATGCTGGCCGTCGAGCGCTAGCAGAGCTGAATAGCCGCCGAAATGGTCATTCTGGCTGGCCAGCTTCCAGCCACCCAGCAATTGCACCTCGCCCGCCATAGGCTGCGGCATTGTCAGCCGCATAAAATTGACCGGTCCGTCCAGATTAACGGCCGGAAGCTCAGCGCGAATCCAGGTGACCGGCGCGAGCGCCAGCATGACGAGAATGATCAGCATCAACCGCCATTTGGCGCGTCTCGTCCGGTGCCTCACATCGGCCCGGCAAACAGCAGGGGATCAAGCCGCGTATCGCGCCATTTCAGGCTCCAGTGCAGATGCGGCCCGGTCGCGCTTCCGGTGGAGCCAATGTTGCCGATATACTGCCCCTTTTTGACCACATCGCCTTTGCGTACTGCCAGCTTCGAATTATGCAGGAACGCGCTGTTGAGACCCATGCCGTGATCGATGATCAGCAGATACCCTTCCAGCGAGAATGGCGTTTGCGCGGCCAAGACCACTACTCCGTCCGCTGGCGCGACATAGGGTGTACCGCTTTCTCCCGTCGCGATGTCGATCCCCGAGTGATAGCTTGCAGGAACCCCGCCATAGATGCGCTGCGAACCGAAGCGGCCAGAAATACGGCCTTTCACCGGCCAGATGAAGGGCTGGCTCCATCCATCGCTATCCGCATTCACTTGGCGTGCCGCGTTGATTTGCGCCAGTTCCGGTCGGCGCCGCTGCATGAATGCCTCGCTCGCCGCACCGGTAGGCCGGGCGAGATTGACCCGCTCGATATTCCACGCGCGTGGCGTGATCGTCAACGGGCTTTCCAGCTTCCTGCCATTGGCTAGCGTTGCGGATAGCGTAGCCCTTTGATCGGCATCCCGGTCGAATGCGGCGAAGAATTTCCCGCCCTCGTCAAGCGTCAAATCCTGTCCGCCCAGGCGTGCTGACACGGCACCTGCAGGGGCTTGCCC
>JBFEKH010000102.1:0-7289 GCA_041552775.1 Allopontixanthobacter sp.
CAGACCGCCGCCCGCCGCGCTTTCGGGGGAAACATTGAGGATTGAGGGGCTGTCGGAAGTACCGGACTGGCGGCCGTCACCCAATGTCGGGAGCCACATCGTGCCTTGCCGGATCAAGGCGTCAGGCGGCTGCATATTCACCACCTCCGCGCTGCCGGGCCAACCTAGCACGCCCGATCCGCGAATGACCAGAATGCAATCTGCATCGATGTTCAGCGCAGGATCGTTGATCCGGTGATGGTAATCGTCCGATCCATCGAACACGATCGCGCGGCCTTCGAATATCCCTTCCATCCCTGGTTTGGAGAGATAGCGCTGACGGAACTCGTCTGAAATGACCGAGGTCTTGAGGATTCCGAAATCGAACAGATTGCCGGACAGGACCAGAAACCCGGCCTTTTCCTGCAGCGGATCATCAAACGGCCTGATCATTTCGCGGTCGCTGCTTTCGCGTCCTTCGAGGTTTTCAGCTATAGTCTTGCCGGTGCAGGTAATACCGCCGGCATGAAGTTTCCCGGCCTGGAGCAATTCCCACATGACCGCGGGCACGCCGCCTGCGCGCTGGAAGCGCTCACCAAGATATTCCCCGGCAGGCTGCATGTTGAGAAGCAACGGCAAGTCGTACCCGTGATCCTGCCAGACCTCTGGCTCCAGTTCGACTCCGGCATGGCGGGCCATTGCCACGATATGGGGCTGCGCATTGGTTGAACCGCCGCACGCGCTGACCGTAGCAATGGCATTGAGAAATGCCTCGCGGGTAAGAATGCGGGAAGGTGTGAGATCCTCGTGCACCATCTCCACGATCCGCCGTCCTGTGCGATACGCAATCTGCCCGCGTTCCCGATAGGGTGCCGGGATGGCAGCACAGCCTGTCAGCGACATGCCGAGCGCTTCGGCGGCCGCGTTCATCGTACTGGCAGTGCCCATGGAATTGCAATGTCCGGCGGATGGCGCGCTGCTGGTGGCGCGGTCAAGAAATTCATCCTCGGTAATTTCGCCAGCGGCCAGCTTGCGCCGACTGCGCCAGATAACGGTACCCGAACCGACCAACTCGCCTTCATGCCAGCCATCGAGCATCGGCCCGCCGGACAAAACGATGGCAGGAATATCGACCGTGCTGGCAGCCATGATCTGGCTCGGAGTGGTTTTGTCGCACCCGGTTGTCAGGACTACGCCGTCAATCGGATAACCGTTCAGCAATTCCACGAGACCGAGATACAGCAGGTTGCGGTCGAGCGCGGCGGTTGGCCTGCGGCAATTTTCGAAAATCGGGTGAACCGGAAATTCGATGGGAATTCCGCCAGCATCACGAATGCCGTCACGGGTGCGGGTTGCCAGTTCGATATGGATGCGATTGCACGGGCTGAGATCGCTCCCCGATTGCGCGATGCCAATGATCGGTTTGCCGCTTCGCAATTCTTCCGGAGTAATGCCGTAATTCATGAAGCGCTCGAGATAGAGCGCCGTCATGTCCATCCGTTCAAGATTGTCGAACCAGTCGCGAGAGCGAAGGCGCGTTGGGCGATCTGGGTCTGACATCAGGTCTTCTTTGCTACTTTGCGATCGGCAGCCAGGCTGGGCGCTGCATCTGATTCGCGGCGGATCAATTGATAGGGCAGGATGGTTTGCTCCGATGTGAGCCGCTCGCGCGAACGCTTGGCCCGGATCAGCCGCGCAATTGCGCGCATTGCCCAAGCGGTCATTTCGCGAATCGGCTGGCGGATTGTAGTCAGTTCCGGCCAGATCGTGCTGGCCATTGCGGTATCATCGAAGCCGCAAACGGTAATATCGTTCGGTACGTCCAGATGCAGGCGGTGGGCCACGGCCACAGTTGCGGCGGCCATATCGTCGTTTGACGCGAAGATCGCGGTTGGCCTGGGGTTCGCGGCGAGCAATCGTTCCGCCCCGGCCATGCCCGAACGGTAGGTAAAGCGGCCCTGCACTATCAAATCGTCCTGAGGTTCAAGCCCGGCATCCAGCATCGCCTGACGGAAACCATTCAAGCGCCGTCCGCTAGCGACCTGTTCGGGGTTGCCGATGATGAAGCCGATCCGCTCGTGACCCAGACCGATAATGTGCTTCGTCATATCATAGGCAGCCTGAAAATCATCAATCATCACGAAGCCATGCGAACCCAGCGACTTGCCGGGCCCGACCGTGATCGCCACCGCGTCCAGTTCCGTCACTAGGTCCATGACGCTCTGTTCATCGCACAGCGGCGGCGGGAGGATGGAACCGTGATCCCGCCTTCTGCCAGTTTGCGCACAAGCGTCAGGGTATCAGCCAGATTGTCGCAGGCCTGGACCACCAGATGAACGTAGGAGCTTGTGGCTTCCTCCAGCGCCCCCATCAGGAATTCGCTGAGATAGGATGCGGATGGATTGTCGAACAGGATCGCGATCCGCAACTGTTCGCCACCCGCCAGGCTGCGGGCAGCGCGGCTGGGTGAATAGTTCAATCGCCGGATCGCATCCAGCACCTGATCACGCGTGTTTTCGCGCACATTGCAATCGCCGTTGATATCCCTGCTGACTGTCATTGGGGAACAGTTTGCTTCCCGCGCTACATCGGCGATCGTGAGGGCACGATTACCGCGCCGTGCGCCGAGGGATCGATGCCCTGTTTTGATGGTCTCTGGTCCCTCCATGGTGACTTCCATAGACCGGTGTGAGCATTTGCAGCAAGCATCCTCATTGCCCCGGAGCTTCGGGAAATATGAGGGTATGGTAATGCTCCAATGAATTCTCCGGAACACGAGTCTCAGCGGGCAGCGGCAAGCCATTGACCGACTACCAGAAAGCCAGTGAAACATCACGCCACCAGCGGGCTTCGCGCTGCTGGATTTTCAGCATTGCTTCCACCTCTGCATGCCGCTGCGGATCGACATATCCCTCCAATCCTTGCCAGATCGATGTCATCTCGACCGTCTTTGCGGCACCCCAGTCATAGTGCAAAACCATGTCATCCCACGGCGTCCGGCCCGATTGCATGCGGTGGTCCCACGGCAGGTGGTGAAACCACAGCAGGTAATTTTGGTCCCTCCCCACTGCATCACGCCATTGCGCCACGGCAGCGGGGACATATTGCACCAGGGCATTGCTGCCGGTTGCTGTCCGGTCAAAGCCGATACCCTGCCAGTCTGCCTTGTGGTAATAGCACGGGCTCCATTCCGGCCGGGCCTGTAACATCGAGTGACTGGCGAGACATTCACCGCATGCGATTATAGCCTTTCACGAACCCCTTCCGTCCGCTGTCCTTCAGATATACCGGACAGGTCTGATTGGCATTATGCACGATCACTCTCTAAAGCCGGACGATGTTGCGCATTACCGAACTGACACTGCCGCTCCACCATCCGGACGAGGCTCTACCCACCGCCATCTGCAAACGGCTGCGGATCACTCCGCGCGAACTGGTTCGGCACGTTGTCTCCCGCCGAGGCCATGACGCGCGCGACAAAGCAAATATCCTGCTGGTCTATTCGGTCGACGTAAACGTGAAAAATGAGGCAGCGTTGCTTACGCGATTCCGCAAGGATCGGAACATTCAGCCTACACCGGATCCCCGCTATCATCTGGTCGGCAAGGCGCCTGAAGGGGCTAAGTCCAGCCGGCCGGTCGTGATCGGCGCTGGTCCATGCGGGCTATTTGCCGGTCTGATCCTCGCCCAGATGGGCTATCGCCCGATTATCCTGGACCGCGGCAAGGTGGTCCGCGAACGGACCAAGGACACTTGGGCGCTGTGGCGGGGCGGTGTCCTCAACCCTGAATCAAACGCCCAGTTTGGCGAGGGGGGCGCGGGTACATTTTCCGATGGCAAGCTCTACAGCCGTATCAAGGACCCGCGTAATCGTGACCGCAAGGTCTTGACTGAATTCGTCAAGGCAGGGGCACCCCCCGAGATCCTCACCGAGGCGCATCCACACATCGGCACGTTCCGGCTGGTAACGATGGTCGAGAGCATGCGAAGGAGCATTGAGGAGCTCGGCGGCGAGTACCGCTTCTCCAACCGGGTTGACGACATCGATATTACGACCGATGCCCAAGGTGGCCGCAGCGTTCGCGGAGTCCATCTGAGCAACGGTGATTATCTGGAGGCCGATCATGTCGTGCTCGCAATTGGCCACAGCGCGCGCGACACATTTGCGATGCTCCATGCTGCCGGGGTTCATGTCGAAGCCAAACCTTTCTCTATCGGTGTCCGGATCGAACACCCTCAATCCTGGATCGACAAGTCACGGTTCGGCATCGACGCTGGTAATCCGATCCTGGGCGCGGCCGAGTATCACATCTCGCACCACTGTAGGAATGATCGGACGGTCTATAGCTTTTGCATGTGCCCCGGCGGCACTGTGGTCGCAGCGACGTCAGAGGAAGGCCGCGTGGCTACCAACGGCATGAGTCAATATTCTCGAAACGAACGCAACGCCAATTCCGGTCTCGTCGTCGCGATTGATCCGGCGCGCGACTTTCCCGGCGATCCGCTTGCGGGGATCGCGCTACAACGCCATTGGGAATCATTGGCCTATGTCGCGGGTGGATCGAGCTACAAGGCCCCCGCGCAAAGACTGGGCGACTTCCTAGCAGGACGCCCCTCCAAAGCTCTCGGATCGGTAACCCCATCCTACAAACCCGGAGTGCACATGACAGATTTGGCGGAATGCCTGCCCGACTTCGCAGTGACCGCGATGCGCGAGGCACTGCCCGTATTTGGTCGGCAGATCCCGGGCTATGATCACCCCGATGTGGTTATGACCGGTGTCGAGACCCGCACTTCATCGCCGATCCGCTTCACCCGGGGAGACGATCTTCAAAGCCTGAACACTGTGGGGCTGTTTCCGGCCGGCGAAGGTGCGGGCTATGCAGGCGGTATCCTGTCGGCAGCGGTAGATGGGATCAAAATCGCTGAAGCAGTGGCGTTGAGCCTTGGCGGCGACCCAGCCCGTGCAGCTTACGACGGCTCGCTGACTCGGTAGAAATAACCGAGCCATCGCGCACGAATACCCTCCTCGACGGCGGATGTTGAGGGCGCGTTGGTGCCTTACAGCTTTGTGGTCAAATCCTTATGGTTCGCATCCCGGCCGCTTGCGGAGCGGCTGATTTGATGGGACCGAGCGCCATTCGCGGCCTTTCGCCCTGGTTGTCACGCGCGGCGATAAGTGCAATCTGAACGGCATTCTCCTAGATCAATGCCTTGGGGAATGACGAGGGGGAAGACCAATTGACAGTCACAGGTCAAGCGACGGCTCAAAAAGTAACGACCAAGCGTCGCTGGTGGCTGATCGTCGCTGGACTGGTTATTGTTCTAGCAGGTGCATTTCTCGCTCAGGCCGTCCGGACTGCAGATGGTACAACCGTTCGGGATATCCGGTTCACCGGCACGAACGGCACCGTAATGAGCGCCCTGCTTTATGTGCCGAAAAATGCTACCTCCGCGACTCCCGCCCCCGGTATTCTTGCTGTCCACGGCTATATTAATTCACGCGAGACACAGGACGGTTTCGCCATTGAATTCGCCCGCCGCGGCTATGTCGTCCTGTCGCTTGATCAGACCGGGCACGGATACAGCGGCGGCGCAGCATTCTCGAACGGCTTCGGCGGCCCTGATGGCTTGAGATATTTGAGATCGCTGCCGATGGTTGATACCGATCAGATTGGTCTCGAAGGGCACAGCATGGGCGGCTGGGCGGTGCTCGCGGCGGCTGCCGCCATGCCCGAAGCCTATTCATCAATGGTGCTGGTAGGGTCGTCGACTGGAGCACCATTTGCACAAGAAGGTTCGGCCACCTGGCCCCGCAATCTCGCGCTGGTGTTCAGCCGATATGACGAATTCTCGAAAATCATGTGGGGCGTTGATCGTGCAAAGGACTTGCCAGCCAGCGAGAAGCTGCAAGCAGTGTTTGGCACCGACGCTCCCGTTGCGGAGGAGCGTTTGTATGGAACGGCAGCAGAAGGAACCGCGCGAAAGCTTTATCAGCCTAACACGACGCATCCGGGCGATCATTTCTCGGCGGCTGCGATCGGGAACGCTACGGAATGGTTTGGCGCCACGCTCGATGGCGGGACGCCTAGGCCGGTTAGCGATCAGATCTGGTATTGGAAGGAAGTCGGCACAGGGATTGGCCTTGTCGGCTTCGTCATGATCATGCTCGGCGTATTTGATGCGCTTGTCCGCTTGCCTCTGTTTGCATCCATGCGGGTAGAGGCGATCCCAGCAGCTGAACATCGTGACCGCCGCTGGTGGCGCGCGTTTGCAGTGAATACTGCCCTGCCGGCCATCCTGTTCTTTCCGACTTTTATTGCCGCCTTTCTTCTGTTGCCAGCTTCGAGCTTGCTGCCGCAGGCGGTTACCACGCAAATTGCACTCTGGGCCGTGGTCGGCGCTGGGATAAGTCTTTTGATAGGCCGCTTCATGCGGCGCCCCGCCCATACGCATCAATCAGACTGGACAAGATCCATCCTGTTGGCCGCGGCAACCGTTGCGGCCGGGTACGGCGCACTCTGGCTCGTCGATCAGCTTTTCCTCACGGATTTCCGGCTATGGGTCGTCGCCGTCAAACTGCCCACTCTCCGCCAATTAGGCATCGCCGCAATCTATGTCTTGCCGATCACTTTCGCCTTTCTGGTTATGATAAGATCGCTTGCAAGCGCCACGGTCCACAGTGACACAGGCCATTTGCAATATCTGGCCGCGATCCTGATGCTCACGTCCGGCTTCATAGTGATGTTGAGCGTGATCTACGGCTTATTCTTCATGACCGGAACGCTGATCACGGCATTCGACCCCCTCAGCACGGTGATTGCGCTGCAATTTGTGCCAGTGTTGACCGCCGCGGCGATTATCGGAATTTTTACCTGGCGGCGGACAGGCAGCCATCGCCCAGGCGGCTTGGCAGTTGGGATGCTGGTGACCCTGTATGTCGTTGCAGGCACCGCTACTCAAGTCTGAGCTGATATTCCCATGGTTGAGCCTATCGGTACGCAAGGATGGTGTTAGTTCGACGGCAGCAGCTATTGTGAAGCTGGTCGCCAGATTCATTTTGGGATGTTCAGCGGGCTGCGTGAACCGCTGGCTTTGAGCGCTAAGCAAACGAAGATCTTTGTGTCGCTGGCAAAGCCGTCACTGCACTTTTCGCCCCAGAGACTATGGCTTATTGAGGCTATATCTACCGAATAATAACAGTCTCTTGCGCGCCTGGTCTCGTGTGCATTTGACTGTAAGTGCGTGATTTCACGCACAGGTTTTCCCTAGCATATGCTATTGATATGAAAGAGAAAACGGTGTGGAGG